>NZ_BHYL01000535.1 GCF_003851725.1 Cellulomonas algicola | reverse complement strand
GTCCCGGCCGCGGCCGGCCCGCTGGCGGGGTGGCGCGTCCTGGTCCCGCGGCCCGCCGCGGGCGTGAGCCCGGCTGCCGTCGCGCTCGCCGCCGCCGGCGCGGAAGCCGTCGTCGTGCCGCTCGTCGAGACGGTTCCGCCCGAGGACCCGACGCCCGTCGACGACGTCCTGCTCGCGCTCGGCGCGGGCTGGTACGGCTGGCTCGTCGTCACGAGCCAGGCGGCCGTGCCGGTGCTGGAGCAGCGCGCCGCACACGCGGGCCGCACGCTGGCCCAGATCGTCGCCGACGCGGGCGTGCACGTCGCGGCCGTCGGACCCGGGACGGCCCGGGCGCTGCGCGAGGCGGGCGTCGAGCCGTCGCTGGTCCCCCGGGGCGAGTCGACCGCGCGCGCGCTCGTCGCGTCCTGGCCGGCGCTGCCGTCGGGCAGGGACTCCACGACCAGCGCCGACGGCACGACCGGCCCGGCGCAGCGCGTGCTGTTCCCGCGCGGCGACC
>NZ_BHYL01000534.1 GCF_003851725.1 Cellulomonas algicola | reverse complement strand
CCACGGGGTCCGGTGCGAGCGCGCCCAGCGCGAGCCCGCACGCGCCGACGACCGCGCCGCGGCGGAACAGCCGCGCGTCGCCCCACGCCGCGCGCAGCCGGTCGCCGACGAGGCGGCCGAGAGTCTGGGCGGCGGTGAAGGCAGTCGTCGCAGCGGCGGCGACCGCGAGCGTCGCCCCCCGCTGCTCGTGCAGCAGGACCGCACCCCACGCGAGCGCCGCGCCCTCGGCGACCATGAGGACCACCCCCACGACGGCGACGCGTGCGAACGCCGGCGACCACGCGGGCTCCGGGCTGCCGGCCGGTCGAGCGGGGCGCGCGCCCGTCGACCCGGACGGCGGCGCGTCCGTCGTCGGACCGGTGTCGGGCAGCGACCTCGCCACCTCGACCGCGGCCGGCAGC
>NZ_BHYL01000533.1 GCF_003851725.1 Cellulomonas algicola | reverse complement strand
GGCTCGCCCACGTCGCCCGACGCGCCGTCGGCGCACGTGCGACCGGCCTGGCTGCCCGGTGCGGACGAGCAGTCCGCAACGCCGGCGCCGCCCGCAGGCTCGCGCGGCGACGCGTGGCGCCGCGCGTGGGGTCTGCCGCCCATCGAGACGACCGACGACCAGGAGGAGGGCCGATGAGCACCCGCCCGACGACCCGCCCCGCCCGCACCGCCGCCGTCACCCCCGCCCGCGACGCCCGCCCGGTGCACGAGGCCGACCTCCCCGGCGACCGCGCCACCCGACGCGCTGAGGCGACGGCGACCGGGGGCCGACGGTCGAGCGCGGGTCGCCGCGGTGTCGCCCCCGTGCTGCGGCGCACCGTCCCGGGCGTCGTCGCGCTCGCCGTGCTGGCCGGCTGCGCCGCCCCGCCCTCGGAGCCCGCGCCGGACC
>NZ_BHYL01000532.1 GCF_003851725.1 Cellulomonas algicola | reverse complement strand
GGCCCCACGTGGGCGGGGACACCCGCGCCCACGTGGGGCCCGTCGGCGCGTTCCCGGCCGCCGGAGCCGAGGCGTGAGCGGTCGGCGCAGCCGAGGCGGGACCAGCCGGGGCGGGAGGCGCAGCCGGGGCGGGCCCAGCCGGGGCGGTGGACGCGGCCGAGGCGGTCGGCGTGGCGGCGGCAGGACCGGACGGAGCGGTCGGCGTGGCGGCGGCAGGACCGGACGGAGCAGTCGGCGTGGCGCGAGGCGGCGTGGCCTGGCCGGCCGCCGATGTCACCACGGCGGTCGTGGGCGTGCGGGTCGGCAGCGGCGTCCCGTTCGCGGGCACGGCCGCCGGTGTCGGCGCGGTGAACGCAGGACGCGCGGTGGCGCCCGCGGCGGTCGCCGCGGACGGCACCGGCCGGACGAGGCCGGGC
>NZ_BHYL01000531.1 GCF_003851725.1 Cellulomonas algicola | reverse complement strand
GACCGGCGGGCGGCGGTGCCGGACCTGCCGTGGACCTCCCGCTCGCCGCCCCTGCCACCCCCGTGCCCCCGGCCGCCCCGGCTGCTCCCGCTGCGGACCTCACGCTCGCGACGCCCCCGGCGCACGTCCAGCGGTCGACCGGGTCGCCCACCGGCGCCGGGGCGACGTACGGCCCCGACCGGCGCGTCCCCTCCGGCGGTGCGCAGCCCCTGCGCGGCACGACGACGTCCCACGAGCCGGGCGGGACGACGACCACCCCCGCGAGCGGCACGTCGCACGGCACCCCGACGACCGAGGGCCCGACGTCGGCGCCGACAGCGAGCGCCACGGTCGTCCAGCGCGCGGTCCCCGGCGACCACCCGACCGCACCGGCAGCACCGGCCGCACCGACCGCACCTGCCGGCAGCGCCGACACGGCCGACACCGACGGCCTGGCGTGGACCGAGCCGTCGCCCACGGCACCCCCGGGCGGCGGTGCGGCCGTGCCGCTCGGCGCCCCC
>NZ_BHYL01000530.1 GCF_003851725.1 Cellulomonas algicola | reverse complement strand
GTCGACGCCCACGGCCAGCGCGGCGCCCACGGTCGCACCCGCGAGGCCGAGCGCCGCGACGAGCCACGCGACGCGCACGCCGCGCGCGACGGGTCGGCCGCGCACCAGCGCGAGCGCGGCGAGCAGCACGAGGACGCCTCCGGGCAGGTACGGCCACACGTCCGCGACCGTGCCCCCGAGCGCATCGGGCACGAGCGCGCTCGCGTCGGCGGGCACGCCGAGCAGCCGGGCGACCGGGTCGGCCGCCGTCGACGCGAGCGGGAGGCCGGGGTCGGCGAGCACGAGGCGCCAGCCCGCGAGCCCGCGCGCGAGAGCCGCGACCAGGAGCGGGCCGGCGACGACCAGCGCGGGCACGGGGACCAGGAGCAGGCGCGCGCGGCGACGCGGGGCGGCGAGCGCGACGAGGAGCACCGCGAGCGTGCCCGGGACCAGCAGCGAGGGCGACGCCGCGACGACCACGGCGAAGGCGAGCGCCGCGGCGGCCGCCGCGGTCAGGGACCCGGTGGGGTCGGGCGCGCCGACCAGGCC
>NZ_BHYL01000529.1 GCF_003851725.1 Cellulomonas algicola | reverse complement strand
CCGCCCGCGCAGCCGCCAGGCCGACGCCGTAGTGCGCGTGCCCCGCGGCGGCGAGCGCGTCCTGCGGGGTCGCCGTCGCGGTCGGGGCCGCACCGCCCGCCCGGGCCGTCGTCGCACCCTGCCCGTAGAGGTGACCGCTGGTGAACCCGCCCTCGGTCCGCGACGGTGCCGATCCGGTCTGCCCCTCGGCGACACCCTCGGTGCAGTCCGCCCAGCCGCGGGCGTGCGCCGACCGGGTCGCGTCGGCGACGAGCCCGTCGACCGCGTGCGCCACGCCCTCGCGGTAGTCGCCGAACCCCTCGCGCCGTCCGCCGCCGGCCGGCTCGGCGCCGGTCATCGTCGGCAGGTCGGTGCGGGCCAGGGTCGCGCCCGCGCGGTAGTCGTCGTGCCCCGCGCGCTCCGCGGAGCTCGCGCCCGCGTACGGCGTGCCCCAGGCGGCGGTGCGGGCCGCGTCGACGCCCTGCCAGTACTCGGCCCAGCCCGCCGCGCTCGCGCGGCTGCCCGCGGGGGCGGTGCCGGTGCGGACCCCGGAC
>NZ_BHYL01000528.1 GCF_003851725.1 Cellulomonas algicola | reverse complement strand
GGTCGTGGGCGCGTCCCAGCAGCGCGTGCCGCGCGGCGCGCAGGCCGACCGGGTGCCGGACGGGCGTGCGCCGGTGCGCGCTCGTCGCGGCGTCGCCCACGGTCCGCCTCGCCGCCGCCGTCCGTCCCGGCGATGCGTCGGTGGACCGCGCGAGCAGCTGCTCGTTGAGCGCGACCAGGTCCGGCCGCGGATCGGCGCCGAGCTCGTCGGCGAGCACGTCACGGACCCGCGCGAACGTGCGCAGGGCGTCGGTGGTCCGTCCCGCCGCCGCCTGGACCCGCATGAGCCGCAGCTGCGCGTCCTCGTCGGCGGGTGCCGCCCTGGCCGCCCCGACGGCGAGCTCCAGCGCCTCGTCCGGCCGGCCGAGCGCGAGCAGGGCCTCCACCTCGACGGCCGTGAGCGCGTCCCGGGCGGAACGGGCGGCCGCGGTCAGCGCGTCCGCGAGGCCCGGCGCGGCGTCCGCGACGTCCGGCCCCGCCGAGCCGCGCCACAGGGCCGCGG
>NZ_BHYL01000527.1 GCF_003851725.1 Cellulomonas algicola | reverse complement strand
GCCGTCGGCCGAGCCGGTGCCTGCGCCCGCGCCTGCGCCAGCACTCGTGCCCGCGCCCGCATCTCCGCCCGTCCCCGCGCCTGCGCCGGTGCCGGCGTCCGTCGCGTCGCCGCCGCCCACGCCCGCGGCCATGGCCGCACCCGGGCGGAGGTCGACGGTGACGTCGGCGACGAAGGAGACACGTGCGGGCGAGGGAGACGCCTCGGTGGCGCCGCCACCGGGCGATGTCGCCGGTGCCACCGTCACGGCGAGGACGCCGGTGTCGGTCGCCACGCCGTAGGTCCGCGCGCCCGCGCCCGCGAGCCGCCAGCCGTCCGACCGCCAGGGTCCGGCCGCGCGCGCCGCTCCCCCACGAGCGGCTCGGGCCTCGTCCGCGTCGGCGGGCGGGCGC
>NZ_BHYL01000526.1 GCF_003851725.1 Cellulomonas algicola | reverse complement strand
GGGCTGCGCAGCGCGCGGGCCAGCGCGGCCGTCGACGGGGCCCGGGTCACGCTCGACGTCGTGCGCGGTCTCGCGACGGGCGCGGCACCGCACGAGCCGGGCGGCCCGGCACTCCCCGGGCGGCCGGACCCGCACGTCGAGCGGGTGCTCGGAGCCGTGCGTGCGGCGGCCGTCGTCGAACGCCTCATGCCGGACCTCGGCGCGCGGGGGTCCGCGACCCTCCCACCGCTCCCGCAGCTCCTGGCCCGGCTCCACGCCGCCGCGGCCACCGGCTGGCTCGACGACGACGCCGTCGGGCGCGTGCGCGGCGCCGGCGCGCCGCAGGACCTGACCGGCCTCGGACCGGCACCCGCCGGCGAGGAGGTCGTCGCGCGCCTCGACCTGCTCGGGCGGGCCGTCGCGACGACGCGTGCCCCGGCGCTCGTCGTCGCCGCCGTCGTGCACGGCGAGCTCCTCACGCTGCGGCCCTTCGCGGCGGGCAACGGCGTCGTCG
>NZ_BHYL01000525.1 GCF_003851725.1 Cellulomonas algicola | reverse complement strand
GGGCGGCTCCGGCCCCGGCGCACCCGGCTCGTGGCTGACCGGCCCCCCGGCGGGCCGCCCCGACGACCGCCCCACGCCGTCCGGCCCCGGTGCCGGCCGCCCGTCGGACCGTCCGGGCGGACCGTCGTCCGCCTCCGGCCCTGCCCAGCCGCCGTACTCCGGCGAGGGCGCGACGCGTCGACCCGACCCGGCGACCACGTCGCGCCCGCAGTGGCCCGGCCAGGGCTCCGGCCCGCGGCCGCCCGCCGACCGTCCGGCAGGTGCGTCGATCGCCTCCGCACCGGGAACCCCGACGACCGGGGGACCGGCAGGTCGTGCCGACGCCCCGGTGCCGTCAGGTCCCGCCGTGCACGGCTCCGGCCGCCCGTCGTGGGCGACCGGCGCGCCGAGCGGCGGCGCCCGCCCGCCCGGCTGGTCCGCGGTGCCGCCTG
>NZ_BHYL01000524.1 GCF_003851725.1 Cellulomonas algicola | reverse complement strand
GCCCGCGGCCGTCGCCGCGGTCCCGCTCGGCGTGCTCGCCGTCGCGCTGCTCGCGGCCGCGCTGCTTCCGTGGGTGACCGGGCTCGTCGCGCGCCTGGTCGGCCCGCGCTCGGGTCTCGTGGTCCCGCTCGCGGCGCGCCAGGTCGCACGGCGTGCGGCCGTGTACGCGGTGCCCGTCGTCCTCGTCACGCTCGCGACGGCGACCGGGGCGCTGGCCGCGGTGCACGTCGGGACGACCGGCGAGCAGCGGCGCACGGCGGCGGCCGCGGCGACCGGCGCCGACGTGCGCCTCGTCCTCACGGACGTGCCGCCGCCTGACGTGGACGTGACGCCGCCGACCGCCGGCCTCGGCGCGGTGCCCGGCGCCGACGGCGTCCCGGTGC
>NZ_BHYL01000523.1:214-412 GCF_003851725.1 Cellulomonas algicola | reverse complement strand
CGATCGTCCGGACGGAGCGCGTCGAGCAGACGCTCCAGACGAACCTCGCCGGGTACGACGTCGAGGTCGTCGCGAGCCCTGAGCGGTTCCACTACGACTTCGGCGACGGCACCGACCTGTGGACCCGGTCGGCCGGTCACCCCTACCCCGACCACGACACGTTCCGCGTCTACGAGGCGACGGGCACGTACACGGTGA
>NZ_BHYL01000523.1:0-204 GCF_003851725.1 Cellulomonas algicola | reverse complement strand
TCCAGACGAACCTCGCCGGGTACGACGTCGAGGTCGTCGCGAGCCCTGAGCGGTTCCACTACGACTTCGGCGACGGCACCGACCTCCCTTCGAGGTCGTCGAGCGCAGTTTTTTTTTTCCACGACACGTTCCGCGTCTACGAGGCGACGGGCACGTACACGGTGACGCTCACCACCGAGTGGTCGGGTCACTACCGGATCGCGG
>NZ_BHYL01000522.1 GCF_003851725.1 Cellulomonas algicola | reverse complement strand
GCCGCGGACCAGCAGCCCGCGTGGGAGGCGCCCGCCGCCGAGCAGGCGTGGCAGGCACCCGTCGCCGAGCAGCAGCCCGCGTGGCAGCCGCCCGTCGCCGAGGCCCCGGCCGCCGCCGAGCCCGTCGCCGAGCAGCCCGCGTGGAACGGTGCGCAGCCCGCGTTCCTCCCGGTCGAGGCGCCCGCGCAGCCGACCGCTCCGAGCGCCGGCTTCAACGAGCTCGTCCAGGGTGGCGAGCAGGACAAGCCGAAGCGTCGCTGGGGCCTGTTCGGTCGTCGCAAGGGTGAGGACGGCGTCGAGACGGCGTCCGCGCCGACGCCCGCCGCGCCCGCACCGGTCGCCGAGCAGTCCGCGCCGGCCCGCACGTCCGCCTGGAACGCCGAGCAGCCGCCCGCGCCCGCCGCCACGCCCTCGTGGGCCGCGGCGACGTGGACCGCACC
>NZ_BHYL01000521.1 GCF_003851725.1 Cellulomonas algicola | reverse complement strand
GTCGAGCTCGCCGCGGGCGACGACGCGCTGCTCGCGGCGGCCGGGACGGCACTGGCGGAGGCGGGCGGTGCTCCGCGTGCGGCGTCGAAGCTCCAGCGGGCGCTCGGCAGCGCGGTCCCCGTGCCCGCGTCGCGGGAGCCGGCCGACGCGACGGCGGTCGAGGCCGTGCGGGCGGGGGTGGCGCGCGACGTGGAGCGGCTGCTCGCCGCGGAGACGGGGGTGCGGCTCGGCGACGACGAGGCCGTGCACGACGCACGCGTCGCGGTGCGCCGGCTGCGCGCGACGCTCGGTGTCTTCCGCCCCGTCGTCGACCGGGCCGTGACCGAGCCCGTGCGCGACGAGCTGCAGCAGGTCGGGCGGGTGCTGGGCGCCGCACGGGACCCGCACGTCGAGCAGACCGCGCTCGTCGGGCGCCTCGTCGACGAGCCCGTCGAGCTCGTGCTCGGCCCCGTCGAGCGCCGCGTCGTCGACGACCGGTCCGCTGCGCGCGACGCAGCCCTCGCGCGCGCCGTCGCGCTGCTCGACTCGCCGGAGCACCTGCGGCTGCTCGCCACGCTCGACGCGTGGGCGACGACGCTGCCGCGCGGACCGCGCGCCGCCGACGACGCCGAGGACGTGCTGCCGCGGCGGGTGGCGCGTGCGTGGCGCCGGCTCGAACGGCGGGCGGAGGAGGCCGAGCGCCTGGCGGTCGACGCA
>NZ_BHYL01000520.1 GCF_003851725.1 Cellulomonas algicola | reverse complement strand
GTGCGGTGCGCGCCCGCTGGGCCGAGCTGACCGCGGACGGGGCGCCGCTCGCGTCCGTGCTGCGCGCGTCGGGTCGCGTCACCGGGTCGTCGCGCGAGGGCCGTGCACGCGCGGCCGCCGTCGGACCGCTCGTCGAGGACCTCATGCGGTCCGCCGCCGCCGTGCTGGGCGCGGCGGGCGCGCACGCGCAGGAGGTGCTGCACGAGACGCTGACCGGCCCGGACGCCCCTGCGGGCGGGCCGTCGGTCGACGCCGCGTGGGACGTGCAGGCCGACCGGCCCGTGCGGCTGCGCAGCGCCGAGCTCACCGCTCGCGCGTGGACCGCGCAGGGCCCCCGTGCGCTGCGCGCCGCGCTCGCGGTCCCTCCGCCGACCAGCGACGCGGACGGGCGCCCGCGCAGGCCGCGGGACGTCGCGGCCGAGG
>NZ_BHYL01000519.1 GCF_003851725.1 Cellulomonas algicola | reverse complement strand
CGGCGCGGCCGCCGACGACGGCACGTGCTCGGGCGTCGGCGGGTTCGGGGGACCGGGCGGTCGCGGCGGCGGCACGCCCGACGGCGCACCCACGGGCCTGCCGACCGACCTCCCGTCCGGAGCCCCGCGGGGCGGCGACGGCGAGCGCCCCGACGGCGCGCCGACCGACCTGCCCTCGGGGGCCCCGACGACGCGCGCGTTCGGCGGCGTCGTGGGCGGGCAGGTCACGGCCGTCTCCGGCGCGACGCTGACGGTCTCCGTCACGACCGGGCCGGGGGCGTCCGACGACGACGCCTCGTCCGACGAGCCCGTCGACCGGCAGGTCGTCGTCTCCGACGCCACGACGTACACCCGGACCGTGGACGCCGACGCGTCCGCGCTCACGGTCGGTCGCTGCGCCGCGGTCCGTGGCGAGGCCGACGACAGCGGCAAGGTCGCGGCGACGTCCGTGCAGGTCAGCGACCCGACCGACGGCGGCTGCACGTCGGCCCTCGGCGGCACGGTGATGCGCGGCGGCCCCGGCGGCATGCCGGGCGGGCCCGCCCAGGACGAGGAGGGCAGCGATGCGTGACGCGACCCGGCCCGCTGACGACGCCGCCGTCCCGGGTGCCGCCGTCGTGCCCGGTGCCGGTGCCGCGCCGCGCCCGTCGCTCGCACGTTCGGCCCGTCGCCGTGCCCGCCGTCGCACCGTCGCGCTGGCCACCGCCGGAGCCGTCGTGCTC
>NZ_BHYL01000518.1 GCF_003851725.1 Cellulomonas algicola | reverse complement strand
CCGCGGCTTCGCCGGGCCGTCCCGGCGCGCCGTCGGCCGACGTCGCCCGTCCTGACGGTCCGTCCGCCGACGCCGCTCGTCCGGGCGCCGCAGCCGCAGGCTCCGGCCGAGCGGGCGTCGCGCCCGGTGCACCCGTTGAGCGAGACGCCCCGCCGGCCCGGGGACTCGCGGCGCTGTGGTCCCGCCGTGGGGACTCCGCGGCACGCGGTGGTGGCGCGACCGCCGGGTCGACGCAGGCGGGAGCGGACGGTCCGTCGACCGGCCGTCCGTCGACCGACGGTCCGGCACGCGAGTCGACGTCTGCGCCGACGTCCGCCGGCACCGAGAAGTGGTCCGCGGACGCCCCGGTCCCGACGCGACGTGCGCTGCGCACCGGCCAGATCCCGGTCGTGAACGCCCCCGACGCGGGCGCGACGACCGGATCGCCCGCGGCCGGCCGCGGCGGTGAGCACGCCTCCTCGTCGACCGTGCCGGGCAGCACTCGCCCGCCCGTCCCGACGGGTTCGGCGGGCCCGGCCTCGACGCTGCCCGGTGGCCACCGCCACCCCGTGCCGGCCGGCGCGTCCGGAGGGTCGTCGACGGGCCCGCGCCCGCCGGTCCCCGGAACGCCCGGCGCGGTCCCGTCAGGGCCCGCACGTCACGGCGCGCACGCC
>NZ_BHYL01000517.1 GCF_003851725.1 Cellulomonas algicola | reverse complement strand
CGCTCGCGCTGCTCGCGGACCGGCCGGTCGAGGAGCGGGCCGCGCGGGACTGGCGCGTGACGTGGGCGCTGCCGCGGTCGGGCGCGCACGCGGGGGTGCGCGTCGTGCACGCGCCGACGCCGACCGACGAGCCGTCGACGCTGCCGGCGCTGCTGGTCGCGACGCTGCCGCTCGACCCGACGCGTCGGCGTGTCGCGGCCGGGCCGCTCACGGAAGCCCTGCTGGACCGTGCGGCGCAGGTGTACGCGACGCTCGCGCAGCGGGTCGCGGCGGACGGCGGGGACGCGCTCGCGCTGGTCCCGACGGGTCTCGCGGACGGCGCGCTCGACGGTGCCCTGCGGGCGCGCGTCGTCGAGCGGCTGGCGCGCACGCCCCTGCTGCGGCGTGCGGGCACCACCGGCCGCCCGGACGCGGACGGAGGGCGCGCGGATCACCCCGACGC
>NZ_BHYL01000516.1 GCF_003851725.1 Cellulomonas algicola | reverse complement strand
GATCACCGGCGCCGGGTGCGCGCTCGGCGGCCTGACGGCCGCGCTCGCGGCGGTCACCGAGCCGCTCGTCGCCGCGGTCGGGGCGACGACGCTGCTGGGTCTCGCCGCCGAGCGGGCCGCGGTCGCCGCCGCGGGTCCCGCGTCGTTCCAGGTGGCGCTCGTCGACCACCTCGCCTCGGTCGCACCCGACGACCTCGCGGCCCGCGTCGTGTCGGCCGCGACGGTCGAGCGTGCGGCGGTGCCCGCGTGAGCCGCGTCCTGCCCGACGGCCCGTACCTGGTGGTCGACGCCGACACCTGCGCGGCCGCGTCACGCCGGCCGGCCGACATCGCACGGGTCGCGGTCGGCGCGGGCGTCCGCGTGCTGCAGGTGCGCGCCAAGCGGGCGCCGGTCCGCGACCTCGTCGCACTGACGGTCGACGTCGCGCGCGCGGTCGACGGCACGGGCGCCCTCGTGGTCGTGGACGACCGGGTCGACGTCGCGCTCGCCGCGCGCTCGCGCGGGTGCGCGGTCGCCGGGGTGCACGTCGGCCAGGCGGATCTCGACGTCGCCGACGTCCGGCGGCTCCTCGGCGCGGACGCGGTCGTCGGCGTGTCCGCGGCGACCGCCGCGCATCTCGCGGAGGTCGACCCCGCGGTCGTCGACTACGTCGGCGCGGGACCCGTGCGGGGGACGCCGACGAAGCCGGACGCGGGCCCGCCGCTGGGCCTCGACGGCCTGCGTGCGGCGGTCCGGCGCAGCCCTCTGCCGGTCGTCGCGATCGGTGGGCTCGGGGTCGAGGACGTCGCGGCCGTGCGCGAGACCGGTGCGCACGGCATCGCGGTCGTGTCGGCGGTCTGCGCGGCGGCGGACCCGGCCCGCGCGGCGGCGGACCTCGTCGCGGCGTGGACGGC
>NZ_BHYL01000515.1 GCF_003851725.1 Cellulomonas algicola | reverse complement strand
CGCCCCGGCCGCGGAGCCGCAGGAGCCCGCCGCCGAGGCCGACGCGTGGCCCACGCCCGCGTGGGAGGCACCCGCGTGGGAGCCGCCGACGTGGCAGGCCCCCGCGTGGGAGGCGGCCGAGCCGGCCGCCGAGTCCGCGCACGCACCCGTCGCCGAGCCGGTCGTCGAGCCCGAGCCCGCCGCCGCCCCGACGTTCGAGCCGGTCCAGCTGGTCCCCGACGACGAGCCCGAGCAGGCCTGGGAGGCGCCCGTCGCCGAGCAGCAGCCCGCCTGGGAGGCCCCGGTCGCCGAGCAGCAGCCCGCGTGGGAGGCGCCGGTCGCCGAGCAGCAGCCCGCGTGGCAGCCGCCGGCCGCGGACCAGCAGCCCGCGTGGGAGGCGCCCGCCGCCGAGCAGGCGTGGCAGGCACCCGTCGCCGAGCAGCAGCCCGCGTGGCAG
>NZ_BHYL01000514.1 GCF_003851725.1 Cellulomonas algicola | reverse complement strand
GTCGCGGACGGCCAGGTCGGCGGCGAGGCGGTGCGTCGCGCCATCGCCGCCGCGGAGGCCGTGACCGCCGCGGTGGCGGCGGCGACGGCCGCGTCGGTCGTCGCGACGACGTCGAGCAGCTGACCCTGCGGTCAGGGGCCGTCGAGGTCCGCGAGCGCCTCCTCGGCCCGTTCGACCGCGCGCGTCGCGTCCGCCTCGGCACGCTCGGCGTGCCGCAGGTCCCGCTGCGCGGACGTGACGTCCTTCTCGCGCGTGTGCAGCGTGGACGCCGCGCGGGTCTCGGCCTCGTCGGCGCGGGTCGACGCCTTCTGCGCCGCGGCGAGCCGGTGCCGCAGCTCGACGAGCGCGGCGTTGAGGTCGTCGACCTCCTGCCGCGCGTCGGTAGCCGCCTGCTCGGCGTCGGCGGCGGCCTGCTGCTGCTCGTCGCGTTCCCGGGTCGCGTCGTCGAGCTGCTCGCGCGCGCTGCGCAGCGCGTCGGCGGCCTCCTCGCGCGCGCGCCGGGCGTCCGCGACGGCGTCCTCGCGC
>NZ_BHYL01000513.1 GCF_003851725.1 Cellulomonas algicola | reverse complement strand
CCGCTGCGGCCGGCACCGACGCCGGCGCGGACAGGGACGTCGACGCGGGCACGGACGTCCGCGCCGGCCGCGTCGACGCGACGGACGGCGACGCCGGGACCGGACGGGACGCCGCGGCGGACGACGCCGACGCGGGGCGCGACCCGCGGGCGGAGGAGGACGCGGCGGCGGACTCGGACGCCGTGGCGGACGAGGAGGCGGTGGCGGACGAGGGCGCCGCGGCGCACGAAGACGCGGTGGCGGACAAGGGCACGGCCACGGGCACGGGCTCCACGGCCGCCGAGGACGCGGAGGCCGCTCCGGACGTCGACGCCGGCCCGGACGCGACGAGCTCGGACGACGCGGAGACGAGCGCCGGGTCGCGTGCGGACAGCTCGGACGACACGTCGGGCACCACCGCTCGGGGCAGGGTCACGGCTGCCGAGGACAAGTCCGCCGACGACGCCGCGCCGGCTCCCGTCGCGCCGGCGCGCCCCGCCAAGCCGGCCCGACCGTCGGGCCGCCCGACCAAGGCACGACCCGCACCAGTCTCCGCCGCGATCCCCGTCGTCGCCGAGCCGGCGCGCGACGCGGACGAGGCGAAGCCGGCCGCCGGCGCGTCCGGTGCCGAGGACTCCGCGTCCGACGACGCGGCGGCGCCCACCCGCTGACCGTGTCGCGACGCCCCCGGTGCTGGACGCCGGGGGCGTCGCGGCGTCACGAGACCCCGACGAGCACCCGGCAGGCAGGACGACGATGAGCAGCCCCGACGACGCGGCACGCTGGCGCGA
>NZ_BHYL01000512.1 GCF_003851725.1 Cellulomonas algicola | reverse complement strand
GTCAGGGACCCGGTGGGGTCGGGCGCGCCGACCAGGCCGGGCGCGTCGGAGCCACCGTCCGCGCGGGCGTCGACCGGCGCGCCCGTCGTCGGTGCGACGCGCTGCGTCGGCACGGTCGGCACCGCCGGGACGCCCCGCACGGGCGTGTCGACGTCCGCCGGGTCGGGGTCGTCCTCGTCGTCGGCGCGGCGCGCGGTCGCGAGTCCCGAGAGGACCTGGTCGACGCGCTGCACGCCGATCGCGCGCACGAGCCCGAGCGCGACCCACGGGAGCGCGGCGTGCGCGAGCACCGGCCCGAGCCGGCCGTCGCCGACGGCGAGCAGGAGCATCGGGGCGGCCGCCCAGACCACCGCCGCCCAGGCGCGGGCACCGACCGAACGCGTCGCGGCACCCGCGGCCGCCCAGGCACCCAGGCCCGACAGGAGCACGCCGCCGAGCAGCAGCGCGGCGACCGCGGGGGCGGTGTGCCCCGCCGCGACCGTGCTGGGCACGAGCAGGAGCGTGAGCAGCGGGTCCGCGGGACCGGGTGCGCCGAGCCCGCCCGCGACCCACCCCGACGTCGCGGACCGCCACAGGTCCCCGAGGTCGGCCCCGGCGGCCAGCAGCGCGCCGCCGACGACCGAGGCGCCGCCCGCGGCCGCGCTCACGAGCGGGCCGAGCGCGACGGCGGTGACCAGTGCGAGCGCGACGACCAGCACCACGAGCGTCACGCGACGACGCGACACGAGGGCCGCGAGCTCGCGC
>NZ_BHYL01000511.1 GCF_003851725.1 Cellulomonas algicola | reverse complement strand
GTCCCGGGCCTGCGCCGCGCGCTCGCCGACCTCGCACCCGCCGCGGGGTGGCCCGTGCCTGCGGGGACGACGGCCGTGCGCGTCACGGCGGACGTCGACGGTGCCGCGACGGCCGCGCGCGTGTGGTGGGCCGGTCCGGACGGCGTGCTGCGGGCCACCACCGCGACCCGTGCCGCCGGCCGGTGGTCCGCCGCGCCGCCCGACGCGGGTCGGTGGACGGTGCAGGGCGTCGAGCTCGCCGCCGGCGGGTCGGCCCGGCAGGTCGTGGTCACCGAGGTCGTGGCCGAGGGCCCGGACGGCCCGGTCGACCTTCTCGCCACGGGTCCGTGGTCCGTCGCCGTGCCCGGCCAGGAGCCGCTCGTCGTGACCGCCGACGGCCCGGACGTGACGCTGCCCGGCACGGGCGCCGCCGTCCCGGTCGTGCGCGTGCTGCCCGGCACCGCGGCACCCCTGCCGCTCGTCGTCTCCGCGGACTGGGCGGCGGTCGACGGCCTCGCACCGGGCTCCCCGCTCACCGTCCGCGTGGACGACCACCCGGTCGACGCGGTCGTGGCCTCCGTGCAGCCGGTCGTCCCCGGCGCGCCGGGACGCGCCGCCCTCGCCGACCTGCGCGCCGCGGGGGCCGCCCTGCTCGCCGCGGCACCCGTGCCACCCACGCCGACCGAGGTCTGGTACGCGGCCGGCGACCCGATCGTGACCGCCGACGCCGTCCGGGCCGCCGCCGACGACCGCGGGCTGCGCGCCACCGTCACCACCGCCGCCGCGCCCGCCGACGACCCCCTCACGCGC
>NZ_BHYL01000510.1 GCF_003851725.1 Cellulomonas algicola | reverse complement strand
GCGCCGGAGCCCGCACCGACCGGGCCCACGCCCGCATCGACCGCCCCGGTGCCCGCACCGACCGGCGAGCGCCTGGGCACGTCCCGCTGACTCACCCCGCGTCGCGTGCCGGTCGCGGGTCACGCCGCCCGGGCCGCCACGTGGCGACGCGCCGCAGGAGCGTGGCGCGCCGCGGCAGGACCGTCAGCGCGTCCGCCGGCAGGCGGTGCAGCGCGGCCGCGTACTGGTCCGGGCCGAGCCGCGCCACGACCGACGTGCCCTCGTCGTTCGCCTCCAGCAGCGAGTCGCCGACGCCGCGCGCCCCCCACACGTCGGCGGTGTACACGTGCGGCACGACCGCACGGAACGCCGCCCACACGGCGTCGTCCACCGGCAGCCAGTCCACCGTGCGGTACCGGGTGTCGGCGGGCAGCCCCGCAGCGGCCCGGAGCACCGCCGACGCGGCGCTCGCCTCGGCCGTCCAGCTCCTCGCCTCGTCCTCGGGCAGGTCGAACGCGACCGCGACCGCGTCGGGCCGCACCGCGTCGAGCAGGATCCCCAGGCCGGCCGCGCGCGAGGCGGGGCCGAGGGTCACGGCGAAGTCGACGCGCGGGGCGGCCGCGGCCACCGCGGACGGCGCGTGCACCTCGCACGCCACCGGCCGGTCGCCGTGCTCCACGTCGAGGACGCACCGCGCGCACGCGCCCACGACGGAGGCGGCGTGCAGCGCTCCCGGGTGCTCCGCCCACGCGTGGCGGCACTCCCCGCACACGGCCCGCGCGCGGGTCGCCCGTTCCTCGGTCGACGCCATGGACCACCGTCCTCCGGCCCGCGGCGGCCGCGCTGCCGGACCGCCAGCCTCATCATGGTCCCGGGGCGGGACGAAGGGGACGGTTCCGGCGGAACGACCACCCGACCGGCCCTGTGCGGGCGCGAACTCACCCGGCGGAGCGAGCGGACGCGGCCCACGGCACGTGGGCCCGGCCCGTGCCCGCGGCGCGGGCGTCGGGCGGCGTGTCGTCGGCGGGCACGCGCGGCATCGGGCGGTCAGCGTCCCTGCGCGGCCGGCACGTCGTCGCCGTACGTGACCCGGCCCGCGGAGTCGGCGGCCAGCAGCCACCGGATCGCGCGCGTCGCACCCG
>NZ_BHYL01000509.1 GCF_003851725.1 Cellulomonas algicola | reverse complement strand
CGACGGCGGCGACCGCCGCGGCGGTCTCGTCGGCGGGGGCCTCGCGCGGGTGGGGCACGTCGGCGGCGCTCTCGGCTGCTGGGGGTGCGGGTGCGGCTGCCGGCGCGCCCGCGGGTGCCGACGCGGCGGTGCGCCCCTCCTGCACGGCGACGATCGCCTCGACGACCACGTCGACGTCCACGTCGCCCTCGCCACCGGTGCGCTCGATCGCGTCGAGCAGCAGCCGGACGGTGTCGACCGTGCGCAGCAGCACGTCGGTGGTGACCTGGTCCATCTGCCGGCGACCGTCACGCAGCTCGACGAGCAGGTTCTCGCCCGCGTGCGTGACGCGCTCGAGCCGGGAGAACGCGAGGAACCCGCTCGTGCCCTTGATGGTGTGGATCGTCCGGAAGACGCTGCTGAGCAGCGGCCTGTCCCCCGGGTTCTCCTCGAGCTCCACGAGGTCCCGGTCCAGCTGGTCGAGGTTCTCGTAGCTCTCGACCAGGAACTCACGGACGATCTCGTCGATGTCCTCCACGCGTGCCTCCCCACCGGCAGGCATTCGGCGCCGCCCCGGCGCCCAACCTCATCGGCCGGTGGAGGTCCCTGCTGAGGGATCCGCGGAGGTCGGGCCCGCGCTCGGCCTGTCCGTCGGCGCGTCGGTCGGCGCGGCGGTCGACGGCGCGGGGGCCGTCGTGCCGCGGGCCGTGCCGCCGGCGGCGGGCGGCGCGAGGC
>NZ_BHYL01000508.1 GCF_003851725.1 Cellulomonas algicola | reverse complement strand
CCCGTGGCGCCGCCGCGGTCCGGGAGGCGCTCGCCAACCGCGGCGCCGCCGTGCCCGCGTCGACGCCCGGTCGCCAGGCCGAGCAGCCCGCACCCGCCGCTGCGGCCGCGACTGCGTCGTCGGCCGATCACCCAGCCGAGCCGGCCGTGTCCGCCGCCGCGTCGCCGGCTGGTCACCAGGCCGCGCCGGCCGGTACGACCCCGTCGGACGGTGCCTCCGCTGCGCAGGACGCGGGCACCTCGGACGCGGACGACGCATGGCCCCCGGTGAAGGCGCCGGCGTCGCCCGCGGACGCAGGTGGTGCGCGCACGGCCGGGGACGACTCGACCGCACCTGCCGCGGGCGAACGGCGGGGCTCTGTCGACGCGGCCACACCCCCCGTCGAGGCGACCGTTCCCGACGACCGGACCGCCGTCGACGCGGGCGCGACCGAGCCCAGCGACGTGACCGCCGTCGACGCGGACGCACACGCGACCGCCGTCGACCCGGACGCACACGCGACCGCCGTCGACGCGGACGCGCACGCGTCCGCTGAGCGGCCTGCCGAGACGGGCGGTCCGGCGGGCGCTCGCGAGATGGCTGCGGACGCGGGCCGACCTCACGGGGACGCGTCTGCGGATCGGTCGGCCACCGAGGCGGAGGCGGTCGCGGACCGGGGCGAGTCCGTCGCGCCCGGCCAGTCACCCGCACCGGCGCCTACGCCCGCACCGGCGCCGGCACCGGAACCCGCACCCGCGAGCCTCGCGCCGGCGACCGCCGCGGCCGGCGGGTCGCGGGACACCGAGGTGCTGCGTCGGCGCTGGCCCGAGGTGCTCGAGACCGTCAAGGGACTGCGCCGCGTGACGTGGGCGCTCGTCGACCCGCGCAACGCGCAGGTCGCCGAGCTCGACGCGACGACGCTGCGCCTGTCGTTCACGACCCCGCAGCTCGCGGCGACGTTCCGCAACGGCGCGCACGCCGACGTGGTCGCCCGCGCGGTGCGCGAGACGCTCGGCTTCGACGTCCGTGTCGAGGGGATCCTCGGCGAGCCCGGGGCCGGGCCGGGAAGCGGTGGCGGACGTCCGTCCGGCGCCGGGCCGTCGGCGGCACCGTCCTCAGGTCCCGCACCCTCGGGCGGATCGCCGGCTCAGGAGACGCACCGCGGTGCGACGTCCGGCGCGACCTCTGCCCCTCGCGCGGCCGCCCCGACGGGTCCCGGCGGCGTGGACGGCGGGTCGGCGTCGGGTGACGCCCAGGGCGGCCCGTCGGCCGGCGCTGGTGCGGCCGGCGTGGCGACGGCGGTCGCGGCACCGCCCGCTCCCGTCC
>NZ_BHYL01000507.1 GCF_003851725.1 Cellulomonas algicola | reverse complement strand
GGCCCGGCCCCGCGCCGGCAGGCCGCGCGCTCGCGCGCCCTCGCGCTCGAGCCGTGCGCCGTCAGGCCGTCCGACGCACGGTGCGCAGCGCGAGCTGCGCCGCCACGGCCATCGTGAGGATCGAGCCGAGCACCACCATGAGCGGCGCCTGCCACCCGCCCGACGCCGCGTGCACCGCGCCGAGCACGCTCGGGCCCGCGGCGCCGCACGCGTACCCGAAGCTCTGGACGGCGGCGGACATGCGCCGCGCCGCGCGCTGCGACCCCGCGGTCTGCGCCACGACCGTGAAGATCACCGCGAAGTTGCCGCCCTGCGCGACGCCCGCGAGCGTGCACCACACGCCCCACGCGCCGGGCGCGAGCACGAGCCCGATGGGCAGCGTGACCCACCCGAGCGCGATCGCGAGCGACACCACCCGCATCGGCACGTGCCGTGACAGCGCGATCGGCACCGCCACGCCGCCGACCATCCCGAACAGCTGGAACAGCGCCGCCGCACCGCCGGACGCGGTCGGGTCCATGCCGGTGCCGTCGTGCAGGACGGTCGGCAGCCACGCGCTCACGGCGTAGTACCCGAACGCCTGGCCGGCGAACGAGATCGCGAGCAGCCACGTCACCGGCCGGCGCAGGGCGTCCGGCACCGCGCGGCCCGCGTGCGCGCGCCCCGTCCCCGCCGCGTCGTCGCCCGACCCGGCCGCCGGTGCCTCGTCGTCGCCCGCAGCCCCCGCC
>NZ_BHYL01000506.1 GCF_003851725.1 Cellulomonas algicola | reverse complement strand
CCGCAGGGCCGCGACCGTGCTGCCCAGACCGGCGCCCGACGTGCCGACGGCGGCGTCGAGCAGGACCGCGGCCGCGTACCCGGCGGGCGCGACGGGCTCGGCACCCGGTGTCGCGACCACGACGGCGGGCGCGTCGGGCACCCGGTCGAGCACGCCACCCGAGGCGCGCGCGCCCGACACCCGCACGGTCACCCCGGGAAACGCGCGGCCGAGCTCCTCGGCGGTCCGCTCCGACCCGACGCGGACCGAGCGCAACGCGGTCGACCCGCACTCGTCGCAGCGCCACGACGTCGCGAGCCGACCGCACCAGCGGCACGTCGGCACGCCGTCCTGACCGGTGAGCCCCAGCGGGCCGTGGCACGTGCCGCAGCGGGCGTCCGCGCGGCACCGCCCGCACGCGACGACGGGCACGTAGCCCGCCCGGGGCACCTGGACCAGCACCGGACCGGCCGCGAGCCGGTCACGGATCGTCCGCCACGCCGGGGACGGCAGGCGCGCGGCCGCTGCGGGGCCTTCCCGGGCGAGCTCGACGGACGTGAGCGCCTGGACCCGCGGGGTGCGCGCGCGGACGGTCGCGCGGTCCGCCGCGACCTCACGCGCCCAGCCGGACGCCACGAGCGCCTGCGCCTCGACCGTGCGCGCGTGCCCGCCGACGAGC
>NZ_BHYL01000505.1 GCF_003851725.1 Cellulomonas algicola | reverse complement strand
GCTCCTGGTCGTCGCCGCCCTCGTGCTCGCGCTCGCGGGGACCGCGCTGCACGCGACGGCCGCGCTCGAGGCGCGCGAGCTCGACGTCGCGCGGCTGCGCGGCCTCGGCGCGCCGCGCCGCACGGTCCTCGCGTCGGTGCTCGCCGAGCAGGGCTTCCTCGTCGCGGCTCCCCTGCTGCTCGGCGCGCTGCTGGGCCTGCTCGCGTGCTGGGCCGTCGGGCCGCTGCTCGCGGTGTCGCCCGAGGGCCTCGTCCCCGTGCCCGCCGCGGCGCCGCAGTGGCCGTGGTCCGCGCAGACCGCGGCGCTCGTGCTGCTGCTGCTCGGGTGCGCTGCGGTCGTCGTGCCGCTCGCGTCGCGCGCCGTGCGACGGTCGACGATCGCGCGCCTGCGCACGGACCCGGCCGCATGAGCGCGGCGTGGCGCCGGGCCCGCGCCGACCTGTGGCCGCTGCTCGTCATCGCGGTCGTGGTCGCGCTCCTGGTGGCCGTGACCGACGCCGTCCCGCGGCTGCTGACCGCGCGGGCCGACACCGCGGTGCGCACCGCGGTCGCCCAGGCCGACCCGGCCGCCGACCTCGTGGTCACGAGCCGGTACGGCGCGGGCACGTCGGACGCGACGGCCGGCGAGTCGGACACGACGATCGGCGTCGACGACGTGGCACGTTCGCTCGACGCCGCCCTGCCTGCGTCGCTGGGCGCCGTCCTCGACCCGCCCGTCGCGTCCGCGGCGAGCTCCGACCTGAACCTCAGCACCGCGGGGCTGCCGACGGGCGGGCTGCTCCGGCTCGCGTACGTGTGGGCGGGGCAGGAGCCCGCGGTCCGGTGGCGCGACGGCGTCGCCCCCGGTCGTCCAGGGCCCGACCTGGCCGTCCAGGTGGGCCTCTCCGAGGCGGTCGCAGACGTGCTCGGCGTCGCAGCGGGTGACACCGTCGCCGCGACCACCGCCGACCGGACCACGGTCCCCCTGCTGGTCACGGGCGTGTTCGTCGCGCTGGACCCGCAGGACGCGGCGTGGACCGCCCGCCCCGAGCTGCTCGGGCCGCGCGCCTACGGACGCGAGGACGCCCGCACGACGGTCGTCGCCGGTCTGCTCTCGGCCGCCTCCCTGCCCGCCGCGCGCGCCGCGCTCGAGCCCGACGGCGTGACGCGCACGTTCCGCCTCGCCGTGGACCCGCAGGCGCTCGACCACGCCGCCGCGCGCGACCTCGTGCGCCAGGTCGCCGCGCTCGAGGCGTCCCCCGACGTCCTCACCGTGCCCGGGTCCGACGTCCGGGTGACGTCGCGCCTGGACCTCCTGCTCACGCAGGTCGGGGCGCGCGTGGACGCCACCTGGTCGCAGGCCGTCGTCGTGCTCACCGGGCTGGCGGCCGGTGGCGCGCTGGTCCTGCTCGTCGCGGGCGACCTCCTCGCGCGGCGTCGCGCGACCGCCCTGCGGACCGTCCGGGCACGCGGCACGTCGCTCGCGGGTGTGGCGGGCGCGGCTGCCGCCGAGTCCGCCGTCGTGGTCGGCGCCGGCGCGGCGGCCGGGCTCGTCCTCGGCGCGGTCGTGGCTCCCGGACCCGTGACGTGGCCGTGGGTCGTCGGCGTCGTCGCCGTCGGGGTGCTCGCGCCCGCGGCGTTCGCGACCGTGGCGGCGCGGCACGTCGAGCCGCGCCGCGTCCCCACCGACCGGCACCGCCGGCGGCTCGCGCAGCGTGTCCGCACCGTGCGGCGCGTGTCCCTCGAGGCCGCGCTGCTCGTCGTCGCCGTCGGGGCGACCGCCGCGCTGG
>NZ_BHYL01000504.1 GCF_003851725.1 Cellulomonas algicola | reverse complement strand
CGTCCGGGCGGCCGCGAGCGCACCCGCGTACTCGTCGAACGCGGTCCGGTCCGCGAGCCGCGCGGGCGGCGCACCGAGGTCCAGCCGCGCGGCGTCGCGGCCCGCCGTGTAGCCCGCGTGACCCGTGCTGCGGATCGTGTCGGACGCCGTCGGGCCGGGGACGTCGGCGTGCCCGGCGTGCGCCCGCGCGGCGCCCTGGCCGTAGAGGTACCCGCTGACGAAGCCGCCCTCGGTCTGCGCGGGCGCTGCGTCCACCGAGGCGCTCCCCGCGGTGACGCCTGCGCCGCAGTCCTGCCACCCGAGCGCGTGCCCGCTGCGTGCCGCGTCCGCGCCGGTGCCCGCCTTCCGGTCCTCGACTCCCGCGCGGTAGTCGTCGAAGCCGACGCCCTCGCCGCCGCCCGCCGGTCGCGGCCCCGTGAGGCCCGCCAGGCCCGCCCGGGCCTCCTCGGTCCCCGCCCGGTAGTCGGCGTGCCCGGCGGCCTCCGCCGAGCTCGCGCCCTCATAGCCGGTCCCCCACGCGGCGGTCCGGGCGAGGTCGGTGCCCCGCCAGTACTCGGTCCACCCCGCGGTCCGCGCCTCGCTGCCCGCGGCCGGCGGCGCGGTGCGCGCACCCGCACGGGCACGGTCGACGCCGTCGACGAACTCGGCGAACCCGAGCCGCGCCCCGGGAGCCGTCGGCGGCGTCGCGCCGCGG
>NZ_BHYL01000503.1 GCF_003851725.1 Cellulomonas algicola | reverse complement strand
GCCGAGCCCTCTCGCGCGCGTCGCCACCGCCACCCTCGGCGGCGTCGTCGCCCTGGCCGTCCTCGCCGCGCACCTCCCCCCGGCCGGCCGCTCCGCGCCGCGCACCGCGCCACCCGCCGCGGTCGTCGGCCCGCCGACGACGTGGGCGCAGATCCCGCTCTACCAGGAGACCGTCACGCTGCTCCCCGACGGCACCCGCGCCGAGGTGCGCAGCGGCACCGACCCGACGTTCCTCCCCGGCTCGCGCGTGCTCGACCCTGCGGCGGCGACGCTCGCGGAGGCGTTCGGCGCGTCCTCGGCCACGGCGGCGACGTCACACGGGGTGCCGCGGGCCGACGCGGCCGCGCAGGTGCAGCGCGACTGGCTCGCGGCCGGGACGGTCCCGGGCGCGGGCGGCCCGTACGAGCCGATGGCCCGCGCCGCGCTCCTCGACCTGCGCACGCTGCTGCTCCCGGGCGGCGCCGCGGTCGCGGGGTGGTCGGAGCGCTGGCGGTACGTGTGGCCGCGCGACGCGGCGTTCGTGTCCGTGGCGCTCGCCCGCACCGGTCACGTCGAGGACGCGCTCGACGTGCTCGCGTTCCTCGACGGCGTCCAGGCCGCCGACGGCTCGTTCCAGGCGCGCTACCTGCCCGACGGCTCCGGCCCGCCCGACGACCGCGGCGTGCAGACGGACGGCACGGGCTGGGCGCTGTGGGCGGCCGGGCTCGTCGTCGCCGAGCTCGACGACCCCACCGAGCGCGCGGCGGCCGCGCACCGGCTGCACCCCCTCGTCGTCCGCTCGACGCAGCACGCGACCGCCCTGGTCGCGGGCACGGGCCTGCCGCCCGCGTCGCCCGACTACTGGGAGGTGCCCGAGCGCTCGCTGACGCTGGGCACGGTCGTGCCGCTCGTCGCGGGCCTCCAGCAGGCCGACGGGCTGCTCCGCCTGACGGGCGACGTGGCCCTCGCGGACGCCGCCGCCCGCGCGGCGACGCGCAGCCAGGTCGCGACCATCCGCGAGTTCGGCGGGTCGGGCTACGCACGGTACGCGGCGGGCGGCCACGCGGACGCGGCGACGGCGTTCCTGCTCACGCCGTTCCTGCGGGCACCCGCACCGGGCGCGCACGACGCGTGGCTCGCGTCCGTCCCCACGATGCGTCGACCGGCGAGCGGGCTCGCACCCGGCGCGGGGTGGCGGGACGACGGCGTCTCCTGGACGCCGCAGACGTCGCTCTACGCGTGGGTCGCGGCGGAGAACGGCGAGCCGGGGCTCGCGCACGGCTGGCTCGACTTCCTCGACGCGCACCGCACGACGGCCGGCTCGATCCCGGAGAAGGTGCTCGGCGACGGGTCGCCCGCCGCGGTCGCGCCGCTCGCGTGGAGCGCCGCGTGCGTGCTGCTCGCGCTCGACGCGCTCGACACCGCCGCGTCGACGACCGCCCCGCACGCGGCCCCGCTCCCCCGCTGACGACGCTCCCCGCCGACGTCGCTCGGCCCCTCGTGCACCCGGCCGCCGTCGGGCAGGAACGCGCGCGGGGC
>NZ_BHYL01000502.1 GCF_003851725.1 Cellulomonas algicola | reverse complement strand
CACGCCCGCGCAGGCGGTGGCGCTCGCGCTCGCGGTCGACGCGCTGCCGCCCGGCAGCCCGTTCGGCGTCGACGCCCGGACGGCGCGCGACAAGGTGCTCGACGCGATGCCCGCGACCGACCGCGCCCGCGCGCAGGCGCTCTCGCAGCGGTTGTGGACGCGACCCGACGCGGCGTCGGCCGACGCCGCTGCGCGCGTGGGATGGTCGCGACGCGCGGGCACGCAGAGCGGCGCGTCCGGGCCCTCCGACGGCGGCGCGCAGGGCTCGCCGGCCCGGTCGTCCGCGCCTGGCGTCGCGGCTGTCGCCTCTCCCGGGGTGCTCCGGGCCGTCGAGGACGCGCTGTCCCGCGAGCGGGTCCTCGCGATCGAGTACGTGACCGTCGCCGGTGACGCGTCGCACCGTCGCGTCGAGCCGATCGTCCTCACGCGCACGCACGGCCGCTGGTACCTCGCGGCGTGGTGCCGCACGCGCGACGACGTGCGCTGGTTCCGCCTCGACCGCGTCCGGCGCGCCGACGTGACGGCCGAGCCCTACGACGCGAGGCCGGTCGCGGTCGTGGGCGCACCACCCGACGACGCCCGGCCGGTCGGTCGTCGCGCGGAGGACGACTGACGCGACGCGTCGGGCACGACGCCCGCGGGGCGCGGACGACGACGGACGCGACGCGTCAGACCCGACGGCCCGTTCAGGTGCGGCGACGCCTGCCGAGGAGCGCACCTGCCGCGCCCAGCACGACCAGCAGACCCGCAGCCGCCGCGATCGGGGCGACGGTGCTGCCGGTGCTCGACAGCCGTCCGCCGGCTACCGCGCCACCGGTCCCGGTCGCGCGCGAGCCCGCCGACGAGCCGGTCCCGCTGCCGGAGCCGGCCGCGCCGGGCGCGGCGCTCGGCGACGGGCTCGGGGC
>NZ_BHYL01000501.1 GCF_003851725.1 Cellulomonas algicola | reverse complement strand
TGCCCGCACCGGTCGGCCTGCCCGACGAGGCCCGCGACCTGCGCCACCTCGTCTCGCGCGCGGTCGCGGCCGCCACCGGTGCGCGCACGGGCGACCCCGGCCCGGTGCACCTCGACCTCGCCTACCGGGAGCCGCTCGTCCCGCCGCCCGGGCCCTGGCCCGAGCCGTCGGCGGTCGGGCTCGGCAACGTGCAGTCACGCGGTGCGGGGCTCCCGGGCGCCGTGACCGCGGCGCTGCCCGCGGTCGTCGACGCGCGTGCGGCCCTGGCGTCCGCGGGCGGTGCGGCCGGTGCGACGGCGTCCGGTCGCCGTCGGGGGGCAGTCCCGACCGTCGTGGTCGCGGGTGACGGCGCCGGCCCGGTCGCGCGACGCGTCGCCGAGGCGTGCGGCTGGCCCCTGCTCGCGGAGCCGTCCTCGGGCGCGCGCGGCGGACCGAACGCGATCGCGGCCTACCGCCTCCTGCTCGCGGACCCGCGGCTCGGCGGTGCGGTCCGGCGCGTGGTCGTCCTCGGCCGGCCGACGCTGTCCCGGCCCGTGCAGCGCCTGCTCGGGCGGGCCGACGTCGAGGTCGTGGTCGTCGCGCCGCAGGGCGGGGCGTGGCCCGACGCCGCGCGCAACGCGTCCGACGTGCTCACCGAGGTGCCCGCCCGCATGCTGCGCGGCCGCGTGCACGCCCCGACCGGCTGGCTCGAGGCGTGGCAGACGGCCGGCAAGGCCGCCGACGCGGCGGTCGACGCGCTGCTCGACGGCCCGGGGGAGCGGGACGCCCGACGCTCGCGCAGCGGCACGCGCGTCACGGGCCCGGCGCTCGCCCGCGCGGTCGCGGGGGTGCTGCAGCCGCACGACGTCCTCGTCGTCGGCTCGTCGAACCCGGTTCGCGACCTCGACCTCGTCGCCCGCTGGGACACCGCCCCGCTCGTCCTCGCGAACCGCGGGCTCGCCGGGATCGACGGCACGCTGTCGACCGCCGCGGGCGTCGCGCTCGGGCTGCCACGCCGACGCGTCCGCGCGCTCGTGGGCGACCTGACGTTCCTGCACGACGTCGGAGGCCTGCTGCGCGGTCCGCTCGAGCCGGTCGTCGACCTGCAGGTCGTCGTGGCGAACGACGACGGCGGGTCGATCTTCGCGACCCTCGAGCCGGGCGAGCCCGACCGGTCCGGCGTGTTCGAGCGCGTGTTCGCGACCCCGCACGGCGTCGACGTCGCGGCCCTGTGCGCGGGGTACGGGGTGCGGCACACGCGCGTCGTCGACGCCGAGGGCCTGCTGCCCGCGCTCGCGGCGCCCGGACCCGGGCTGAGCGTCGTCGAGGTCCGCGTGGACCGCACCGGGCGGCGGGCGCTCGGCGAGCGCGTCGCGGCCGACGTGGCGCGCGCGGTCGACGGCGCCCTCGGCTGACC
>NZ_BHYL01000500.1 GCF_003851725.1 Cellulomonas algicola | reverse complement strand
CCTCGCGCACGGTGCGGCGGCGGCCGACGCGGCGGCCCTCCCGACGGTCGCGAGTGCGTGCCGTGCGGAGCGCGCGCTGCTGCTCGCCGACGCGGGCGAGCTCGCGGTCGCGGACGCCCTCGCGGTCGACCTGCTCGCCGCCGACGGGGTGCGGACGGGTGCGCTCGCGCCCGCGCACCTGGTCCGCGGGCTCGTCGCGTACTGGCAGGACCGGCTCGGTGACGCGCGCGCCGACCTGGAGGACGCCCTCGCGCTCGCCGGTCCCGCGCAGCTCGCGGTCGCGGTCCGCGCCGCGGCGACGCTCGCGCTGGTCTGCCACGCGCAGGACGACCGTGCGGCGTTCGAGCGGGCGCGCCGCCGGGTCGAGGACGCGCTGCAGACGACCGGAACCGGGGGAGCGCGGCACGCGGTGCCCGCCGACGACCCCGGCGCCGAGCAGCACGTGAGCCTCGACGTGCTCGGGCGGATCGCGACCTCGCACTGCCGGACGTCGGTCGACGTGGTCGCGGTGCTGCAGCGCGCGCTCGTGCTCGCCGAGGACGACGAGCACGCCGCGCACCGGATGCTCGAGCGCGCCCTCGACGTCGCCGAGCCCGCGGGCGTCCGACGACCGTTCGTCGAGCTCGAGCCGCTCCTGCACGACCTGCTGCTCGAGCACCTGCGGTGGGGTAGCACCCACGAGGCGCTCGTCGCGAGCCTCGTCGCCGGGGACGCGCCCCGGCGAGCGCAGCGCGGCGGGTGGGGCAACCTCGAGCTCACCGAGCGTGAGCACCAGGTGCTCGTACGGCTGCGGTCGACCATGACGACGACCGAGATCGCCGCGGTCCTG
>NZ_BHYL01000499.1 GCF_003851725.1 Cellulomonas algicola | reverse complement strand
GTCGCCGCCCCCGCGCCCACCGCGTCCGCGTCGGCGGCTCCCGACGCGGCGGCGACGGAGGGCGCGGAGCCCGCGGCCCCCGCCGACGGTGCCGCGACGACCGCCCCCGACGACGCGACGGCCGACGAGGCCCCCGCCGTGGCGGACCCGACCGGCTCGGACCTCTGGGTCGCCGAGGCGACGGGTGAGGGCTCGGCCGAGCTCGTGTGGCACGCGGAGCCCGGTCGCTGGAGCCTGCTCGCGGTGAGCACGGGCGACGCACCGCCCACCCTCTCGCTGGCGTGGCCGCGGACGGTGACGACGCCGTGGCTGTGGCCGTGCGTCGTCGTCGGTGCCCTGATGGTCCTCGCGTCGCTCCTGCTGCTCGCCCGCGAGCTGCTGCGCCGCCGCCGGGGCCTCGACCAGCCCGAGTGGCACGCGGTGCACACGGGCCCGATCGCCGTGGGTGCGGGCGTCGGCGCCGACGACCCGACCGCCACGACCCTCACGCGCCGCCAGCTCCGCGAGGCCGCCGCCGCCCGCGCCGCCGGTGTGC
>NZ_BHYL01000498.1 GCF_003851725.1 Cellulomonas algicola | reverse complement strand
CTCGGCGGCCTTCTGCCGCGCGGCGCGCTCGGCCTCGGCGGCACGCTCGAGCGACGCGGCGCGCCCCGACAGGGCCCGCGCGCGCTCCTCGCTCGTGCGCAGGGTCAGGCGGGCCTCGGTCTCGCGCGAGCGCGCGCCCGTGGCCAGGCCGGCCAGGGAGTCGCGGCGCTCGGTCGCCTCTGCGATGGTCGCCTCGGTGTCGACGGGCTCGTCCTCGGCGACCGCGAGGCGAGCGGTGAGGTCGGCGAGCTCCGCGGCGTCCGACTCCAGGGTCGCGGAGGCGGCCGTGAGCGACGCCTCGACGCGGTCGGCCTCGGCGCGCGCGGCCCGGACGGCGGACCCCAGGTGGCCGAGCTGCTCCGCCACGGCGGCCAGTGCGGCGTCGGACTCGTTGAGCCGGGCGAGCGTGCGGTCGTGCTCGTCGCGGGCGTGCTGCTGCTCGGCGGTCGCGCCGGCGATCTCGAAGCGGAGACGTTCCGCGGTGGCCGTCGCCTCGTCCGCGCCGGAGCGGGCCTGGTCGAGCGCGGCCTGCAGGTGCAGCGCGCTCGGTGCGGTCGCCGACCCGCCGGACGCGCGATGCCGGGACAGGACGTCGCCCGCGCGGGTCGCGACGACGAGGTGCGGGTGCTGCGCGACGAGCGCGCGGGCGGTCGCGAGGTCGTCCACGACGACGACGTCGGCGAGCAGCGCGCGGACGGTCGCCTGGACGAGCGGCGGGGCGGTGACCAGGTCGACCGCACGGTCGGCGCCGGGCGGCAGGTCCACCACGGGACCCGCGTCGGGCGCGCCCGCGACCAGCAGCGTCGCGCGTCCGGCGTCCTCGGTGCGCAGCCACCGCAGCGCGTCCACGGCGGCGTCGACCGACTCGACCGCGACACCGTCGGCGAGGGCACCGAGCGCCGCGACGACTGCCTCCTCGTCGCGCGCGTCGACCGCGAGCAGCGCCGCGACCGACCCGACCGTGCCCGTGAGGCCGTCGGCGGCGAGCAGCGCACCCGCGCCGTCCTTGCGCGTGAGGCTGAGCTCGAGCGTCTCGGCCCGCGCGACGAGCGCCCCGTGCTCACGCTCGGCCTCGGACAGCCGCTGCTGCAGGTCCGTGAGCCGCTCGGTCGCGACGTCGAGGGCCTCGGCGGCGGCCTCGTGCGCGGCGTCGAGCCCCTCCTCGCCGGCCTCGACGCCCGCGACCTCGGACTCGAGCGCGACGAACTCGGTGTGCGCGGTGGCCTCGCGCTCCCGGGCAGCGGCGAGCGTCTCGTGCAGGCGCCCGATCTCGGCCTGGGTCGCCTCGACGCGGCTGCGGCGGGCGGCGACCTGACCGGCGAGCCGGGCGACGCCCTCGCGCCGGTCGGCGGCACCGCGCAGCGCGGTCGCGAGCTCCTTCTCCGCGGCCGCCGCCGCCTGCTCGGCCTCCTGGCGGGCCGTCACCGCGGCCTCGAGTGCGACGCGTGCGAGGTCGACC
>NZ_BHYL01000497.1 GCF_003851725.1 Cellulomonas algicola | reverse complement strand
ACGGTCCGGCGTCGGCCGTCACCACGCCGCGACCGGGCCGGGCGTCGGCGGCCGTGCGGGCCGGTCCCTGGTCCTGGTCCGGGCGGTCCGACGGCGCGTCGCCGCCCACGCCGACCTGCACGTCGAGTCCGCCGAGGTCGCGCGCGAGGTCGCGTCGCAGGTCCGCGAGCGCGCCGCGCAACGCCTCGCGCGACGCCTCCGTCCCGCCCACGAGCTCGACGCGGACCTGGTCCGCCGCGATGTGCGCGACGACCCGGACCGGGCCGAGGTGCTCCGGGTCGACGGGGACCGTGAGGACGTGCCGGCCGTGCGCGAGACCGCCGAGCGCGGTGAGCCGCGCGCCGAGCTGCTCGGCGAAGGGCGCGGGCGCCGGTGTCGGGCCGGTCGGGGCCGCGTTCGGGTGCGTGGGGCCCGTCGACGTCGCCGGGGCGGTCTGGGCGGTGAGCGCCGCCTGGAACGTCGTCGCGGCCGAGGGTGCGGTGACCGGAGCGGTGGTCTCGGCAGGGGACGCGGCGCGCGCGGGGTCGCCCGTGGTCGTCGTGATGGGCGTTCCGGCGTGGACGAGCGGGCCGTCCGCCGGGGCGGTGGTCGCGGTGGTCGTGTGCGACGGCGTCGGGGTCGGTGCCGAGGTCGAGGCCGTCGTGGCGACGGTCACCGCGCCCGGGCGCGCCATGGCGCTGTCGGTCGTCGTCACCGCGTCGCTCGGCACGGCGTCGCTCGGCACGGCAGTCGAGGTCGTCGCGACGGCGGACGCGGCGGCGCCCTCCCCCACGGCGGCCGGCGGTGCCGGCGGGCTCGCCGGGGTCGCCGGCGC
>NZ_BHYL01000496.1:708-1029 GCF_003851725.1 Cellulomonas algicola | reverse complement strand
TGGGCAAGAGTGCGGCACGTTCGTCGTTGGTCGTGAACACGCGCGAGTAGGCCCACTCGGTGGCGAGGGTGCGATTGAGGCGCTCGGCCTTGCCGTTGGTCCAGGGGCAGTGCGGCCGGATGAACTTCAACGTGATGGCGAGGTCGGCCGCGGTCTTGCGGTAGTTCTTGGATCGGCGGTAGTTCAACGCGTTGTCGCTGATCACCCGCTCGACGCGGATGCCGTGGGTCGCGAAGAACGCGGTCGCGGAGGCGAGGAACGCCGCGCAGGTCGGGCCGGTCTCGTCGTCGTGGATCTCGGCGTATGCCAGGCGGGAGTGGT
>NZ_BHYL01000496.1:507-698 GCF_003851725.1 Cellulomonas algicola | reverse complement strand
CACACCGGTCAGCGGGTCACACGCGCGCAGCAGCGGGGTGCGGTGCCGGGCCAGGACCCGGCCCACCGTCGAGGCCGGCAGCCCCAGGTGTCGACCGATCCAGACCGGGC
Organism: Cellulomonas algicola; assembly: GCF_003851725.1. GTDB lineage: Bacteria > Actinomycetota > Actinomycetes > Actinomycetales > Cellulomonadaceae > Cellulomonas > Cellulomonas algicola. The sequence goes on along the minus strand of NZ_BHYL01000496.1, from coordinate 588 downwards.
CACGTCGCCACCAGCGCCACGCCGTGGTGCGCGAGACACCCATCTCCGCGGCCACATGAGCGACCGGACGACCGGCCGCGA
>NZ_BHYL01000496.1:0-497 GCF_003851725.1 Cellulomonas algicola | reverse complement strand
CGTCGATCGCGGTGTGCACGTAGTCGTAGCCCAGCCCACGCTTGTCGTTGGGTCGCTCGCCACGGCCGTGCGCCTTCCAGCCGCCGCCATCGGGGATGCGGCCGAGCTTCTTGACGTCGATGTGCACCAGTGAGCCCGGGTGGGGGTGCTCGTAGCGGTTCGCCGAGCGCCGCGACGCCCGGATCACCACACCGGTCAGCGGGTCACACGCGCGCAGCAGCGGGGTGCGGTGCCGGGCCAGGACCCGGCCCACCGTCGAGGCCGGCAGCCCCAGGTGTCGACCGATCCAGACCGGGCCACGTCGCGAGAGCATCCGCGCGATGCGCACCCGCGTCTCCACGCACGGCGCCGTTCGAGCCGGGTGGGCGCGAGCCACGCTCGACCGGTCCACCAGCCCGGGACGCCCCTCTGCCTGGAACCGGCGCCACCAGCGCCACGCCGTGGTGCGCGAGACACCCATCTCCGCGGCCACATGAGCGACCGGACGACCGGCCGCG
>NZ_BHYL01000495.1 GCF_003851725.1 Cellulomonas algicola | reverse complement strand
CGCCGGTGGCGTCCGCGACGACGGCGGCGACGTCCGCCGCGACCGCCGCGGGATCGGCACCGGGGGCGGTCCGCACGAGCAGCCGCTCGACGACGGGTCGCAGCCCCAGCCGCTGCGCGCTCGCGTCGTCGACCAGCACCGCCGACGGGCCGGTGGCGCCGGGCACCGTCGCCCGCGTCGCGAGCACCGTGACCGGGACCGCGGCCGACGAGCCGCCCGCGTCGAGCACGGGCTCGTCGTCCAGGTCGTCCTCGACGTCTCCGACGAGCACGACGGCGACGCTGTCGTCGGAGCCACGCGGCGCGACCGGAACGGGGTCGACGCCGGGCAGGCCGTCCTGCACGGCGCGCAGCGCCGCGAGGTCCACGACGTGCACCGCGAGCGCGTCGCCCGCGCGGCCCGCGCGCAGGACGACCTCGCCCCCGTCGGCGACGGCGGCGACCGCGGCGACCCCGGGCGTGCGCCGCACCGCGTCGACCGTGCCCGCGGTGGCACCGTCCGCCTGGACCGCGAC
>NZ_BHYL01000494.1 GCF_003851725.1 Cellulomonas algicola | reverse complement strand
CCCCCGCCGAGTGCGCGCTCGTCGTCGACGAGCTGCTGACGCCCGCCGGCCTCGCAGGCACGTCCGTCTGCCTCGACTGCCTCCAGCCGCTGCGGGACCGCCCCGCGGACGCGGCCGCGCACGCCGCGGTGTGCCCGGTCCGGACCGCCCGGGCCCGCACGGGGACGGAGCGCCCGTCGCCCTGGTGACGACGAGGCCCGTCAAGGTCGCGCACGGCACCGTCAAGGAACCGTCAGGACCGGCCGCCGCGCCCGTGCGGCGGCGTAGACCTGCGGGTGCGGCCCCTCCCGAGGACCGCCGGCCGTTCGTGACGAGCGACCGCACGTCCTCCCGAAGGTGTGATCCCTCGTGGCCGACCTGGCCCTCGTCGCGCTCACCGTGGTGTTCTTCGCCGCGGTCGCGCTCGTCGCCCGACGCGCGGACCGCGCGCCCGCGCTCCCCGCCGACCTCCCGCCCGGCACGTCCCGCACGTCCCGCACGTCTAGCACGTCTCGTACGTCGGGCACGTCCGCCGACGGACCCGTCGGGCCGCCCGCCGACCGAGCGGGGGACCGCGCGTGAACG
>NZ_BHYL01000493.1 GCF_003851725.1 Cellulomonas algicola | reverse complement strand
CCCTCGCCCTGGGGGCCGCGCTCGCCGACGCGGTCCTCACGCCCGGAGCCCCCGGGCGGACGCTCACGACGCTCGACCGCGTGCACACCGCGGCGCGCGCGCACGACCTGCCGTGGCTCGCCCGGCTCGCGCACGGCCTGGTGGTCGGCGCGGACGGCACGCGCACGGCGAGGGCGGAGGCGGCGGCGATCGCCGCCCGGTCGGAACGGTCCGGGGATCCGTGGGGTGCCGCGCTCGTGCGGACGTGGGCGGCGCTCGCCGCGCTGACCGCGGGGTCGGCCGAGCCCGACGTCTGGGACGACCTGGACCGGTGCTGGCGCGACCTCGACGCGGCGGTCCCGGCGGCCTGGACGACGGCGTGCCGTGCGCTCGCGTCCGCCGCGCAGCAGCTGCCCGAGGCGCGCGAGGACGCCCGGACCGCGGAGGCGGTCGCGCGC
>NZ_BHYL01000492.1:247-771 GCF_003851725.1 Cellulomonas algicola | reverse complement strand
ACACCGAGCTCTACACGAGCGGCTACGAGGACGACGCCCTCGACCGGTGGGCCGCGAAGATCCGGACCTGGGCAGACGGGGGCGATCCGGCCGACGCGCGACGGCTGCGCGGCGCGGCACCCGCGTCGGACGGCCGCGACGTGTTCGTCTACTTCGACAACGACGTGAAGGTCCGCGCGCCCGTCGACGCGATGGCCCTGTCGGCCCGGCTCGGGCTGCGGACGGAGGTGAGCGCGTGAGCGGCGGCATCGCGGTGGCGACCGAGGGGACGACGCTGCGCATCACCCTGGAGGGCGCGGTCGACCTCGCGGTGCGCGAGTCCGCCGCACCCGTCTGGGCGGCGCTCGCCGCCGGCGACCAGGACGTGGTCCTCGACTGCGCGGACGTGACGTTCGTCGACTCGACGGGGCTGTCGCTCCTGGTCCGCCTCGTCCGCGACGTCACCGAGTCCGGTCGCCGCGTGCGCGTCCACGGCGCCCCGCGTGCGGTGACCGAGATCCTTGCCGTCACGGGCGTCGACGCCG
>NZ_BHYL01000492.1:0-237 GCF_003851725.1 Cellulomonas algicola | reverse complement strand
CGCCTCGTCCGCGACGTCACCGAGTCCGGTCGCCGCGTGCGCGTCCACGGCGCCCCGCGTGCGGTGACCGAGATCCTTGCCGTCACGGGCGTCGACGCCTGGATGCGCGCGCAGGGCGTCGAGGGCGTCTAGGCGGTCAGTGGCCGCGGAGGCGTTCGATGAGGCGGCGGTCGCGCTTCGTCGGGCGGCCCGCGCCGCGGTCGCGCTGCCCGGCGACGGCGACGTGCTCCTTGGGCG
>NZ_BHYL01000491.1 GCF_003851725.1 Cellulomonas algicola | reverse complement strand
CGCGACGGCGCGTGCTCGAGCGGGACGGCGACCGGGCGGACGTCGCCCTCCGCCGCGTCGCCGAGCGCCGCGCGCGGGACGAGCTCGCCGGCCCCGACGACGCGCAGCACGGTCGCCTCGTCCGGCAGCGGCTCGTCCGCGCGCAGGTAGCTGCCCAGGTCGACCGACCCGAGCTGCACGTCGCGGACCACGAGCGTGCCGGGGTCGACGACGTCACCGGGCACGAGCGCGGTGCGCGCGACGTACACGGGCACGGTCGCCTGCGCGGACCGCACCGCCCACGAGCCGAGCGCCACGGAGCCGGCGACCATCGCGACCCCCGCGAGCAGCCGCGGATCACGCCATCCCGGCCGACGCAGGCGCGGCGCCACCGGCGCAGGCAGGTCCAGCACGCTCGTCTCCATGGCACTCCCCGTCGTCGTCGGTACGGCAGGCGCCCATCCTGCCGAGCCGGCCGGGGACGCGGAGGCATGGTTGTGGACAAACCAGTCAGCGCGCCACCGCGTGCCAGACTGCGAGCATGGCCTCGAGGTTCCTCACGCTCGCCGACGTCACGGAGATCCTCAACATCTCCGCCCCGCAGGCCTACGCGCTCGTGCGGTCCGGCGAGCTGCCCGCGATCCAGATCGGTGGACGTGGCGTGTGGCGGGTCGAGGCGACCGAGCTCGAGAGCTACATCCAGCGCATGTACGAGCAGACGCGTGCCCGCAACGCCGCGGAGGCGACGGCCGAGACGGCCGGCTGACCGCGCGGCGCACCGCCGGCGCTGCGGAACGGGGCGCGCGCGGTCCTGATGCTGCGTCCCCGGCGTCGCGGTCGTGGTGCTCAGCCTGAGCGGACGACCTCGAGGGTCGCGAACGTGACCGCCCACGTGCGGGCCCTGCCCGTCGGCCGGTCGCTCTCCGTGAGGTCGAGGTGGTCGGCCCCGACGCGGTCGACCCGACCGACGAGCTCGACGTCGCGCGACCGGACCCGGACGACGGCGCGGTCGCGGGCGAGCGCCCGGAGCGCATGACCGAGGCCGAGCCGCCGTTCCACCGTCGCGGCGGCCGGCGCGGCGTGCACGGTGAGACCCGCCACCGCGACGACCGCGGCCGTCGGCACGAGCGCCCGCTGCACGGGACCGAGCGCCAGCAGCACCCACTCGGGTGTGACGTCGACGAGCGCGCCCTCCACGGGCTCACCGTGCGCGGTCCGGACGGTCACGGACGAGTCGCGCGCCGCGCGGAGGCGGTCCACGAACCCGACGGTGGCGCGCTCGGCGCGCGTGAGCTCCGCGACGTCGAGGCGGACGGCGGCGCTCCGCACCGCGGCGAGCTGCGCCTCCATGTCGTCGAAGAGGGCCTCCCAGCGCACGGCGCCCACGGTACGGCCGAGCCTCACGACCACAGCGCCGGACGCTCGGATCGCGGACACACCTGGACGAACCCGGCACATTCGGATAGATCTACGTGCACTCATCGTCATCAAACGACATCAAACGACATCGAAGGAGCTCGACGTGGTCGAACGTGCACGCAGGGCCCAGAGCGGGGCGACGCCGGCCCGCCCCGGGCGCCCCGGCGCCCGCGGCGCCGCCGTCCTCGGCCTCGCCGTCGCGGCGGGCGCCGCCGCCCTCACCGCGGTGCTGCTC
>NZ_BHYL01000490.1 GCF_003851725.1 Cellulomonas algicola | reverse complement strand
CCGCTGCACCGGCTGCGCGTCGCGGGCGAGCTCGGCGAGGTGCGCGCGGTGTCGCTCGCGCTCGGCGCCGACGAGGTCGTCCGGGTGGCCGCCGCGGCGGGCGTGACGCTCGACCGCGCGGCCGGCGAGCAGCTGCGCGCGCTGACCGACGGCTGGGCGGTCGCGGTGCGCATGATCCTCATGGGCGTCGCGACGGGCCCCGACGTGGCGCGCCGCCTGGGTGCGGTCCCGTCGAGCGCGGTCCCGGTCGCGGACTACGTCGTCGACGAGGTCCTGGCCGGGCTGCCCGCGCCGCTCGGGGCGTTCGTGCTGCTCGCGACCGTCGACGACGTGATCGACCCCGGGCTGGCCGAGGCGCTCGTGCCCGGCGGCGCCGCGCTGCTCGACGACTGCGTCGCGCGCGGCCTGTTCCTCACGCCGGCGACGACCCCGGACGCGACCGCGTACCGCTGGCACGGGCTGTTCGCCGCGCAGTGCCGCGTCCTGCTGTCCCGCCGCGACCCGGCCGCGCTGACCGCCGCGCACCGCACGGTCGCGCACCACCGCCGCGACACCGACTGGCCCGCCGCGGTCCGGCACGCGTGCGCCGCGGGCGACGGTGCGCTCGCGGTCGACGTCCTGCAGGCGCACTGGCCCGAGGTGCTCGTCGCGGGCGACACGACGCTGCTGCGTCGCCTGTGCGCCCTCGTGGTCGCGCAGGGGCGGCGCGACGCGTGGCTGCTGCTCGCGCAGGCCGCCGCCGACCTGCTCGACGGGCGCGGCGACCCGACGGTCTTCCCGCAGATCCAGCGCGTCGTCGCCGCGTGGGGGCCCGACGACGAGCTGCTCGCGCAGGTGCTCGCGAGCGCGCTCGGCTCGTCGGTCGGTCCGGACGGTGTCCCGAACGACGCGCACGACGCGCCCACCGTGGACCTCGACGCGGCGGGTGTCGCACCGCCGACCCGCGCGCTCGCGCTCTACCTGCTGGGCCGCACCGAGGCGCACGAGGGGCTCGCCCCGGCGACCGCCGCGGCGCACCTCGCGCACGGTGCGGCGGCGGCCGACGCGGCGGCCC
>NZ_BHYL01000489.1 GCF_003851725.1 Cellulomonas algicola | reverse complement strand
ACGAACGACGAGCGACGCGCACGGCCCGGCGGCGTCGACGACCGGCGACCGCGGTCCAGCACCGACGAGCGGCGCGACCAGCGGCGGGAGCGGCGCGGCACGCCGCCTGCGGCACGGTCCGCGCGCGAGCGGGGGACGTCGCAGACCGCGGCGCGCCCGACGGGGACGCTCGTCGAGCTCACCTACCTCGACGGGCTGCGCGACGTGCTGCACGACGAGGTCGTCGAGGTGCTGGCTCCGCGCCGCGCACCCGTCGACGTCGCCGGTCGGGACGACGCGCTCGCGGTCCGGCTCGACGGCCCGCTCGCCGACGTCCTGCGGCTGCGCACCGCCGTCGCCGCGTACGTCTCCCTGCACTTCGACGTGCCGCGGCCCAGGTCGCTGACCAGCGGCGACCACCTCGCGCGCATCGTCGACGCCGTCTACGCGTCGCTGCGCGTCGCCGGCTCGTCGTCGTTCCGGTTCGAGGCGGCCGGGTCGGACTCGGCCGTCTTCGCGCGGCTCGCCGAGCTGCTGCACGACGCGACCGGCCTGCAGCACGACCCCGCCGACGGCCAGCTGGTCGTCCGCGTCCGCCGCGGCGCGCGCCTGCCGGGCGTCGACGCACGCAGGACCGGCGCCGGTGGACGCGGGGCGGGCGGGCGAACGACGGCCGACGTCGACCCCGGCTGGGACGTGCTCGTGCGCGTCGGTCCGCGCCCGCTGTCCGCGCGGACGTGGCGCGTCACCGACTACCCCGGCGCGCTCAACGCGACGATCGCGGCGGCGATGGTCCGCCTGGGCGGCGTGCGGGACGAGGACCGCGTGCTCAACCTCATGTGCGGCTCGGGCACGCTGCTCGCCGAGCGCCTGCTGGCAGGCCCGGCCGCGACCGCCGTCGGTGTCGACGTCTCCGCCGAGACCCTCGACGCGGCCCGCGCCAACCTCGCCGCCGCTCACGTCCGCGCGACACTCGTCGTGGCCGACGTGCTCACGAGCACCCCCGGCGCCGACGGGCCCTGGGAGGCCGGGGCGTTCGACCTGGTGCTCGTCGACCCGCCGTGGAGCGCGCTGCACGGCGACCACGCGTCGGCCGTCGACGTGCACGCCGGGGTGCTGCGGGCCGCACGGGCCGCGGCGGCACCGGGAGCACGGAGCGTCGTCGTGACGCACGAGGTCAAGGTCATGGAGCGCTGCCTGCGGGAGGCGTCCGCGCTGTGGTCCGTCCGCGACACGTTGCGGGTGTTCGCGAAGGGCCACCACCCCCGCGTCTACGTGCTCGACGCGGTCTGACCGCTCGGCGCCCGGTCGGTGGGCTCAGCCCCGGCGGCCGGGGGCTCGTTCTCCTCGATCCACGCGTCGATGCGCAGCCATGACGCGAACAGCCACTCCTCGGCGGCGTCGCGGTCGCGCGGCACGTCCGCAGGGGCGACGCTCCACCCCTTCATGACGATGCGCTTGTCCATCGGCAGCTCGCGCCAGATGTCGTGCACGGTGACGAGCCGGTCGAGCCCGGTGTGCCCGACGAACACGACACCGGCGTCGGGCGCCTCGTCGAGCGCGGACAGCACCCCACCGGCGTGCGGCGCCATGACGTTGGTCATCTGCTCGGCCTGCACGGCGAGCTCGTCGCGACCCTCGCGCCGCAGCGCGTCGATGCGGGCGCGCCGCCGTCGGGGCGTGAAGTTGCCGCCCTCGGGGAAGATCAGCAGCGCACCGCGCGGCCCGAGCCCGTCGGCGAGGTCCCCGACGGCCGCCGCGAGGCCGGGAGCACCGTCGCGGCGGGCC
>NZ_BHYL01000488.1 GCF_003851725.1 Cellulomonas algicola | reverse complement strand
GTGCCCGGCTCGCCCGGCGTGGCGCCGCTCGCGTGCCGCGTCCCGTTCGGCGCGACGCTCGTCGCGCCCGCCGGCTCCCGCGCGCCCGGGCTCGTCGCCCTGCCGCTCGTCCCGGCGGCGCAGGACGCCGAGCAGCACGGGCATGAGGACGACGCCGCCCGCGAGCAACCAGACGAGCCGGACCGCCGTCGGGTCGACGTGCACCCCGGCGAGCGTGACGACGACGAGCGCGGGCGCGCCGATCGCGACCGCCCGCCGCGCGCTCTCCCGTCGCCCGGCGGGGTCGGCGCCCGCGCGGCCGTCCCGCACCGCGAGGGCCACGTGGATGCTCGCCGCGACGAGCGCGTACGTCGCGTAGGCGCCCACCGCGAACCAGCGGTCACGGTCGCCGACCTGTGCGGTCGGGTCGGCGACGAACGGCGCGAGCGTGGCGGCGACGGTCGCCAGCGCGCAGGTGGACACGAGGTGGGCGCCCCAGGCGAGGCGCGGTTCGAGCGACCCCGGCGGCAGCAGGGCGACGCCGGCGGACCCCCATCGCACCGCGACGCCCCACAGGCCGACGAGCAGCGTGAACGCGCCTGCGCCCGCGACGGCGAGCGCCCGGTCCCACTCCGCCTCGCTCGCGCCGTCGATCACCTGGATCAGCGACTCCCCCAGCACGATGAGCACGAACAGGCTCATGCGCTCGCCGAGGTGCGGGACGTCGGCGCCGAGCACCTGGACGGTCGTGGGCACCTGCCGACCGCGCGGCCCGTCGGCGCCGCCCGGCCCGCGCACCGGCGCGGCGTCGGACGGTCCGCGGCGCTCGTCCCGGCGTCGGCGCCGCGACTCCAGGGCGCGGTCGAGCCGCGCC
>NZ_BHYL01000487.1 GCF_003851725.1 Cellulomonas algicola | reverse complement strand
GTCGCGGCCCGGTGCCGCGAGCTCGCCGAGGAGCTCGGGCTGGTGGGCACGCACGTCTTCTTCAACGAGGACTGGGTGCGTTACGAGGACCGCGCGGACTACCTGCTCGACGCCGACGTCGGCGCGAGCTGCCACTTCCTGCACGTCGAGACGGAGTTCTCGTTCCGCACGCGCATCCTCGACTACCTCTGGGCCGGGCTGCCCATCGTCGCGACCGAGGGTGACGGCTTCGCCGAGCTCATCGACGCGGAGGGCATCGGCCGGACGGTTCCCGCCGAGGACGTCGACGCCCTCGCCGACGCGCTCGAGACCATGCTGGTCGACACGGCGGCCGCCGCGGACGTGCGCGCGGCCGTCGAGCGCGTGGCGCGGTCGTTCACGTGGCCCGTCGTGCTCGAGCCCCTCGTCGAGTTCTGCCGTGCGCCGCGTCGCGCGGCGGACGCCGCCCGCTGGGCCGGCACCGCCGTGGACGCGCCCGCGCCCAGGACAGCCGCGCCGTCGCGCGT
>NZ_BHYL01000486.1 GCF_003851725.1 Cellulomonas algicola | reverse complement strand
GCGCCCGCGGGGTCGGCGACGTTGGCGAGCAGCGCGACGGGCAGCCCGTCGGCGGTCGCGCCAGCTGCGGACAGGCGCGTCGCCCGACGCGCCGGCCGGCTTGCACGCTCGACCGCCTCGGCATCCGGGTCGGGGGTCACGGCACCCAGCGAGCCGTCGACGAGCACCCTGTCGCCGTCGCGCAGCGTGCCCGCCCCGGCGACCGCGACCACCGCGGGGATGCCGAGCGACCGGGCCAGGATCGCGGTGTGCGACGTCGGCCCGCCGCCCTCGGTCACGAGCGCGAGCACGCGGTCGGGGGAGAGGCGCGCGGCGTCGGCCGGGGCGAGGTCGCGCGCGACCAGCACGAACGGCGCGTCGCGGTCGGGAACTCCCGGCACCGGGGCGCCCGTGAGCGTGGCGACGACGCGGTCGCGCACGTCCTGGACGTCGCGCGCCCGCTCGGCGAACAGGCCGCCGAGCGCGACGAGCTGCTCGGCGACGCCCGCGGCCGCGTCCCACAC
>NZ_BHYL01000485.1 GCF_003851725.1 Cellulomonas algicola | reverse complement strand
CGGGCCGTGCGGAGCGATCCGCGCGGCCCGTCGTCGTTCGTGGCCCCGAGCGCCGTCACCGGCTCGGCCGGCACCGCACGTGCCCCGCTCGTGCGGCCGGCGCCGTCGGCGCGCGGTGCGCGACGCGACGAGGCAGGCTGGGGCGGCACGGCCGACCTGCGGGTGCGGAGCGGCCGACCGGACGGACGACGGAAGGACGGCGCGTGACGACGAGCGAGACCCCGGGCCTCGTCGACGCGCTCGTGGGCCTGCGCGACGCGCTCGACGTGGTGTCGCTGCCGTTCGCGACGCCCGTCGCAGCCCCCGCCGCGGCGGAGCGGCGGCGGCTGCTGGACCAGCTCGACGACCACCTGCTGCCGCGCGTGCGTGACCCCGAGGCCGCGACGCTCGTCGTCGTCGGCGGCTCGACGGGCGCGGGCAAGTCCACGCTGCTCAACTCGCTGCTCGGCGAGCACGTGAGCACGGCGGGCGTGCTGCGGCCGACGACGCGCAGCCCCGTGCTCGTGCACCACCCCGACGACGCGCCCGACGTCGACGCGGCACGCGTGCTGCCGGGCCTCGCCCGGCTGCGCGAGCTCACCGGCGGCACCGAGGCGACCGGCGAGCGGCGTCGCGGCGACCCGGGCACGGACGGTCGCGCGCTGCGCACCGTCGCCTCGGCGACGCTCCCGCGCGGGCTCGCGCTCGTGGACGCGCCCGACGTCGACTCGGTCGAGGAGGCGAACCGTGACCTCGCCGGTCAGCTGCTGCGCGCCGCCGACGCCTGGCTGTTCGTCACGACCGCCGCACGTTACGCCGACGCGGTCCCGTGGGAGCTGCTCACCGAGGCGCAGCGCCGCCGCACGCACCTGGCGATCGTGCTCGACCGGGTCGACGCGGGCACGGAGGACGCCGTGACCGCCGACCTGCGTCGCATGCTCGCGGAGCGCGGGCTGGGCGGTGCCGAGGTGCTCGTGGTCCGGGAGAGCACGCTGGCGGACGGGCTGCTGCCCGAGGCGGAGATCGCCGGTGTTGCGGACTGGCTCATGGCGCTCGCGCTCGACCCCGACGTGCGGGCGCGGGCGGTCGCCGCGACGCGCGACGGCGCCGTGCTCGACGTGGCCGTGCGCGCCCGGGTGGTCGCGGACGCGGCCGACGACCAGCGCGTCGCGGC
>NZ_BHYL01000484.1 GCF_003851725.1 Cellulomonas algicola | reverse complement strand
CCTCGGCGGCAGCCGCCTGCGCCGCCGCCTCGGCAGCGGCCTGCGCCGACGCCGACGCCTCGAGCTCGGTCGCGACGTCGTCGATCGCCGCGGCGAGGGTCGCGTACCGCTCGGCCGAGAGGTCGCCACTCGAGCGGCCGTCCTCGACCTCGGCACGCAGCCGGTCCAGCAGCGCTCCGGCCGCGTCGTAGCGCCCCTCGGCCGACGCCTGCGTGACGGCGAGGACGTCTGACTGGAGGGCCCGCGCGCGGTCCGCGTCGAGGTCGGGGCGCGCGCAGCCCGTCGCGCCGAGCAGGACCGTCGCGACCAGCACCGACGCGGCCCACCGCCGCGCGCTCACGGCGTGACTCCGTGCTGCAGACGGACCAGCGCGTCGCCGAGCGGCCCGTCGACCACCGGGTACGCGGGCGGAGGCGTCTGCGGCTCGGGCGCCGAGGCGGGCCGGACGAGCAGCACGACCGCGAGGGCGACGCCGACGAGGAGCGCCGTGGCGACGACGAGGACCGGCGCACGCCCCCAGCGCGCGACGGCGCGGTGCGCGATCGCCGTGACACGGCCGACGACCACCTCCGCCGCGGTCCGGGCCGTGCCCACCGGGGAGCGGGGCGCGCCCGCAGGCGCCGCGAGGGTGGGAGCCGGGGCGCCCGGCACTCGCGCGTCCGGGACC
>NZ_BHYL01000483.1 GCF_003851725.1 Cellulomonas algicola | reverse complement strand
TCGCGGCGCCGCCCGCACCCCCGGCCCCGGCGCCCGTCGCCCCGCCGCCGCCCGCGCCCCAGGCGCCTGCGGCGGAGACCGCCAGTGCCGGCGAGGTGCAGCTGACCAAGGCCCGGCCGGTGAACCTGTCGAAGGGCCAGCGGGTCTCGCTCGTCAAGGACGGCGGCGTCGCGCTGACGATGGTCCGCATGGGCCTGGGCTGGGACCCGGTCCGCAAGCGCGGGATGTTCGGCAGCCGCGAGGTCGAGATCGACCTCGACGCGTCCGCGATCCTGTTCGCCGGCAAGGACCCCGTCGACGTCGCGTTCTACAACAACCTGCGCACGCGCGACGGGTCCGTGCAGCACACGGGTGACAACCGCACGGGCGACGGCGAGGGCGACGACGAGACGATCCTCATCGACCTGACCCGCGTCCCGGTGCACGTCACGGACGTGATGCTCGTCGTCACGTCGTACGAGGGCCACACGTTCGAGCAGGTGCAGAACGCGTTCTGCCGGCTCGTCGACCACACCACGGGTGCCGAGCTGGCCCGCTACACGCTCGCGGGCGGCATGCCGTTCACCGCGATGCTCATGGCGCGCGTGTACCGCCAGGGCCCGACGTGGAAGATGCAGGCGGTCGGCGAGGGCATGCAGGCCCGCACGCCGATGGAGACGGTGCCGTCGCTCGCCCGGTACGTCGGGTGACCTCACCGCTGGTGCTCGGGCGGGGCCAGAACGCGCCCTGGCCCGACGCGGGCGTGCTCGTCGAGGTGGTCGGCATTGCGGCCGCCGAGTGCGACGTGTCGGTCCTCCTCGTCGACGAGCGGCAGCGGGCGGCGGCGTCCGACGACCTCGTCTTCTACAACCAGCCGTCGGCACCGGGCGCGACGCTGGAGGCGGGCTCACCCGCCCGCGTCCGGCTCGACCTGGCCGCGCTGCCCACGCGCGTCCACGCCGTGCTGTGCCTCGTGAGCGTCGACCCGCACCGACCGGCCCTCGGTGCCCTCCCGCCGCTCACCGCGGTGCTGCGCGGCGGCGACGGGACCGAACGGGCACGGTTCCCGCTCGTGGACCTCACGAGCGAGCGCGCGGTCGTCACCGTGGAGGTCTACCGCCGCGGCGACGCGTGGAAGGTCCGGGCCGTCGGGCAGGGGTACGACGGGGGTCTCGCGCAGGCGGTGACCGCGCACGGGATCGAGGTCGACGACGCCGACGACCACGCAGCCCCCGCCTCGTCCGCACCCGCCGCGACGACGGCCTCACCGACCGCCCCGCACACCGTCGCGACCAGCGTGCCCACCACGCCCCGCGCCGCCGCCCCGACGCCGGCCGCCGCGCCGCGACCGGTGCACGCCGCCGCGCCCACCGGCCC
>NZ_BHYL01000482.1 GCF_003851725.1 Cellulomonas algicola | reverse complement strand
GGGCGCGACGGGCGCGACCGGCGCCACGGGCACGCACCGCTCGCGCTCGCCGTGGCCGTGGTGGTGCTCGCGGCCCCGGCCTGCACGGCGGACGGGGATGTGGGCACCGCGGTCACGCCGACGGGCGCGTCCGGCGGGGCGGCGCCGACCTCGCCGACCGGGCTGCCGGGTCCGTCGGGACCGGCGACGGTCGAGGTCGTGGAGGTCGACGACGTGACGACCGGGCTCGACGTGCCGTGGGGGCTCGCGTTCCTCGCCGACGGCTCCGCGCTCGTGACGCTGCGCGACGAGGCGCGCGTGGTGCTCGTCGCACCGGACGGCGGGGTCCGGGAGGTCACGGGTCCGGGCGCGGACGCGCTCGCGGACGTCGTGGCGCCCGGCGGCGAGGGCGGGCTGCTGGGCGTCGCGGTGCTCGCCGAGGACGCCGGCACCGCCGACGTCGCGCTGTACGCGACCACGCCCGACGACAACCGGGTGCTGCGCGGCACGCTCGACGGCACGACTCTCGGCGCGCTGACCCCGGTGCTCACGGGCATCCCGCGGGCCGGCAACCACGACGGCGGTCGCCTCGCGGTCGGACCCGACGGGTACCTGTACGTCACGACGGGTGACGCCGGGCAGCCCGGCCGCGCCCAGGACCCGTCGTCGCTGGGCGGCAAGATCCTGCGCGTGACGCCCGACGGCGCACCCGCACCGGGCAACCCGGACCCGGCGTCTCCCGTGTGGAGCCTCGGGCACCGCAACGTGCAGGGGATCGGGTGGTCGTCGGACGGGCTGATGTTCGCGGCCGAGTTCGGGCAGAACACGTGGGACGAGCTCAACGTGGTCGAGCCCGGCGGGAACTACGGCTGGCCGGTCGTCGAGGGGGCGGGCGGCGCGGACCAGGGGTTCGTCGACCCCGTGGCGACCTGGCCGACCCGCGACGCGTCGCCGAGCGGGCTCGCGGTGACCGACGAGGGCGTCTACCTGGCCGGGCTGCGCGGCGAGCGGCTGTGGCGCCTCCCGCTGCTGCCGCCGGTCGACGGCGACGCGCGCGCCGGGCTGGGCACCCCGCAGGCGCTGCTGGCCGGCGAGCACGGCCGGCTCCGCGCGGTCGCACCCGCGCCGGACGGGTCGCTGTGGGTCCTGACGAACAACACCGACGGTCGCGGCGACCCGCGCGACGGCGACGACCGGGTCCTGCGCGTCGTCGTCCGCTGACGTCGACACGCCACGGCGCTGAGCGCGACACGCCGACCGATTCACCCGGTTCGCGCCACGCGGGGGGCCGCTCCCGTGGACCGGAGTGTCCGGTCAGTACCCTTTGCCGCGCCGGGACGCGTCGGACGGCCTCGCGCCGCCCGCCCCGGACCGACCCCGGCCGACCCGGTCGGGGCCGACCCGCCCGACCCGACGCCCGACCTGCGAGGACCCGCATGCCCCCGAAGCTCAAGACCACGCTGTTCTGGATCGTCGCGATCTTCCTGGTGTACGCGATCGTCACGAGCCCCGACCGCGCCGCCGACCTCGTCCGTGCGCTGTGGGACATGATCACGGGCGCGTTCGCGAGCTTCGGCCGCTTCTTCGCGGGCCTCACCGAGTAGCCGACGCCCCGCCGCACGCCATGACGACCCCCGACGCGATCGTCCGCAGCCACCGGAACATCCGGCGGTACGTGCTGCCGGGCGAGCGGGTCGTGTTCAGCGCCCGCTCCCACTGGGGCAAGCTCGCCGAGCCCGTCCTCACGACGTTCGGCGGCTTCGTGCTGCTCGCGTTCCTGGTCGTGCCCGGTGCGGGCATGGTCGTGGGGGAGCAGAACGCGGACTGGCTGTGGCTGCTGTTCCTGCTGCTGCTCGGCCGCCTCGGCTGGAAGGTCCTGGACTGGCGCAACGAGTGGTTCGTCGCGACCGACAAACGGATGCTCCTGCTGTACGGCCTGGTCACGCACAAGGTCGCGATGATGCCGCTCGTGAAGATCACCGACATGCGTTACTCGCGGTCGCTCGTCGGGCGCGTGCTCGGCTACGGGGAGTTCCTGCTCGAGTCCGCGGGCCAGGACCAGGCGATGCGACGCATCAACTGGGTCGCGCACCCCGACGCGACCTACCGCGAGCTGTGCGCCACGATCTTCACGCCCGGCTGCGCAGGCC
>NZ_BHYL01000481.1 GCF_003851725.1 Cellulomonas algicola | reverse complement strand
GGGCCGGACCGTCGGGTGCCGACCCGGTCTCGCCGCCGCCGGCAGCGCCGTGCGCGGTCCGCCCGCCGGGCGCGTCCGCTGCGCCCTGGCCCACGGCGGCGTCGGTGGCGGGCAGCAGCGTCGACGCCACGGCAGCGTCACCTGTCGCGCGTGCCGCGCCGTCCCCGGTCGACGCACCCGCGTCGGTGCGCCGCTGCACCACGGCGAGCGCGTCCGCCGACGAGGGTGCCGGCCGCGGTGCGGCGGGACGGACGGCCGGGGCCGACGACCCGCCGGGGGTGTCGGCCCGGCGCGACGCGGACGCCGAGTCTGGTGCCGAGAGCGCCCCGGGTCCGCCGGGCGTCCGCGGGTCCCCGACGGCGCGCTGCACGCTCGGCGCGTCACCGACCGTCCTGTGGGCTGCGGCGCTGGTCCCGAGGGGCGGCGGCGAGCTCGCGTCGCTCGGCCCGGCGGTCGACGGGGAGCCGCCGCTCGCGCGGGAGGCGCCACCGGAGCCGGCTGCGCGGTGTGCGGCGGACGTGCCGTCGTCGCTCGAGCCGCGGTCGCCCGACGCGTCGGCGGTGCTCGGTCCTGCACCCGCGACGGTCGTCGACCCGTCGACGTCACGACCTGCCCGCCCGACGGGCCCGTCGGCGCCCACGCTCGCCGCCGACGGCCCGTCCGACGACGGTCGGACGAGGTCCAGCGCGGGCGCGCCGGTCGG
Source organism: Cellulomonas algicola (assembly GCF_003851725.1). GTDB lineage: Bacteria > Actinomycetota > Actinomycetes > Actinomycetales > Cellulomonadaceae > Cellulomonas > Cellulomonas algicola. Next base: position 1,026 of record NZ_BHYL01000481.1, on the reverse strand, counting down.
CGCGGGCGCGTCGACGTGCACGGCTGGGACACCGCCCGAGAGGCTGGTCGACCGCTGCACGACCTCGGCGGACGTGGACCCGGGCTCGGCGCGGCCGCCGCCGGTGGCGTCGGTCGACCGCTGCACGGCCGACGCCGCCGACGTCGCAGCAGCGGACGGCCGAGCGTCACCGTCACCGCCCGACGCCGGCTGTGCGGCCAGGTGCTCCCCGGCGACGGGTGCCGCACCGGCGGTCCGCCGGTCCGCCGGTGCGGTGGGGGCGCCCGCCGCATGCGCGGACGTGCTCGCGTCGCGCGGCACGAGCGGCAGGTCCGGCGGGGTGCTCGCGAGCGGTGATCGGCTGATCGGTGCCCCGAGGCCCACGCGGCGCTGCACGGCGGCGCCACCGTCGGCCCGCGCGGGCACTGCGGGTGCTGCGGGCGCTGCGGGGGCGACGGTCGGCGGTGGCCCGATCGGCACCGTCGTCGCGTCGCCGTCGCGCCAGGACCCGTCGGAGGCGGGAGCGTCGGTCCCACCGGGCGCGGTCCACCCGTCGGCGGTCCAGCCGTCCCCGCCCCGGGGGGTGTCCGCGGGCGGGCCCGCCGGAGTGACGGTCGGGACGTCCGGCGCCGGCGGGTCCACGGGCACGGCCCGCAGTCGTGGCGTTCCCGCCGGCGCCGAGTCGAGGCCCACGAGGCCGCCGGTGCGGCGCTGCACGGGGGCGGCGGCACGCGGTGCGGGGGGCAGGAGCGTGAGGTCCACGTCGGCGGACCGCTGGACGGGCGGGGCGGAGCGGTCGCCGTCGCCGTCGACGACGCCCGACGGGGCGCGGTGGTCGACGACGTGCGTCATCGACCCGGTGAACGGCAGCGCCGCGCGCGTGGGCAGGTCGGCGAGGAACGCGACGGGGCGGCTGGTCAGCTCGACGGGCCGGACGGTCCGCTGCAGCGGCGGGAGGAACGCCCACCCGGAGGTCGACTCCCGCGCACCGGGCGCGTCCGCGGCCGTGGCGGCCGCGGCCGGAGCCGCCGACGCGCCCGCCGACGC
>NZ_BHYL01000480.1 GCF_003851725.1 Cellulomonas algicola | reverse complement strand
GGGGAGTGCGGTCGGCGCGGCCGGTCCGGCGGCGGGGAACCCGGGCGCGACGGCCGCCGTCGCGGGTCGCGGCTCGACGTGCTCCGTCCAGCGGCCGCCGTCCCACCACCGCAGCTGCGCCGCGTCGTGCGGGTCGGGGTACCAGGCGGCGGGCGGGGACGCGGGGGTCGTCATGGGAGGCTCCTCGGCGGCGGGACGGACGGACCCTAGCGTCGGGCGCTCGCGCGCGAGGCCGTCCTGAGCCAGGACCACCGGTTCGGCCCAACCCCGACGGCGACGCCGTGGCCGACGCCGACCGCACTCCCCCGCGCCGTGGTACCAGCAGCCTGGCGCCCCGCTCGCGCGGCGGTACCAGCAGCCCGGCGCACCGCCCGTGCGCCAGCGCCCGCGCACCGGGCCCGGATTGCGGTCGGGCCGCCGCACCTGCGACGTTGGGCCGGTGACGGCTCCCCCCACGACGCCCGGGCCGGCGCTGCGCGTCCGCGTCCCCGCCCTCAACCCGTCCGTGCGCCGCTTCCTGTCCACCGAGGCGGGCAGCGCCGTCGCGCTCCTCGCCGCGACCGTGCTCGCGCTCGTCTGGGCGAACAGCGCCTGGGCTGACGCGTACGAGGCGCTCTGGGAGACGACGGCGGGCTTCCACATCGGGTCGATGTCGCTCGATCTGGACCTGCACCACTGGGTCAACGACGCCGCGATGGCGGTGTTCTTCGCGGTGGTCGGGCTCGAGATCTCCCGCGAGGCGACGAGCGGCGAGCTGCGCGACCGGCGGACCGTCGCGGTGCCCGCGCTCGGCGCGCTCGGCGGGCTGCTCGTGCCCGTGCTCATCTACCTGGCGTTCACGGCCGGGACGGACGCGGCGCACGGCTGGGGCGTCGTGATGTCGACCGACACCGCGTTCCTGGTCGGCGTGCTCGCGCTGTTCGGGCCGCGCTGCCCCGACCGGCTGCGGCTGTTCCTGCTGACGCTCGCGATCGTCGACGACATCCGCGCGATCACCGTCATGGCGGTCTTCTACTCCGACGACGTCGACCTCGCGGCGCTCGGCGTCGCGGCGCTCGTCGTCGTCGGCATGGCCGTCATGCGCTGGCTGCGGGTCTGGCAGCTCACGCCGTATGTGCTCGCGGGCGTCGCTCTCTGGATGGCCGTGCAGGCGTCCGGCGTGCACGCGACCCTGGCGGGCGTGCTGGTCGGGCTCCTGGTCCCGGCGACCGTCCCGCAGCGTGAGCAGGTCGAGGCCGTCCCCGTCTACGCGGGTGACCTGGTCGACGACACGACCGCCGAGCGCGAGCACCTCGCCGAGCTCGCCGCGCGCGCGGCGGTCCCGACGAGCGACCGCCTCCAGCGGATCCTGCACCCGTGGTCCGCGTACCTCGTCGTGCCGCTGTTCGGCCTCGCGAACGCGGGCGTCGTGCTCGACGCGCAGACGCTGTCCGACGCGGCGGGCTCGCGCGTGACGATCGGCGTCGCGGTCGCGCTCGTCGTCGGGAACGCGGTCGGCATCACCGGAGCCTCGACCCTCGCGATCCGCGCCGGGCTCGGCGACCTCCCCGGGCGCGTCCGGTACGGGCACCTGCTCGGCGGCGCGGTGCTCGCGGGCATCGGGTTCACCATCTCGCTGTTCATCGCCCAGCTCGCGTTCGGCGACCAGCCGGACGTGCTGTCGGAGGCGAAGATCGGCATCCTCGCAGGCTCGCTCGTCGCCGCCGTCGCGGGGTCGGTCCTGCTGCGCTGGCTCGGCGAGAAGCTGCCGCTGTGCTCGCCCGCGACCGACGGTCCCCCGCCCGCGCTGCCGCCGCTGCCGTGGCGCGCGCCGGAGTGACGCCCACGAGCCGCTGGCCGGACCGTCGCCCGTCAGCCGCCCGGCCGGAGCCTCGGCGCGGGGGTCAGGCGAGCGGGTCGTCCTCGCCCCACGTCGGCAGCCGCAGCCGCCGCGCGTCGGTCGCGAGCAGCCGCTCGGCGGCGGCCCGCAGGGAGGCGGGCGTGTCGGCGCCTGCGCGCACGAACCGGCCCGACAGGTCGTCGAGCTCGCCGTCGCCGAACGCGCGCACGAGCTCCGCGACGTCCTCGACGGGCGTCCACGCGGTGCGCCCGTCGTGCGCGGGCATCCCGCCCGTCATGTCCGTCGCGACGACACCGGGGGCGAGGTCGAGCACGCGCAGGCCGCGGTCGCGGTACTGCGCGTCGAGCATCGTCGTGAGCCGCGCGAGCGCGCCCTTGCTGACGTAGTAGCCGGTGTACGCGCCGCCGGGGTTGACGCCCGCGCCCGAGTTCATGTTGAGCACGCGTCCCCCGCCGCGCGCGAGCATGCCCGGCAGCACGGCACGCGTGACCAGCAGCGGCCCGCGCACGTTGGTCTCGACGACACGCCACGTGTCCTCGACGTCGTCGTCGGCGAACGGCACCTCGGCGCGCTCGATGACGCCCGCGTTGTTGACGAGCAGGCCGACACCGCCGAGGTCCTCGAACGCGGTCTCGACGCGCGCGACGGCGTCGAGGACGGCGGTCGCGTCGATCAGGTCCCCCGCGGCGACCGTCACGCGCGCCCCCGTCTCCGCGACCTCCTCCACGACGGCGTCGAGGTGCGCCCGGGTCCGTCCGACGAGCGCGACGGCCCAGCCCGCCCGTGCGAGGCCGAGCGCGACGCCGCGGCCGATGCCGCGGCCGGCGCCGGTCACGAGGGCGGTACGAGGGACGGGCAGGGCGGCGTCGGTGGTCACCGGGCCATGCTGCCGCAGGTCGCGCGGGTGCGCCGGGCGACGGCCGGGGACGCACCGGACGACGCCCGGGGGC
>NZ_BHYL01000479.1 GCF_003851725.1 Cellulomonas algicola | reverse complement strand
CCGTCCTCGCGCTCGTCGGGCTCACCGCGCCCGCGGTCGCGGCCCTGCCGGACACCGTCCGCGCCGCGGGTGCCGTCCGCGCGGCGACGACCGCCGGCTGCGGACGCCCCGCCGGGCTCGCGACCGGCACCCACACGATCACGAGCGGCGGGCAGCAGCGCACGTTCCGCCTCGACGTGCCGTCCGGGTACGACCCGAACCGCGCGTACCGGCTGGTCGTGGGGCTGCACTGGTGGCACGGCACCGCGTCCGACGTGGTGAACCAGGGCTTCTACGGCCTGAAGCCGCTCGCCGGCACCAGCACCGTCTTCGTCGCGCCGCAGGGCATCGACAACGCGTGGCCCAACAGCGGCGGCCGCGACGTGCAGTTCGTCGACGACGTGCTGAGGACGCTCGAGGCCGCGCTGTGCATCGACACGACGCAGCGGTTCGCGACCGGGTTCTCCTACGGCGGCGGCATGAGCAACGCGCTCGCGTGCGCGCGCGCGAACGTCTTCCGGGCTGTCGCGGTGCTCAACGGCGCCCAGCTGTCCGGGTGCGACGGCGGCACGCAGCCGATCGCGTACCTCGGCTCGCACGGCGTCGTCGACGACGTCCTCAACATCTCGCAGGGCCGCGCGCTGCGGGACCGCGCGCTGCGGAACAACGGCTGCCAGGCGCAGCAGGCGCAGGAGCCCGCCGCGGGCAGCGGCACCCACACGCGGACCGCGTACACGTGCCGCGACGGCTACCCCGTCGTGTGGCTCGCGTCCGACAGCGGGCACCAGTGGGACGCGCGCGACCGCGGCCAGCAGCAGTCGTGGGTGCCCGGCGAGATCTGGCGGTTCTTCACGTCGCTCCCGTCCACGACGACGAACCCCACGCCGACGCCCACCCCCACCGTGACGCCGACCCCGACGCCCACGCCGACCCCCACCACGACGCCGACGCCGACTCCGACCGTCACCACGCCGCCGCCCGCGGGCGCGTGCACGGCGACGTTCAAGGTCATGAACTCGTGGCCCGGCGGATTCCAGGCGGAGGTGACGGTCCGGGCGGGGTCGCCCACCTCGTCGTGGAGCGTCGCGTGGCGCACGTCGGGCGAGCGGGTCGACCAGGTCTGGAACGGCTCGCTGACGACGCAGGGTGACCAGCTCACCGTGCGCAACGTGTCGTGGAACGGCTCGCTGCCCGCCGGTGGCACCGCCACCTTCGGGCTGCTGGGCAGCGGAAGCGGCACGCCCCCGACACCGGCGCTGACCTGCACGAGCGCCTGAGCCCGCCCGGGGTGGGCGTCGGCTAGCGGGGCTCGAGCACCACGACGGGGATCTCGCGGTCCGTCTTCTGCTCGTACTCGGCGAACCGCGGGTACGCCTGCTTCTGGCGCTCCCAGATCGCGCGACG
>NZ_BHYL01000478.1 GCF_003851725.1 Cellulomonas algicola | reverse complement strand
GGCGTAGGCGGCGGCGGGGGTGCGTCCGTGCAGCGAGGTGTGGGGGCGGGCGGTGTTGTAGTGCTCGCGCCAGGTGTCGAGCAGGGTCTGCAGCTGGTCGAGGTCGCCCGGGCGGGGGTGGGTCGCGAGCCAGCGTTTGAGGGTCTGCTGGACGCGTTCGACCTTGCCGCAGGTGGTGGGGTGGTTCGGGCGGGAGTTGCGTTGCTCGATGCCGAGGCGGGCGAGCTCGGACTCGAAGGCGTTGCGGCCGCCGCGGCCGCCGGCGAGGCGGGTGGTGAAGACCATGCCGTTGTCGGACAGCACCGCGGCCGGGACGCCGTTGTCGCTGATCGCGGCCCGGAACGTGGTCACGACGTCGGGCCCGCGGACCCGGTGGTGGGCGGTGCAGGCCAGTACGAGCCGGGAGTGGTCGTCCAGGAAGGTCAGGACTTCGGTGTCGGTGCCGTCGGCCAGGCGCACGTGGGTGAAGTCGGTCTGCCAGAGCTGGTTGGGCAGGTCGGCCTCGAAGCGGACGTAGGAGCTGCGCGGCCGCTTCGAGGGGGCCGCTTCGATCAGTCCGGCGGCCTTGAGGTGTCGCCAGATCGTCGCCGGGGCGAGCGTGAGGTCGTGGTGGGTGGCCAGGTGCCAGGCGATGGTGTGCGCACCGGCGTCCAGGCCGTCCGCGGTCAGCTTGCTGCGTAGATCGACGATCAGGTCGACGACCTCGGGGGCGGTGCGTGTGGGGCTGGTGCGGGGACGTCGGGATCGCGGTTCGAACGCGGCGTCCCCGACGTCGCGGTAGCGGGCGACCAGGCGGCTGACCCAGGACCGCGACAGCCCGTAGGCGCGGGCCACCTCGGCCTGCGAGCGGCCCTCGAGCACGACAGCGGTGATCACCAGGC
>NZ_BHYL01000477.1:702-819 GCF_003851725.1 Cellulomonas algicola | reverse complement strand
AGTTCTCCGGTGATGGCGTGGACCACGCGGACGTCGAGGTCGGCGATGAGCATGATCACGGGGGTTCGGGCGTGGGTTCGTCCGATGCCGATGTGGTGCAGGCGGCCGGCGACTCGC
>NZ_BHYL01000477.1:0-692 GCF_003851725.1 Cellulomonas algicola | reverse complement strand
TGTGATGTCGCAGGACATCGGCAACAGGCCGGACCCTCAGGGTCCGGCCTGTTTGCGTGTCTGGGGTTGGTAGTTGCGGGTGGTGTCGATGGTGAGTTCGCGCAGGAGTTCTCCGGTGATGGCGTGGACCACGCGGACGTCGAGGTCGGCGATGAGCATGATCACGGGGGTTCGGGCGTGGGTTCGTCCGATGCCGATGTGGTGCAGGCGGCCGGCGACTCGCAAGGGTGAGCTTGCCGTCGTTGTCGACGCGGTCGTGGCGGATGCGTTCGTGGCTGCCTGGGCCGCCGACGGGGTGCGCCTTGGCTTTGGCGGCGTAGGCGGCGGCGGGGGTGCGTCCGTGCAGCGAGGTGTGGGGGCGGGCGGTGTTGTAGTGCTCGCGCCAGGTGTCGAGCAGGGTCTGCAGCTGGTCGAGGTCGCCCGGGCGGGGGCGGGGGCGGTGCGTGTGGGGCTGGTGCGGGGACGTCGGGATCGCGGTTCGAACGCGGCCTCCCCGACGTCGCGGTAGCGGGCGACCAGGCGGCTGACCCAGGACCGCGACAGCCCGTAGGCGCGGGCCACCTCGGCCTGCGAGCGGCCCTCGAGCACGACAGCGGTGATCACCAGGCGGGCACGCGACATGCCCGAGCATCACCGAGCGGTGTTGCCGATGTCCTGAGACATGCGTTGCCCATGTCCTGAAACAGGACACC
>NZ_BHYL01000476.1 GCF_003851725.1 Cellulomonas algicola | reverse complement strand
GTGCTCGCGGCCGTCGCGCGCGGGGACGCCGACGCCACGGTGCTCGGCGTGCCGGGCACCCGCGCGCTCGCGGCCCGGTCGGGGTCCTCCCGGGCGGTGGTCGCCGCGCGCGCCGTCGTGGACCTCCTGCCGGCGCCGGCGAGCGTCGAGGGGACGACCGGTCCCGCCGAGCTGGTCGTGCTCGACGAGCCGCCGGGCCGGGCGTTCGACGAGGTGTGGGCCCCCGGGGCAGGGACGCTCCTTGCCGTGGTCGACGGTGCGACGCTCACGACGACGTGGGTCGCGCGGACCGGGTCCAGCCGGATGCTCGCGGTCGACATCGACCTGCCGGGCGACCCCGCCGGGCCGTACCGCGTCGCGAAGACCTGGTTCTACGACCTCGAGCGCGAGGGGCAGTGCGCGGCGGTGTCGGCCGCCGGGCAGGCGTCAGCGTCGGGGTCGGGCACGCACGACGCGTGGCTGCACTGGGACGAGTCCGCGGGACGGCTCGTCGCGATGCCGCACCGCGACTGGCTGGCAGGGCGCGACCGGCCCGTGGAGCGCGGGGGCGCGCCGGTGCCGCCTCTGACGACGTCGATGGTCGCCGTGGTGCTCGCGTCGATGTGCCACGACGACCCGCCGCGGTACCACGTCCGGGAGATCGTCCGCGAGGGCGTCGTCGGGTCCGCGGCCGTGGCTCTCGCGCTGCGGGCGCTCCTGCCGCACGCCGACTTCAGCCCGGCCCGCGTCGTGCGACTGCTGGAGGACGACCCGACGACGTTGCCGGTCCTGTGGCCCGTGCTGGTCGAGTCGGTCCGCTACGCGGCGTCGGTCGATGGGCCTCCCCCTCGGTGGCTGAACCGGGTCCTGGACGTAGCGCTCGTGCACGCCGCGCACCTGCGGGAGGCCGCGCGTCGTGGGCTGCTGCCTGCGGAGGCGGCGGCCTGGCCGGGCCTGGCGGACGTCGCCGCCCGCAGGGGTGGGGCCGCGCCGGGCAAGGCGCGCGACCTGCTCGCGCGCGTGCTGCCCGCC
>NZ_BHYL01000475.1 GCF_003851725.1 Cellulomonas algicola | reverse complement strand
GTGGCGGGTGGTGACGATCCTCGGGACGCTCGCGCTGGGCCTCGCGTGCCTGGTCGTGTGGCGCGCGCGGCAGCGGGGCGAGGTCGCGGCGCGGTCGTCGTGATGGCGCACCCGACGGGGGCGGAATGCGTTTACCGAAACGATTCAAGACCCTGTCCCCTCCCGCTCGGGCCTCCTAGCCTGCGGGATGCCGACCGGACCGTCGGGGTGCCCGACCGAGGGTGCCGCCCACCCGGCCCGGTCACCCTCGAAAGGTGGACACCGTGGTCACACCCCTCGCACGCGCCGACCGACCCGTCCGCGCCGCGCTCCTGGCCGGGCTCACCGCGACCGCGCTCGCCGTCGCCGCGCTCGTCACGGCCCCGCCCGGGCACGCCGCGCCCGGCACGAGCTGTACCGGCTCGACCGTGCACGGCTCCGCCGTCCAGGACGGCAGCACCTGGCGCGCCTACCGCGGCAGCCGCGAGCTCTGGTCGGGCAGCGACATGCTCACCGCGATCAACACCGCGATCGGCGGCCTCGACGCGGGCCGCACCAGCAAGCAGCGCGTCGTCGTCAACGGCAGCGGCACCATGTCGGCCAACGCCCGCATCACGCTGCCGAGCTTCACGACGCTCGAGTCGTGCGGCACGATCCACGTCGCCGGGTCCGGCTCCGGCAACGTCGCCGGCGTGTACATGCGCGGCGCGACCGACATCGAGGTCGCCCGCCTGTACCTCACCGGCACGCCCGTCTACGGGATCTTCGCGCGCAACGTCGACAACCTGCGGCTGCGGGACGTCGACATGCGGCTGTCCGGCGGCGGGATCGGCGTGCGCGTCGACAACCTCGGCGACACCAGCCGGTACGCGCGCAACATCACCATCGACCGGGCGTACGTCTCGGGCGCCGGGTCGCACGCCGTCGAGACCTACGGCGTCGACGGGCTCACCGTCGGGACCGTCACCGCACGCGACGTCGGCGAGTCCGGCCTGCTGCTCAACGCCACGATCAACGCGTCCGTCGGCACGGTCGACGCGCAGGATGCCGGTAGCGGCACCGGGTACGCCGCGTTCCGCATCGCCAACCGCGCGGGCCGCGTCGGCTCGTCCTACCCGACCAACATCACCGTGGGCACCGTCAAGGCGAGCGGCGGCGGGCGCGGCGTGTTCTGCGTCTCCGAGTCCGGCGGGCTCCGGATCAACCGGGTCGAGATCAGCCGGACCGGCAACAACCCCGTCCTGATCGAGAACTGCACCAACGTCACGCTCGCCGCGACGAGCGGGACCGTCGTCGGGGGAGACGTGCGGCTCGCCGCGCGCTCGACGATGCCTGCCAACCGCGACATCGCGATCCGCAACCTGGCGCTGTCCGGCGGCGCGCGCGTCGTCGAGAACCCGTGCACCGTCAACCTGACGATCGCGAACGTGACGGGCGGCTCGATCGTCCGCTGCTGACCCCGCGGCTCCGACCCGCCCGGGACCCGGGTG
>NZ_BHYL01000474.1 GCF_003851725.1 Cellulomonas algicola | reverse complement strand
CCGCGGACGCGGGCGGCGCCGACGCGCGGACGCCCGCGCTCGGGACGCCGAGCCCCGCCGCGGGCCTGCCGGTGTCCGGCATGACGGGTGGGGGTCTCGTGGCGCCCGTGCCGGCGGACGACCAGCCGACGACGGTCTTCGGTGCGCCGCTCGCGCCGCCGCCGCCGCACCGACCCGCGGACGACGCGCCGACGACCGTCTTCGGTGCGCCGCCCCCGCCGCCCGGCCCGATCACGGGCGAGCCGGTCGAGGTCGGCGCGGGTCCCGAGGCCGGACCGGCGGGTTCCGCGGTCGAGGCGTGGGACCCGGCCGCGACGCAGGTCATGCCAGGGCCGGTGCCCGCGTACGACGACGAGCTCGACGCCTACGGTCAGCCCGACGAGGTCGTCACGGGCGAGATCGTCACGGACACCCTCGACGACGCACCGGCCGAGCCGGTCGACGTCGTGCTCGCGCTCGGCGCGAACCTCGGCTCGGCGCAGGAGACGCTGCGCGACGCGGTGTCGGACCTCGCGGGCACGCGCGGGATCGAGGTCACCGACGTGTCGCCGCTCGCCCGCACGGCTGCCGTGGGCCCGGAGCAGCCGGACTACCTCAACGCGGTGGTGCTGGCCCGCACGACGCTGTCGCCGCGCGACCTGCTGCGCGCGACGCAGGCCGTCGAGCACGCGCACGGACGTGAGCGCGCCGAGCGCTGGGGGCCGCGGACGCTCGACGTCGACATCGTCGTGTACGGGTCGGTCCTCGCGGTCACGGACGACCTCGAGCTGCCGCACCCGCGCGCGCACGAGCGCGCGTTCGTGCTCGAGCCGTGGTCGCAGGTCGACCCGGAGGCGGTCCTGCCCGGACTGGGCGGCGGACCGGTCGCGCAGCTCGCGGCGACCGCGCCCGACCGCGGCGGGGTCCGGTGGCTCGCGCTCGACTGGCTGACCGCGCCCGTGCCCGGCACGAGCGGGGTCCCGGTCGTGGAGCCCGACGCCCCGTCCGGCCCGGTGCCGACCCGCGAGACCGTCTTCGGCGCACCGCACGACGGCCCCCGGACGCCGTCGTCGTGATGCAGGCGACCCGCTGGACCACGCTCCTCGCCCTCGCGGCCGGTGTCGCCGCCGCCACCTGGATCGCCCTCGACGCGCTCGCGGACCGCGGGACGTCCACGCCGTCGGTGCCGTGGCTCGTCGCAGCCGTCGAGGTCGTGATCGCGGGCGTCGTGCTCAGCATGGGCTGGGCGGTCCGGCAGTTCCTGCGGGGCAAGCGCCCCGGCCTCGACCCGATCCGCGCGGCGCGCACCGCGGTGCTCGCGAAGGCGTCCTGCTACACGGGCGCGCTGCTCGCCGGCTGGTACGGGGGGCAGGCGCTGGCGCTCCTGACCGACCCCGGCGTGCCGGGCAACGGGTCGCGCGCCGCGGCTGCGGCGGTCGCGACCGGCGGTGCGGTCGTGCTGGCCGTCGTCGGCC
>NZ_BHYL01000473.1 GCF_003851725.1 Cellulomonas algicola | reverse complement strand
CGGGCCCGACGAGGTCGAGCGCCGCGACCGCGGTCGACAGGTTGCGCGACCGGTCGCCCGATCCGTGCGTCGCGGTCGCGACCGCGCCGGCCACCGAGATGTGGGAGAGCGACGCGAGGTTGTGCACCGCCCAGCCCTCGTCGTGCAGGAACCGCGCGAGCGTCCCGTACCGGGTCCCGCCCGTCACCGTGACCGTGCGCGCGCCCGCGTCGAGCGTGATCTCCGGGTCGAGGTCCTCGAGCGACACGAGCGCGGCCGGTCCGTCGGCGAGGTCGTTGAAGCAGTGCCGGGTGCCGAGGGCGCGGACCCGCGACTCCGTGGCCACCCGCTCCTGCAGCTCCTCGACCGTGGTCGGTGCGAGCACCCGCGGCGCGCGGTAGGTGTAGTTGCCGGCCCAGTTCGTCAGGCTCACGGGGCTGGGTCCTCTCGTCGTGCGGCTGGGGGATCACCCCAACCTACGGTCACCAGGACGAGGGCGCCGTGACGAAGACGTCGAACATCGCCGGCTCGTGCGCGTGCACGAGCACCATGAACACGACGAGGTCGAACAGCAGGTGCACGGAGACCACGTAGGTCAGCGACGCGGTCTTCCGGAAGATCCAGCCCTGCACCAGCGCGAACGGGATCGTCAGCAGCGGACCCCACTCGCGGTACCCGAGCTCCCACAGGAACGACACGAACACCGCGGCCTGCAGGACGTTCGCGACCGGGAAGGGGAAGTGCACGCGCAGCAGCGCGAGGACCGTGCAGACGAAGAACAGCTCGTCCCAGATGCCCACCGCGTTGACGCCGACGAACAGCCGCGCGACCTCCTGCCCCGTGTCCACCACGGGCCAGTTGAGGTACGCGCCCGAGCCCAGGAAGTACCAGGGCAGGAGCAGGTACGCGAGCACCACGACGACCAGCAGGTAGACCACCTGCGTGCGGGTCCAGCGCCGGCCGGTGCGCACCGGGAAGCGGATCACGTCCTGCTTCAGGAGGTAGCGGTGCACGACGTAGGGGACCAGCACCGCCGCCGACAGCACGACCCCGAACCGCGCGATCCCCGCGTCGGACAGGTCGGCCTTGAGCGAGATCGTCGTGATGATCGCCATGCCCAGCCCGACGACGGCGAGGTCGCGGCCCAGCGCACGGTCGACCGCGAACGCCAGGAGGACGCCCGCGACGAGCGGCACGTACCCCCAGGGCCGCACGTGCACCGCGAACAGGAGCACGGCCGACCCGCAGACCAGCGCGGCGGCGAGCACGCGCAGGACGTCGCGCGGCGCCCAGCTCAGGCGCGGGACGGTCGGCGTCGTCGGGGCGGCAGGGGCGTCGGTCGGGGCGGCGTCCACCCGTGCAGTCTGCGGGGCCGGACGTGGTCCACGCGACCGCTCGCGGGGTGGAACGCTGTGCGGATGCCCGACGACCAGCCCTCCGGCGCACCCGCCGACCCGCACCCCGACCGCGCCGCCGACCAGCCCGTGGCCGCGACCGCCGACCGCCCGACCGACGAGCCCGACGCGGCGACCGCCGAGCGCGCCGCGGACGCCGTCGCCC
>NZ_BHYL01000472.1 GCF_003851725.1 Cellulomonas algicola | reverse complement strand
GCCCGGGGCTCAGCCCCAGCAGATCTCCTTCGCGTCGGCGGACGTGATGCTCTCGACGCCCTCGGCCGGCTCGTCGGTCACGAGCGCGACGCCGGTGTCGAAGAAGTCGAGCCCGTCGGTGGTCTCGGGCTTCTCACCGGTGCGGGCGAGCTGCGCGATCGCCTGGACGCCCTCCTCGGCCATGCGCACCGGGTACTGCTGCGAGGTCGCGTCGAGGATGCCCTTCTCGACGTACCCGACGCCGGCGCAGCCGCCGTCGACCGAGACGAGGAGCACGTCCTCGGGGGACTTCCCGGCGCTCTCGAGCACCTGCGAGGCGCCGTACGCGGCGGGCTCGTTGATCGTGTAGACGACGTTGACGTCGGGGTTCTGCGACAGGCAGTTCTCCATCGCGGTCGCGCCGCCGTCCTCCGCGCCGCCGGTCGCCTCGTTGCAGACGATCGTGTAGCTGCCGCCCGAGTAGTCGCCCGTCTTCGCCTCGTCGCCGTTGGCCTGGTCGTCAGCGGTGTCGATCCCCATGCCCTCGAGGAAGCCCTGGTCGCGGGAGTGGTCGACGCTGACGATGCGGTCGTCGAACAGGTCGAGGAGCGCGATGACGGCGTCCTCGCCCCCGAGCGTCGCGGCGGTCCACTCGCCGATGCGGCGGCCCGCGTCGACGTTGTCGGTCGCGAAGGTGATGTCGACCGCGTCCGCGGGCTCGGGCGGGGTGTCGAGCGCGATGACGTAGAGCCCGGCCTCGCGCGCCCGCTCGACGGCGTCGACGACCGCGGGGCCGTTGGGCGTGATGAGGATGCCGTCCTGGCCCTGCGAGATGGC
>NZ_BHYL01000471.1 GCF_003851725.1 Cellulomonas algicola | reverse complement strand
GGCCGGACCAGGACGGCCCCGCGCTCCCCGGCGGAGGGAGGCGGGGCCGTCGGCTCCCGGCGCGAGCGGAGTCAGGCCGGGAGCGGAGGCCGGCAGCGGACCAGCTCGAGATCCGCGCCGGCGACGACGTCGAGGGAGCCGGCAGCGTGCGGGACGACGAGCGTCGCCCCGGCGCGCAGCGGGGTGCGGGTGCCGTCGGCGGCCACGAGCGTGCCGGTGCCGGCCGTGACGACGACCACGGCGAACGACGGCTCCCACCGGTCGTCGCCGCGCACGCGGTCGGCGCGGAAGAACGCGGCACCGCCCGGGAGCAGGGAACCGACCGTCGACGCGTCGGCCTGCACGAGCCCGGCGACCTCGTCGGACGACCAGCCCCGACGGTCCACGGCCCGCAGCGCGGTGGCGTGACCGAGCCCGAGGTGCCCGTCGCGCGGACCGTCGATCGCGAAGCCGTCCCACTCGAGCAGGATCGACAGGTCGGTGGGCTCCTGGAGCTCGACGACGAACGCGCCCGCACCGATCGCGTGCGGGAGCCCGGCGGGCACGAGCACCGCGTCGCCCGTGCGGACGTGCAGGCGGTGCATCGCGCCGAGCATCGCGGCGGTGTCCTGCGTCGCGACCCAGCGGTCGAGCTCGTCGGCGGTGACGTCGCGGGCGAACGCGAGGTGGACGTCGGCGTCGGCGAGCGCGATCCACGCCTCCGTCTTGCCGTGCGCGAGGCCGAGGTGCTCGCCCGCGAACGGGACGTCGGGGTGGGCGTGCACGGGCAGCCGCTCGCCGGCGTCGAGGAGCTTGACGAGCAGCGCCGTGTCGGGCCCGGACGCGGCGACGTGCTCGGCGCCGAGCCAGTGCACCGGGTCCGCGGCGACGGCGTCGGCGAGCAGGTCCCCCCGGGGGAGCGGCGACAGCCCGAGCGTCGGCTCCCCGAAGAGCGTGGTCGTCGAGCCGACCCAGTCCTCGGGCACGCGCTCGCTCGTCACGGGCTCGCCGCGGAACTCGGCGATGCGCGCACCGCCGCGGTAGAAGCGCTCGGGCGGCTGGTTCGCGGGCAGCGTCACCGGATGCGTGGGCCGGACGTCCGCCGACGCGTCGGCGGTCGGGCCGGCGGTTGGGTCCGCGGCGGTCGGGTCGGCGGCGGGTCGGGTCGTCACGCGTCCTCCTGGTCGGCCGCCGGGACGACGGCGATCGTCACGCCGGTGCGCCACGACGCGCCCGGCTCGAGCAGCGGTGCACCGGCGTGCGGCGCGTCGCGCTCGGCGCCGAGCAGCGGGGCGTTGGTCGGTTCGACGCCGAGCACCCACGCACCCGCGGCGGGCCAGGCCCACGTGCAGAGGCGGGGGAGGGTGTCGCCCGTCCAGCGGACCTCGACGTCGACGCCGTGCCCCGTGCCGGTGAGCCGCGCGACGGGCGTGCGGGGGCGGTGCTCGGCGACGACGGCCTCCGCTCCGGGGGCCGGGTCGGGCAGCACGAGCGGGGACCGGCCGGGCGG
>NZ_BHYL01000470.1 GCF_003851725.1 Cellulomonas algicola | reverse complement strand
GCGCCCGTGACGCCGAGCGCCGCGACGAGTGCGAGGGTGGCGGCCGCTCGGGCGCGGCGCCGCGGGACGGGGGCGGTGGTGCGCATGAGACTCCTTCGTCTCGGGACGCGGGTGCGGGGCCGGGCTGCGCCATGAGAGGGCAGAAACCGGTTTCCCGACGAATCTCCCTCAACGTGCCACACCGGTCTGGAAAGCGCAATCCTTCCGACTCGGCTCTCCGTGCGACACGCCGGCGGGAACCGGACCGGTGTCCAGTCCGGGATGACGGAAATGTCACGATCGGATAACGTGCCCGGCGTGACGTTCCCGGAGCAGGCCCCTCGACGACGCGACCTGCGCCGACGCGACCGGGGCCGCCCGCGGCGCCGTCGCCGCGTCGTCGTCGAGATGCTGGTCGTCGCGACCTGCCTCGGGGCGGCCGCAGTCGCTGCCCCCATCGTCCTCACGCCCGACCCCGCCGACGGCCTCGCCGCCGCCCCGGGCGCCGGGCTCGAGCAGCGACTCTGGGACGCGGTCAGCCGCGGCGGCGGGCGCGCGGAGCTCAGCGACGCCTCCGCCACCCCGACCGTGTCCGCCACACCCTCCGCGACGCCGACGCCGACGCCGACTCCCGCACCCACCGCGACCGACGCCCCGCCCGCACCCCCGGCCGCCGGCACGCCCCCGCCCTCCGGCGGCGGCAGCACCCCCGCCCCGGCCC
>NZ_BHYL01000469.1 GCF_003851725.1 Cellulomonas algicola | reverse complement strand
CGAGGACGCCGCGCAGCGGCGCGGAGACCCCGGCCGCGGCCGCGTCGTCGCGCACCCAGGCCCGCGCACGGTCGCGCCACGCGTCGACGTCGGCGAGCCACGCCGCGGCGTCCGCCTCGCGCGCCGTCCGGTCGAGGACCGCGGGAGGCACGGGCGGGAACGCGGGGGTCGTCGTCGTCACCGCTCCTCGTCCCTGTCCTCGGCCGGGACCGGTCGGACCGGCACCGGCACGGACCGCGCCGGGGTGGCCCAGATGTTCTCGATCCACGGCGGGCAGATCTGGCCGCGCTGGTCCGCCACCTCGAGGCCCGTCGCCGGGTCGGTCACGGTGCCCTTGGTGAAGCCGCCGTACCGGCTGTAGACGACCCCCGAGCCGCCGACGGGCGCCTCACCGGCGACCGCGGGACCCGAACCGCGACCTGCGAGGACGCTGTCGAGCGTGGACACGATCGCGCGGGCCTGCGCGGGGGTGTCCGGGTAGATCGTGATGAACTTACCCTGCTGGCCACCGCCCATCGAGGCCAGCTGCTCGGGCGACCCGACCACCTTGTGGTTGACGCCCATGCGGCGCAGGACGGGCAGGACGGCCTCCGCGGTCGCGGCCGCGGACTCGGGGGTCGCGCTCACGTGCAGCTTCCAGCCCTCGGGCGGGATCTCGTGGCTGAGCCAGTCCATGAAGATGCGGTCGGCGTGGTACCCGTCCTCGGTCCGGCCGAACCGGACGGGCTCCGCCGGCTGCGTCGGGGGCACGGGCTCGGGCTCGGGCGTGCGGGGACGGTTCCACCACTCCTTGACGGCCTTCGCGCCGCGTCCGACCAGCCCGGCGAGCTCGCCCGCGACCGACCGCGCACCCGCGACGGCCCGCGCACCGGCACCCATCGCGCCGAAGCCGGGCACCGAGCCGACGGGCTGCGTGAAGGTGCCGCCGGGCGGGCCCTTGATCGCCGAGCGCGCCCCGAAGATCAGGCCGACGAGCGTGACGGCGCCGAGGATCCCGCGCTCGGTGCGGTCGGCCACGTTGATCTCGGCGCCCGTGACGATGTCGTGCCCGCCGATGCCCTCGTAGATGCCCGTGACGCCCACGGTGTCGGCGAGCGCGACGAGGACCGCGGTGACGGGCCGCCCCTGCAGCTCGCGCTGGCCCAGCCGGTGCACGAGCGCGAGCACGAGCGACGCCGTGAGCAGCAGCGCGCCCGCGATCATGACGGCGGTCCACGCGGTGAGGATCACGCCGAACGCGGCGGCGATCGCGGCGACGACGAGCGCGACCACGACGAGCACGACGAGGCCGACCGCGAGCTTCCAGACGGCGCGTCCCAGGCCCGCCCAGAACCCCTCGTCGACCTGCTCGGCCGCCTCGTGCGCCCGGGTGTTGACGTCGTCCGTCTTGGGCTTCACGGCTTCCTCGACCGCGCGGTCCGTCGCCTCGCGGGTCGCCCGCTGGTTCTCGCCACCCATGCGCGTGAGCTCGGCGCGCGCGTCGGCGCACGTCCGGTCGGCCTCCGCGAGCAGCCCGTCGACCAGGCGCCGCTGCCGGCCGCGCAGCTCCTCGAGCGACCGCGCCGACTCCTCCTGCCGGGCCGCGAGCGTCGCGTCGGTCGCCGCCGTGAACCCGTCGGCGACCTGCGCGAACCGTGCGTCGACCGCCTGCGCGGCCGCGCCCGCAGCCGCCGCGAACGCCTGCACGGTCGCGTCGAACCGCCCGCCCGCGGACCCGGCCGCGGCCGCCATGCCTGAACGCCCTGCGGTCTCGACCGCGTCGCCCTGCGTCGTGGCCGCCGCGACCTGCTCCCGTACGCCGGGCAGGAACGGCGCCGCCTGCTGCGCCAGGACCGTCGTCGTCTCCGTCGCGCCGTGGTCGATCTCCTGGTCGAGCGCACGGCCCGACGCGGCGAGCTCGTCGTCGGCCGCCGCGGCGTCCGCGTCGAGCGTCCTGGTCAGCCTGGCGCCGACACCCGTGAGCTCGCGCCGGGTCGCGTCACCGGCCGCGGTCACCGCCGCCACGTCCGCCTCCAGGCGCCGGTCGACCGCCGCGAGGCCGCCCGTGAGCCCCTCCTGCGCGCGCTCCTCCGCCTCACGCCCGCTGCGCTCGAGCTCCGTGACGAGCGACGTCTCGGCCTCGCTCAGCTGTCCGGTGACCGTCGCGACGTACGTCCGGACGCGCTCGACGTGCTCGGCGGCCTTGGACGCGAGCTCGGGGCGCAGCCCCGCCTTCTTCGCCCGGATGTCGGCGGCGCTCTCCCGGCCGACCCGGCGGGCGGCCTCGCGCTGCTCGGGACCGGGGTCGTCCGGATCCCGGTACCGGGACGCCTCGCGCTCGCCCGCCTGCTCGCAGTCGACCGCCGCCGACTCCATGGCCGCGACGCCGCGGGCCGCCTCGGCGTCGACCGCCGCCTGCGCGCGCGCCACCTCCGCCTCGACCGCCTGCGTCAGCGCCGTGCGCCGCGTCGTGAACCCCTGACGGGCCTCCGCGACCGACCCCGCGGTCGCCTGCCGGACCGCCGCGACGTCCGCCGCGACGCCCTCACGCACCGCCGCCCGGGCCTGCGCGGCCTGCGTCGTGAGCCGGGCGCGGGCCGCCGTCGTGCGC
>NZ_BHYL01000468.1 GCF_003851725.1 Cellulomonas algicola | reverse complement strand
CCCGCACCATCGGGGCCTCCCGTCCTCGGCGCGTGACCGCTGCGTCACGCGCCGTCCGGCGTCGGATCCTCACCCAGGTCCAGTGTGGCCCCCGGGATCACCGCCGCGCCCCCATGAGACCGCAGCGATACCGTAGTTTGGCACATCCTTGACCCGGCGATCCGCACGGACCGCGGCGGGCCGCACGCGCCGGACGCCGGCCGCACGACCGCGACGACCGGTGCGGCCCGGTCACGCCAGGTCGGGTCGACTCCGGTCCGGTCAGGTCCGGACGTACGCCGCCCACAGCGGCTCGGCGCGCACCGCGGACGACCCGAACGTCACGGACCAGCGTGGCGCGCGCGGCGTGAACGTCAGCTCCCACCCGATCTCGTGCAGCAGCCGGTCGGCCTTGCGGTGGTTGCAACGGACGCACGCCGCGACGACGTTCGACCACTCGTGCCTCCCGCCTCGCGACCGCGGGTGCACGTGGTCGACCGTGTCGGCCCCTCCCCCGCAGTACGCGCAGCGGTGGCTGTCGCGCTGCAGGACGGTCCGTCGCGTGGGCGGCACCGGCTTGCGGACCGGCACGTGGACGTAGCGGGTGAGGCACAGCACGACCGGCAGCGGGACCGCGGCGTGCTCGGAGTGGAGCACCCGCCCGTCGGTCTCGAGCACCGTGGCCTTGCCGCTCATCACGAGCAGCACGGCCCGTCGCAGGCTCACGATGCACAGCGGTTCCATGCTCGCGTTGAGCAGCAGCGAGCGGGCGCCCGACGACAGCGCCGACGGGATCGCCCGGGAGCCGGGCGGCGCGGTGACGGCACGGGCGCTCGCGCCGACCGTCCCGCCCCCCTCGGGGGCGAGGGCAGTTGTCTCGGTCAGCACGGCGTCCTCCCGACCTCACGGGTCGGACCGGCTGGCTGCCGGCCCGGCGAAGCAACAGCGTGGTGCGCGACCAGCGTACGCGGCGACCTCGCCACGGCCATCGGAGTTCCGTGCGCGCCGCGGGTGAACGCCGGACGCACGTCCACCTCACGACCGGCCGTGACGCGCGGACGACGGCACGTGCGGTCGTGCCGGCGTCGCGGGACGACGACGAGGCCCCG
>NZ_BHYL01000467.1 GCF_003851725.1 Cellulomonas algicola | reverse complement strand
TCGTCGCGCCGCGTGCTGGCGGCCGTCGTCGTCGGGCTCGCGACGGCGGCGACCATCGTCGCCGTGCCGCTCGTCGAGCAGGCCGTCGCGGGCGCTGCCGCGGTCGCGGTCCTCGCGCTCGTGCTCGCCGCCGTCGCGGCCGGCCTGGGGCGTGCGGGCCGCCGGTACGCCGGCCTGGTCCTCACCGCAGCCGTGGTCGGTGCGGGCGTCCCGTTCGCCGCGCTGCTCCTCGCGACCGGTGACGTGGCGCTCGCGGAGGCCGCGACCGCGGGGTCGCTGCTCGCGTGGGTCGCGCTGGGCGCAGGCGCCGGGATCGGCCGGTCCGACCGAGGCGCCGCCGTCGGGGCCGTCGCGGGCATCGTCCTCACGACGCTCCAGCTCGTGCTCGGTGCGCTGCTGCCGGAGGTCCGGGCCGATGCGGCCATCGCGGTCGTCGCGGTGATCGCCTGCGGCCTGCTGCCCTGGTGGGCGATGACGACGTCCGGGCTGACCGGCCTCGACGACGCCGCGCTCGACGGGACACCCCCGCGCCGTCCCGCCGTGCGTCTCGCGCTCGGCGACGCGTACGCGGGCCTCACCTGGAGCACCGTCGCGGTGGCCGTCGCGGCGGCGACGTCGTGCGCGGGCCTCATCGCCTCCCGCGACACCGGCGCGACCGTCCTCGCCGTCGTCGCGCTCGTCGTGCTCGCGCTGCGCACCCGGAGCCTCCCGCTGCGGCCGCAGGTCGCACTGCTGTGGGCGGCCGTGGTCGTGCCGCTGCTCGTCGGCGTGCTCGGTCCGTGGGGCGGTGGCGAGCCCGCCGCGGCGGCCGGTGGGGCGCTCGCGCTCGCCGTGGTCGCGGCAGCCGTCGCGGGCTTCGACCCGTCGGGTCAGCAGCGCGCCCGCTGGCGGCGGATCGGCGACCTCGCCGAGCTGCTCGGAGTGCTCGCGATGCTGCCCACGCTGCTCGGGGTGCTCGGCCTCTACGCCGACCTGCTCGGGACGTTCTGATGGCCGGTGCACGGCTGCGTGAGGTCGCCCGGCTGACCCTCGGGGGCTCGACCGGTCTCGCGCGGACGCTCGAAGAGGCCGACCAGGGCCTGCGTCGCGCGGTCTCGACCAGCCGACGCGTCGCCGTCGTGCAGGCCGACGGCGGTGCGGGTGCGACGACCACGCTCGCGGGAGCCGCCACCGCGCTGGCGCAGCGCCGGCCGGCCGCCGTGCTGACGGTCGACGCCGCGGCCGGTGCCGCCGCCCTCGTCGCGGCGACGCGTGCCCCCGAGCCGCTGCCGTGGAC
>NZ_BHYL01000466.1 GCF_003851725.1 Cellulomonas algicola | reverse complement strand
GCCGACGGCCCCGCCTCCCTCCGCCGGGGAGCGCGGGGCCGTCCTGGTCCGGCCGGGGCGTCAGGCGGGCGCGTCGCCCAGGGCCGCCGGCGGGGCCGCACCGGCCATCGAGTCGAGCTTCGCGAGGATCGCCTGCACCGGGAACCGCCGGCTGTCGAGCAGCTGCGCCCCGTTGTGGCGCAGCGTCGTCGCGAGCGGCGCCGCCCACACGTTCTCGAACAGGAGGACCGCCACCGAGTACCCGGGCAGGACGCGACGCGCCACGTCGCGCAGGTCGTCGTCGTCGAGCACGTCGTGCGTGACCCCGTGGAAGAGCGTCAGGTCGACGCCGCGCGCGGAGAGCTCCTCGACGTCCAGCACGGCGAAGGCGCCCTCGGCGTCCCGGCCGACCACGGTGAGGTCGAGGACGCGGATCACGCCGCGGTCCACGAGGTCCGTGAGGAGGGGGAAGGCGTCGCCTCGGAGACCACCCGGCGGGAACTCGACGACGACGTAGTCGATCGGGCCGGACTGCTCGAGGTCAACCATGGGTCCCGCACCTCGATCCGCGTCGCCCCGAGCGGGCGGCGGGCCTTCCGCGATCGATCGTAGGAGCGTGCACCGTCCCAGACAATCGTCCGCCTCGGCGGCACCGCGGGGGGTCCGCGCACCACACCCGACCCCGCCGGGAACGACGACGGCCCCGCGTCCCTGTCGGGAGCGCGGGGCCGTCGAGAGTGGTGCGGGCGTCAGACCGTCCGGCCGACCTCGCCGTCGCCGATCGGTCCGCCGGGCGTCGTCTTCTGCACCTGGAGCAGGAACTCGACGTTCGACTTGGTCTCGCGCAGCTTGCCGATGAGCAGCTCGATCGCCTGCTGCTGGTCGAGCGCCCCCATCACGCGGCGGAGCTTGTAGATGATCTTCAGCTCGTCCTGCGACATGAGGATCTCCTCGCGGCGCGTGCCCGACGCGTTGACGTCGACCGCCGGGAAGATCCGCTTGTCCGCGAGCGACCGGGAGAGCCGCAGCTCCATGTTCCCGGTGCCCTTGAACTCCTCGAAGATGACCTCGTCCATCTTGGAGCCGGTCTCGACGAGCGCGGACGCGAGGATCGTGAGCGAGCCGCCGTTCTCGATGTTGCGCGCGGCACCGAAGAAGCGCTTCGGCGGGTAGAGCGCCGAGGCGTCGACACCACCGGACAGGATGCGGCCCGATGCCGGCGCGGCCAGGTTGTACGCGCGCGACAGACGGGTCAGCGAGTCGAGCAGCACCACGACGTCCTGGCCGAGCTCGACCAGGCGCTTGGCGCGCTCGATCGCGAGCTCCGCGACGATCGTGTGGTCGGAGGCGGGGCGGTCGAACGTCGAGGCGATGACCTCGCCCTTGACCGTCCGCTCCATGTCTGTGACCTCCTCGGGGCGCTCGTCGACGAGCACGACCATGAGGTGGACCTCGGGGTTGTTCGCGGTGATCGCGTTCGCGATCTGCTGCATGATGATCGTCTTGCCCGCCTTGGGCGGCGCGACGATGAGGCCGCGCTGGCCCTTGCCGATGGGCGCGACGATGTCGATCACGCGGGGCGTCAGACGCGTCGGCTCGGTCTCGAGGCGCAGGCGCTCCTGCGGGTACAGCGGCGTGAGCTTGGTGAACTCGGGGCGGTCGCGCGCCTCCTCGGGCGCCATGCCGTTGACCGTGTCCAGCCGCACGAGCGCGTTGAACTTGCTCGGCCGGTTGCCCTGCGGCGGCTGCTCGCCCTCACGGGGCTGGCGGACCGCACCGGTGATCGCGTCGCCGCGGCGCAGGCCGGACTTCTTCACCTGGTTGAGCGACACGTACACGTCGCTCGCGCCGGGCAGGTAGCCGGTCGTGCGCACGAACGCGTACGAGTCCAGCACGTCGAGGATGCCCGCGACGGGCAGCAGGACGTCGTCCTCGGTGACCTCGATGTCGTCGAGGCCCGACACGTCGGGCTGGCCACCGCGGCCGCGGCGGCCCTTGCGGTCCCGGTCGCGGTAGCGGTCGCGCGAGCGACGGCGGCGACCGCCGCGCTCGTCGTCGTCCGGACCGAACTGGTCCCGGTTCTGGTTCTGGTTCTGGTTGCCCTGGCGGTTGCCGCCCTGCTGGCCCTGACCCTGCGGGGCCTGCTGCTGGCCGCCCTGCTGACGGTTCTCGTCGTCGCGGCGCTGGTCCTCGGGGGCACCCTGGCCCCGGCCGGAGCGGCGCGAGCGGCGCTCGCCCTGCACGGCGTCGGTCGCCCGAGCGGCACGGTCGTCACGCGACTCGGCCGGGGCGAGGCGCGCGTCGAGCGCGGCCTCCAGGCCGGCGAGCGCGTCCTGGCGCGGACGCTCCTGCTGCTCGCGGTCACCGCGCGGCTCCCGCTCGGCACGGGGCTCGCGCTCGGTGCGGGGCTCGCGCTCGGCACGCGGCTGGTCGTCGCCCTGCTCGCGGGCCTGCTCGCGCTCAGCGGCGGGTGCGGCGG
>NZ_BHYL01000465.1 GCF_003851725.1 Cellulomonas algicola | reverse complement strand
GGTCCCGGTCGCGCGCGAGCCCGCCGACGAGCCGGTCCCGCTGCCGGAGCCGGCCGCGCCGGGCGCGGCGCTCGGCGACGGGCTCGGGGCCGCGGCGACGGAGACGGTCACGGGCCGCAGGACGGTCTCGCCCGCGGCGTCGACGACGACGAGCCGCAGCTGCATCCCGTCGTCGGCGCGCGTGGGCGTGAACGTCGCGGTGAACGCGGTGCGCGTGGCGGGTGCGGCGGCGGACCGCAGCGACCGCACGGACGCGACCCCGGTGATGGTGTTGGTCGCGACGGACGGTCCGACGGGCGCCCAGGTGGCCCCGCCGTCGCGCGACTCCTCCCACCGGCCCTGGAGGCCGGACCCGAGGACGACGAAGGTCACGGTCGTGGGGGACCCGGCGACGGACGCGACGGGCGACGCGGCAGACGGCCCGGACACCTCGACGGGGTCGGGCACGACGGTGAGCGTCGCGGGGGCGCTGCGCACGGTCGCGGGACCGCTGCCGAGGGTCGACGTCGCGACGGCGCGGACGAGGAGGCCGTCGTCGGCGGCATCGGCGGTGACCGTCAGCGCGGGGCCGGTCGCGCCTGCGACGGTCGTCCACGCGGAGCCGTCGGTCGACGTCTCCCACGCGACGTCCGGCGCGGGTCGGCCCGTGGCGGTCACCGTGAACGTCGCGTCCTCGCCGGGCCGCGTGACGACGTCGGCGGGGGAGCTCACGGTGGGCGGGGTGCGGACGCCGAGCGTGGCGGCGGCGGAGGTCGCGGTGCCGCGCACGTTGGTCGCGACGGCCCGGTACGACGAGCCGTGCAGGGCGTCGGTCGCCGCGACCGTGTACGTCGTCCCCGTCGCACCCGCGACGGAGGTCCACGTGTCGCCGTCGGTCGACGTCTGCCACTGCACGGTCGGCGTGGGCAGGCCGGTGACGCCCACCGTGAACGTGGCAGTGCCGCCGGCGTCGACGGTCGTCGCGACGGGATCGGTGACGGTCGGCGCGTCCTGGACGGTGAGCGTCACCGGGTTGGTGTCGGCGACGCCGTGACCGGTGAAGCGGGCCCGCACCTGCAGGCCGTCGTCGGACGCGGAGAGGAGGCGCGTCCAGAAGACGTCGGTCGCGCCGGGCACGTCGGTCCACGTGGTGCCGTCGGTCGACGTCTGCCACTGGACGGTCGGCGCGGGGTTGCCGTGCGCGGCCGCGGTGAGCAGCGCGCTGCCGCCGACGACACCGGTCACGGCGACGGGGTGGACGTCGACGACGGGCCCGTGCAGCACGTGCAGGACGCCCTCGGTGCTGGTCGCGGTGGACGTGCCGTCGAGCAGGACGGACGTCGCGACGGCCCGGTAGCGGGCGCCGTCGAGGGACGGGTCGGCGACGACGGACAGCGTCGCTCCGGCGGCGCCGGGCACGTCGGTCCACGTCCCGTCGACGAGCCGCTGCCAGCGGACCGCGGGTGCGGGCGACCCGCCGACGACGGTCGTGAGCTGCGCGGTGGCACCGGCGACGACCGTCACGTCGGCCACGGGCGCCAGGGTCGGTCGGGTCTGCACGGTCAGCGTCGCGGGGGCGGTCTCCGCCGCGCCGTGGCCGGTGAAGCGCGCGCGCACCAGGAGCCCGTCGTCGGACGCCGAGAGGAGGCGCGTGTAGAAGACGCCGGTCGCACCGGGCACGTCGGTCCACGTCGTGCCGTCGGCGGACGTCTGCCACTGCACGCTCGGCGCGGGGTTGCCGTGCGCCGCGGCGGTGAGCAGCGCGCTCGCGCCGGCGAGCGCGGTGACCGGCTGCGGCTGGACGTCGACGACCGGCCCGTACCGCACGTCGAGGAGGGCCTCGCTGCTCGTGACGGAGACGGTCCCGGTGACCAGGACGGACGTCGCGACGGCCCGGTACCGGGCGCCGTCGAAGGTCGGGTCGACGACCACGGACAGCGTCGCGCCGACGGCGCCGGGCGCGTCGGTCCACGTCCCGTCGACGAGCCGCTGCCAGCGGACGGCCGGTGCGGGCGACCCGCCGACGACGGTCGTGAGCTGCGCGGTGCCGCCGTCGGCGACGGTCACGCCGGCCACGGGGGACAGGG
>NZ_BHYL01000464.1 GCF_003851725.1 Cellulomonas algicola | reverse complement strand
CTCGCGCGCCCGGCGACCAGCCGCCGCCGCGCCACCCGCCGGCTCGGCCCCGGCCGCAGCATCCCCGGCGGCGCCGCGCTCGGCCTGCTCGCGCTCGTCGCGTTCTGGGCGCTCGGCAGCGTCACCGGCCTCATCGACCAGCGCACGCTGTCGGCGCCGTGGACCGTCGTCACCACCGCGGGCGAGCTGATCGAGTCCGGCCGCCTGCAGGAGAACCTCGCGGTGTCCGCGCAGCGCGCGCTGCTCGGCCTGCTGTTCGGCATCGTCCTCGGCACCCTGCTGGCCCTCGTCTCCGGCCTCACCCGCGTCGGGGAGGCGCTCATCGACGGGCCCGTGCAGGTCAAGCGGGCCATCCCGAGCCTCGCGCTGCTGCCGCTGCTCATCCTGTGGCTCGGCATCGGCGAGACGATGAAGGTCGTCACGATCCTGCTGGGCGTCTTCGTCCCTGTGTACATCCACACCCACAACGGCCTGCGGACGATCGACGCGCGGTACGTCGAGCTCGCCGAGACCGTCGGGCTGTCGCGCTGGCAGTTCGTGCGACGCGTCGTCCTGCCGGGCGCGCTGCCCGGGTTCCTGCTCGGGCTGCGGTTCGCCGTGACGGGCGCGTGGCTCTCGCTCGTCGTCGTCGAGCAGATCAACGGCACCGCGGGGATCGGCTACATGATGGAGCTCGCGCGCACCTACGGGCAGACCGAGATCATCGTCGTCGGCCTCGTCCTGTACGGCGTCCTCGGCTTCGGCTCCGACGCGCTCGTCCGCCTCGTGCAGAGGAGGGCGCTCGCATGGCGACGCACGCTCGCGGACTGACCCGCGCACCCGGCGTCCCCGCGTCGCCAGACCGGACGGCCACGCTCGCCGACGGCACCGCGCCACCCGACGGCACCGCGGCACGTGCCGGCGCGGCTGCACCCGCGCACGCCGACGGCCGCGCGCCCGAGCGCTCGGCGGTCC
>NZ_BHYL01000463.1 GCF_003851725.1 Cellulomonas algicola | reverse complement strand
CCGCGGGCGCCGAGCGTGAGGGTCGTCAGGCCCGCGGCGACGACGGCGAGCCCGGCGGCGACCACCACGACCGGCCCCGTGCCGCGGCCGACCAGGGCGGCGGCGACCAGGGCACCGCCGAACGCGGGCGGGACGCACACCACGACCGCCTCGATCGCCGCCGCGGCGGTGAGCTGGCCGACGGTCGTGCCGCGCGAGCGCAGGACGGTCGTCTCGGTCGCGCGCACGGCCCCGAGCAGGCGGGCCACCTGGGCGAGCGCGACGATCGCGACCACCGCGACGAGCGCGAGGGCCGCCCCGGTGACGGCGGAGGCCGCGGTGAGCGCCGCGTCGGTGCGGCGCAGCGTGTCGACGAGCGCGCCCGACGTCGACAGGCCCCCGGACTGGACCGACGTCTGGGCGTCCGCGACGAACCGGTCGAGCCCGTCGGCGACGGGCGCGAGGTCACCGGGCCCGACGCGGTCGAGCGCGGGGACGACCGTCCAGCGGACGAGGTCGATGCCGGGGACCGCGGCGAGGACGTGCTCGTCCACGACGGCCGGCCCCACCGCGTCGCCGGTCCCCGTCGCGACCAGCGTGTCGCCCGCCCAGCGCGGGTCCGACGCGTCGTCGGGGCGCCAGGTGGCGACGACGCGCAGCACGCGCGTCGCTCCCCCGTCCGACGTGACGACGAGCGCGTCGCCGACCTGCACGCCGAGCACGTCGGCTGCCGCCGCGTGCAGCGCCGTCGGGTCGGGGTCCTCGACGGTGCCCGCCGTGCCGCCGGCACCCACGAGCCACGCGCCGTCGACGACGTGGGCGACGTCCGGGAGGTCCGGCTCGGCCGCGAGCACGAGGCTGCGGTCGGAGCCGTCGGGCGCGGTGACCGCGAGCGACAGCGAGCGCAGCGTCCGGGACACGTGCACCGGCCGGTCGCCGAGCGCGTCGCGCAGCGCGTCGTCGGCCGCGGCACGCTGGCCGTCGGGGTCGTCGGCGTCGCGCCGGGTCGACACCTGGAGCGCACCGTCGGGACCCGCCGCGGCGAGCGCGTCACGCGCGCCGTCGCGTGCACCGCCGAGCGTCGCGGCGAGCGTCCCGGCGACCGTGGCGGCCACGACCGCGACGAGGAGGGCGACCAGCGCGAGGAGCCCGACCTGCGCGCGCGCACGGCGCAGCAGCAGGCGGCTGGTTCTCACGCGAGGTCCTCCGGGGGTCGGTCGCGCGATCCTCTCACGCGCTGGACGACCGACCAGCAGCACCCGCCGGTGTCAGCCGGGCGCGACCTCCGGGTGGGCGTCGAGCCAGGCCCGCGCGGTCCGCCTCGGCACGAGCGACAGCCACCCGTCGGTCACGACCTCCGCGGCCTCGTCCGCGTCGAGGCGTTCGAGGCGCGCGAGCACCGCGGGGTACCCGTGGAAGTGCGGCGTCGTGAACCAGACGTCAGGCGCCGACGCCAGCAGCGCGTCCTTCGCGTCGAGGTCGGGCGTGCGGACGCACACGATCTCACCCGGCCACGCGTCGGGACCGAGCGCCTCGTGGTCCGAGCGTCGCAGCGGCCGCTCCCAGACGAGCCCGCGCCCGTGCGCCGTCCAGCGGCGCGGGGTCGGCTCCGCGGTGTCGGGCAGCGCGGTCACGGCGGCCGCCACGTCCTCCCAGGTCGCCACGGCGGGTCCTCAGCGCCCGCGGGCCGCGAGCCGGGCGTCGACCGCCGCCATGCGTCCCTGGACGACGCGCTCGAGGGTCGCACGGGACAGCGGCGCGGCGGCGGTGAAGTGCAGCGTCGCGCCCGACCAGCGGCCCTCGGTGACCTCGTCGGCGAGCGCTCGTGCCAGCGGCGGGTCCTGCACGTGCAGGCTCAGGTGGTTCCGGGACTGCGAGAGGCTGACGAGCGCCGTGCCGCGGTAGGTGACGCACGGGACCTGGTAGGAGATCACCTGGCCGGCGTCGGGCACGAGCTCCAGGAGCACGTCGCGCACCTGTCGCAGCGCGAGGGCGTCGTCGGGCGGCAGGGCGTCCAGGTACTCCTCGACGCTCGTCGCGGGCGCGTCACCACGGGCCATGCGTCCACGGTAGGGGCGCGACCACGCGGCGGGCCAGGGGCGGACGCGCACCGGCCCCCGGACGTGCGTCAGCCCGCGAAGCGGCCGACGTCGGCGCGCAGGGTCTCCGCCATCCGCGCCAGCCCGCCCGCGTCGTGCCCCGCGGCCTCGGCGACGCCGGCCGCGGCGTCGTCGATCTCCGCGATCAGCCCGGCGACCCTCCCGATCGACGCGTCGACGTCGCGCGACGCCTGCTGCGCCTCCTCGACCTGCTCCGCGATCTCCGCCGACGACGCCGCGACGCGGTCCGACAGCGACTTGACCTCGTCGGCGACGACCCCGAACGCGCGTCCCCGGTCGCCGGCCCGTGCGGCCTCGATGGTCGCGTTGAGCGCGAGCAGGCGGGTCTTGGCGGACACGTCCTGGATCAGCGTCACCGCGGCGCCGATCGTCGACGACGCCTCGCGCAGCCGGGCCACGAGCGCGACGGTCGACTCGAGCTCGTCGACGCCCTGCCGGACGGCGTGCCGCAGCGCGTGCGCGGACGCACCCAGCTCGGTGGACGCGGCGGCGACGTGCTGCGACACCTCGACGGCCTGCGCGCCCATGTCCTGACGCACCTCCTCCTCGCGGTGCGCGGCCTCGTCGGCGTCGCGCATGACGTCGCGCGCGGAGTTGATCCGCCGGGCGCCGTCGCGGTACGCGCCCGGCATGCCGCGCTCGATGAGCGTGCGGTGGAAGCGGCCCTCCGCCGACGCGGTCAGCGCGGCGCCGGACTCGCGGACGAACGCGTCGACCACGTCGAGCAGCCCGTTGAGCCGGTCGCCCAGCTCGGCGAGCGTCGGGTCGGTCTGCTCCGGCACGCGGGCCTCCAGGTCGCCGGACGACGCGCGCCGCAGCGTCT
This sequence comes from Cellulomonas algicola, assembly GCF_003851725.1. Taxonomy (GTDB): domain Bacteria; phylum Actinomycetota; class Actinomycetes; order Actinomycetales; family Cellulomonadaceae; genus Cellulomonas; species Cellulomonas algicola. The sequence continues at coordinate 144 of NZ_BHYL01000463.1, read as the reverse complement.
CGACGAGCGGGGCGAGCACGGCCGGGTCGACGGCCGGTGCGGTCGGTGCGGGCGGCGCGACGGAGGCCCTCGCGGGCCGCCTCATCGCGTGCCGCCGTGGCTGTTGATGATGTCCCACACCCAGGCGTCGTACGTCGTCCCGTC
>NZ_BHYL01000462.1 GCF_003851725.1 Cellulomonas algicola | reverse complement strand
CGCGATCCCGGTGTTCCTGAACCAGCGCAAGAAGGCGGTGGACGCCTCGATCAAGTCGGACCTGCGCACGGTCGCGAACGAGCTCGAGACGTTCTACACCGACTGGCAGCAGTACCCCAGCACGGGCATCACCGCCAACACGGCGTCGCAGACCAACAACAAGGTCACCATCGCGGCGAACTCGGCCGGCGCCACGTCGAACGCGGCGATCGACATCAAGCTGAGCCCCGGCAACGTCATCTCGGTCGTCGTGGACTCCACCTCGCAGACGTACGCCATCAACGGCTACAACGAGAAGGGGACCGCCAACACGGCCGCCACCAAGGTCTTCAGCTACACCAGCAACGGTGGCCTGAAGCCCGGCGCGCCGGGTGCGGCCTCCACGGCACCCGCCCCGTGAGCCTGACGCTCTGACCGCAGGCCGGGTCGCGAGTCCTCCGGACGCGCGACCCGGCCTGTTCTCTTCTGGAGGCTGACATGGAGCACATCACGAGGTCAGCGTCGCGGGCGCGTGGTCGGGACCACGGCTTCACGCTGGTCGAGCTGCTGGTCGTCATCGTCATCATCGGCATCCTCGCGGCGATCGCGATCCCGATCCTGGTGTCCCAGCGGCGGACGGCGCTCGACGCCGCGGTGAAGTCGGACCTGCGCAACGTCGCCGTCGTCGTCGAGGCGTCCCGGACGGAGGGCGACGGCACGGCGGAGGAGTCGACCGTGCGCGCCGAGATGCGGATCACGCGGGGCACGACCGTCGAGGTGGTCCGCGACGGCGACGCCTACTGCCTGCGCGGCTGGAGCGACACGGGCGTCGGCAGCAACACCTGGGTGTCGGAGGCGGGCGGCGGGATCGTCCGGCAGTCCGCCGCGACCGGGTGCGCCGGCGCCGCGGAGTTCGCCCTTCCCTGACGATCACCCGGTCGGTGCGCCGACCGGGTGATCGTCCGAGCTGCGCTCAAGTTCCTTCCGGCCCGTCCCGAATGACGCAGTAGCCCGTTCCGTCGGGTGGGTGTGGACATGAATTCTGAGACTGAAGGAGACGGGCATGATCGCTCGCGTTCGTAAGTCGATCGAGGAGAAGGACAAGGGCTTCACGCTCATCGAGCTCCTCGTCGTCATCATCATCATCGGTATCCTCGCGGCGATCGCGATCCCGGTGTTCCTGAACCAGCGCAAGAAGGCGGTGGACGCCTCGATCAAGTCGGACCTGCGCACGGTCGCGAACGAGCTCGAGACGTTCTACACCGACT
>NZ_BHYL01000461.1 GCF_003851725.1 Cellulomonas algicola | reverse complement strand
CGGCCGCACTGCCCCTGGACCAACGGCAAGGCCGAGCGCCTCAATCGCACCCTCGCCACCGAGTGGGCCTACTCGCGCGTGTTCACGACCAACGACGAACGTGCCGCACTCTTGCCCACCTGGCTCGAGCACTACAACCTGGACCGACCCCACCTCGGCATCGGCGGCCAACGCCCCATCGACCGAGTCAACAACGCAGCGGGTCAGTACACCTAGCGCCGGACCAGCGGCGGCCCACCAACCAGAGGTGGAGGTCCACCATGACGTACCCGACCCCCGAGCTGGTCGCCTCCGGCGTCCCCTACACGGTCCGCACGGTCAACGACCGGTCCCCGTCGAGCATGAGCGACTTCGACGGCCTCGTCGCCGTCTTCGTCGAGGGCGTGACCGGGGCGCACGTGATCCACGGGATCAGCGCCCACGCCGACGGCGTCGTGCGGCTCTTCGAGAAGAGCGAGGACGGCGTGGGCAAGGACATCCGCACCTGGGACATCCACCCCGGCACGACCGCCGGGTTCACCGCGACCACACGCTGACCCGCACACTCACCCGCGCGACCGCGGCCGCGGCCGGCGCGCCGGTCCGGCCTCAGTCGTCCGACGCGCGCGACGCCTCCTGCGCGGCGAGCGTCCGACGGCGGTGCGGCGGCCGCTGCACGCGGTCCGCCGTCCGGCACGGCTCCCCCGGCGCGGCCCCGCAGCGGGGGCAGGTCACGGCCTCGTCCTGGACCACGTCGCTCATGCCGGGCAGTGTCCGTCGCGCGGCGCGCGACACGCC
>NZ_BHYL01000460.1 GCF_003851725.1 Cellulomonas algicola | reverse complement strand
GCCCCCCCCGCGGCGCTCGGCGACGCGGCGGAGGGCGACGTCCGCCCGGTCGCCGTCCCGCTCGAGCACGCGCCGTCGCGGGCGCTCGTCGTGGGCGCGCTCGTCGACCTCTGGTGGGTGCCGGACGGCACCGCGCGCGGTGCGGGCGACGCGAGCGCCGGCGCGACGCCGGCTGCACCGCGTCCGCTCGCGGTCGGGCTCACGGTCGCGGAGGTCGACACGCCCGACGGCGCCTTCAGCGTGGGCGGGGCGAGCACCGTGCAGGTGCTCGTGCCGTCCGACGCCCTCGCCGACGTCCTGGGCGCGCTCGCCGGTCCGGGCTCGGTCGACGTCGTGCCCGTGCCGGGCTCGGGAGGCTGACGTGTCGGTCGGCGTGCTGTGCGCGGTCCGGGGGACCGCCGAGTCGATCATCGTCCAGGCCGTCGAGGGGACGAACGGGCGCCTCAGCGTCACGCGTCGCTGCGCCGACCTCACCGAGCTCCTCGCGGCCGCGGAGGCGGGCCTGGGGCGGATCGCGGTCGTGTCGGTCGACCTCGACCTGCTCGACCGCGAGTCGGTCGACGTCCTGCACCGTTCGGGCGTGACGGTCGTGGGCGTCGGTGACCCGAGCCGCCCGTGGCTCGCCGACCGCCTGCGCGCGTACGGGGTCGACGTCCTCGCAGATGCACCGCACGACGAGGCGGGCGCCGGCGACCTCGTGCAGGGCGCCCTCGCGGCGCTCGACAGCCCGCACGCGCCCGGCTCGCGCCCCGCGGCGGTGCCCGACGACGGCGGGCCCGGGCCCGCGTCGGT
>NZ_BHYL01000459.1 GCF_003851725.1 Cellulomonas algicola | reverse complement strand
CCCGGCCACGCCGATGGTGATGGTCGGCCCGGGCACGGGGGTCGCGCCGTTCCTCGGGTTCCTGCAGGAGCGGCGCGCGCTCGGGCACGCCGGCGACAACTGGCTGTTCTTCGGCGAGCAGCACGCCGCGACGGACTTCTACTACCGCGACGAGCTCGACGCGCTGCGCTCCGACGGGCTGCTCACCCGCCTCGACACGGCCTTCTCGCGCGACCAGCGGTCGAAGGTCTACGTGCAGGACCGGATGCGCGAGCATGGTCCGCAGCTGTGGGCGTGGCTCGAGCGCGGCGCGCACGTCTACGTGTGCGGCGACGCGTCGCGCATGGCGAAGGACGTCGACACCGCGCTGCGCGAGGTGGTGTCCGTGCACGGCGGCCTCGACGCCGACGACGCGGCCGCCTACGTCAAGCGCCTGTCGTCCGAGCGCCGGTACGCGCGCGACGTCTACTGACGCCCACTGCGCAGCCACCCGTCGGCGAACGCGCCCTCAGTACCGCCTGACCTCGGTCGTGCGGTGCTGAGGGCGCGTTCGGCGGTCCGTCTGCGCCGTCCGGACCCGGCGTGATGTCAGCCGACCGTCACGCGGACCGAGTCGTAGCCCGTCGCACCGTCCGGGATCTCGCCCTGCTGCGCGCCCGTCTGCGGGCCGTCGGGGTCGAACGCCCGGACGAACAGCTGGTGCTCGCCCGGCTCGGCGGGCCACGTCCAGCGCCACTGCCGCCACGAGTCGACGCCGCCGTCGCCCGCGAGCTCCGCGTCCTGCCAGTCGCCGTCGTCGACCCGGACCTGCACGCGGACGATCCCGCGGTGCTGGGCCCACGCCGTGCCCGCGACGACGACGTCGCCCGCGTCGACCTGCGCGGACGGCCGCGGCACCTCGATGCGCGACTGCGTCTTGACCGGCCCGCGCTCCGACCAGCCGCGGTCCGTCCAGTACGCCGTCGCGGCGTCGAACCGCGTGACCTCGAGGTCGACGACCCACTTGGTCGCCGACACGTAGCCGTACAGCCCCGGCACGACCATCCGCACGGGGAACCCGTGCTCGGGCGGCAGCGGCTCGCCGTCCATCGCGATCGCGAGCAGCGCGTCACGGTCGTCCGTCAGCACCTCGAGCGGCGTCGACGCGGTGAACCCGTCGACGCTGCGCGAGAGCACCATGTCGGCGTCGGCCGTGGGTCGGGCGCGCGCGAGCACCTCGCGGATCGGCAGCCCGAGCCAGCGCTGGTTGCCGATCAGGTCCCCGCCGACCGGGTTGGACACGCACGCGAGCGTCACCCACGCCTCGACGAGGTCGGACGCGAGCAGCTCGGCCCACGTGAGCTCGACCTCCTGCTCGACGAGCCCGTGCACGCGCAGCACCCAGGACTCCGGGTCGACCTGGGGCACGACCAGCGCGGTGTCGATCCGGTAGAACTCGCCGGCCGGTGTCTGCCACGGCCCCACGCCCGCGACGTCGACCTGCACGTCCGCCGGCACGGGCGGTGCCGACCGTGCGGGCGCGGGCAGCCGCAGCGCGTCCCGGGCCGCCTGCACGCCGCGTCGCGTCCCGCTGAGCGCGCGCCCCAGGGCGACGGCCACGAGGCCGGCGGCGGTGGCCGCACCGGCGC
>NZ_BHYL01000458.1 GCF_003851725.1 Cellulomonas algicola | reverse complement strand
CGTCGACGGCCCCGGGACCGGTCCCCTCCGACCGGTCCCGGTGTCGCGTCAGGCCGCCTCGTGCCGGCGGCGGACCAGCGTCACGGCGGTGACGGCACCGGCGCCCACGACCAGCAGGCCGGCACCGGCCCACAGCAGCGGCGCGGTGTTGCTGCCCGTGGCGGACAGGACCTGGTTCGAGGCCAGGACCGCCTCGCCGGGCGGGTTCGTCACGCAGTTCGGGCTCGACGGCGGGTAGGCGACGGTCGTCGTCATCTCCGGGTTGACGGCGAAGTTCACGCTCACCGACGGGCGGACCCAGTCGAACTCGTCGCCCTCGACCCACGAGCCGTCGGCGGCCTGCGACCAGCCCGGCCAGTCCGCGCCCTTGCCGTCGGCACCGACGACCGCACCCGGCCACAGCACCGTGCCGGACAGCGGGAGGCCGGACTGCACGACGTCAGGTCCCGTCGGGTTGATCCACGTGATGGTGACGGTCGTGTTCGGCGTGCCGTTGGGGACGACGGCGTACCGCAGCTTCGGCACGTCGTTGTCGCAGATCGGCGTCAGCACCGACACCGTCAGGTCGCACGGCAGCGGCGCGCCGTACTCGTCGGTGGCGCCCTCGCAGCCGTACTGCGGGCCGGACGGCTGCTGCGTCGGCGCCGAGGGAGCCTGCGACGGCGAGACCGCCGCCTGGGCCACGGCGGGGACGCCCAGGGCGGCGGCCGCCACCAGCAGCGCGGTGGCACATGCCCGGATGACCTTGCTCATGACCTTGCTCCTCGATGGGCAGAACGGACATTTCGTGCCCATCCTCCCCCGCGCCTCGCGCCCGCACCCAGGGGCGGATCGGGTGATTTCGGACAATCACCCGGTCGCGCGCCCCCAGGGGCCCGCGGTCACCCGCGCGGGTGAGGACCGCTCAGCCGGCGGACGTGGGGCAGGTCGCCGAGACGCTGCCGGGGCTGGTCAGGGTGGGTGTGGTCCACACGTCGACGCGACCGTCGCGCACGGGGACGTCGAACCGGTACGTCGCACGCCCGCCGGGGTCCAGGCGCGAACCCACGACGGTGACCGGCCGGTCCCCGACCGTCGCCGACTTCCCGCCGACGACGCCCTGGTCGGTCGTCAGGCCCTGCGGTGCGGCGCCGACCGGGCCGTACAGCGTGATGCTCGTCGCGAGCGACCCGACGGGGACCACCCCGCTCGTGCCCGTGACGTTCTCGGGGAACGTCGCGACGTCCGCCGGGGGGTCGTACGCGAGGTCGAGGCGGACCGTCGCCGACGGGTCCGCACCCGTGCAGCGCAGGTCCTCGACCGTCAGCGTCGGGCGCAGGTAGTAGTCGAGCTTCCCGGCGGTGCTGTCGTTGAGGAAGACGCCGGCGGCGTCGTCGAACGGGCCCGACAGGAAGGCGCCGCCGAGCGTCGTCGCGACCAGGCGCTCCTGCTCCGCGGGATGCGCCGACCACACGCGGATCCGCCCCTCCTCGCCCGCGTCCGCCGCCGCCTCGACCAGACCGCGCACGTCGCCGCCGCCCGACCCGAGCGCACCGAAGATCGTCGACGCGACGTCCGCGAAGAACGCGTCGGCCGCGCGCAGGTCGGGGTAGCGCAGGTACGCGTCGTGCAGCAGCGTCGCGAGCAGCGTGTCCGCGTCGAGCGGCGTCCCGCCCGGCTCCGTCACCGGCCCGACCTCGCGCAGCAGCGCCGCGACCGCGACCGGGTCCGTCGCGACGACGCCGTCGACGGTGCCGCCCACGTCGCGCTGCCAGCGTGCGGCGAGCAGCTCCGCGGAGCGCGGGAAGTCCGGCGTCATCACCGCGTTCTGCACGTACCGGCCGAGGCCCGTGCCCTCGACCGCGAGCTCCTCCTCCGAGAGCGGCAGGACCGGCTCCGCGAGGCCCTTGAGCTCGTCGGTGCTGCGCTGGTCGACGAGCGACAGCGCGCCGTCGTCCGCCCGCACCACCGCGAGGCTGCCGACGATCCCGCCGGCTGTCCGCAGCTCCGCGCTGTTGAGCGCCGCGACCAGGTACGTGCGCGGCCCGTCGGCGCCGAGCATCGGGGGCAGCATCGTCGCGGCCTGCGCGCCTGCGTCGAGCGCGCCCGCGACCTGCGCGAGCCCGTCGCGCGCCTCCTCGACCGGGCTCACCAGGGGACCGACCAGGTCCGTCGTGTCGATCCCCGCGACGTCGGCCGACGCCGCGCGCGCCACCGCCGCCGCGTCGACCAGCTCCGGTGCCGCCGCGACGAACGGCTCGAGGTCGATGCGCCCGTCCGCGCCGCGGATGCTCGTGCCGTCGCCCAGCAGGTCCGTGACGGTCGTCGCCGCCGGCAGCGCGTCCGTCGACACGTCGTCGAGCGCGGCCGCGACCGTGCTGACCGCCGCGAGCTGCGGCCCGACGCGCGGCAGGTGCTCCGCGAGCCGCCACACCGGGTCCGACGACGACGCGTGCGCGCGGCCGGTCGCCTCCTGGATCTGAGGCAGCGCGGCGTCGAGGGTCTGCGTGTCGCCGTCGTCGAGCGCGCGCCGCACGTCCGCGACCGCGTCCTTCGCGTCCGTGAGCGCGTTCACCGTCTGGACCGCACGGAACGCGAGCCAGCCCGCGACCAGCAGCACGACCGCGAGCAGGACGACGAGGACGACGACGACGCGCCCGACGACGCGGCGACGGCGGCGCGCCCTGTCCGGGCCGGGGGGCAGCGTCGACGCACCCTCGGGTGCGGGCGGGCCGGGCGGCGGGACGGCGTCGGTGCGCGACGCGGTGGCGCCCGGGGTGGTGGCGTC
>NZ_BHYL01000457.1 GCF_003851725.1 Cellulomonas algicola | reverse complement strand
CACCGGAGAACTCCTGCGCGAACTCACCATCGACACCACCCGCAACTACCAACCCCAGACACGCAAACAGGCCGGACCCTGAGGGTCCGGCCTGTTGCCGATGTCCTGCGACATCACAACCGTGGCGGGTGAGGGATTCGAACCCCCGTAGGCTGTGCCAGCTGATTTACAGTCAGCCCCCTTTGGCCGCTCGGGTAACCCGCCAGGGATCGCTCGCCGTTGCGGGGTCGACCCGGAGGCCGGCCGCCGCGAGCAGCGCGCGGGTGGAAGGATAGCAACTCCCGAGGGGTGCTGACGAAACGGTCCCCCCGGGACGGACGGCCGACGCCCCTGGGCGCGGCGACAGACGAGCCCCCGGCGGGTGTCCGGGGCGGCAGGAGGAGAGCACATGGCGAGCGAGTCGTCGTTCGACGTCGTCAGCAAGGTCGACCGTCAGGAGGTCGACAACGCGCTGAACCAGGCGGCGAAGGAGATCGCCCAGCGGTACGACTTCAAGGGCGTCGGGGCGTCGATCACGTGGAGCGGCGAGTCGGTCCTCATGGTCGCGAACTCGGCCGAGCGGGTGCTCGCGGTGCTCGACGTCTTCGAGTCGAAGCTCATCAAGCGCGGGATCTCGCTCAAGTCGCTCGACGTCGGCGACCGCGAGCCCAAGCCGTCGGGCAAGGAGTACCGCCTCGCGGGGGCGATCCAGGAGGGCCTGTCGAGCGAGATCGCGAAGAAGCTCGCGAAGATCGTCCGCGACGAGGGCCCGAAGAACGTCAAGACGCAGATCCAGGGCGACGAGCTGCGCGTCACCGCCAAGAGCCGCGACGACCTGCAGGCCGTCATCGCACTGCTCAAGGGCGCGGACGTCGACGCGGCGCTCCAGTTCGTCAACTACCGCTGACGCGGCGGCGGGGGGCGCGG
>NZ_BHYL01000456.1 GCF_003851725.1 Cellulomonas algicola | reverse complement strand
CACCGGGCCCCGACGAGCGGCCGGTCGACGCACCCGCGGTCCACCCGTCCGGGCGCGCGACGCACGAGCACGCGGGAGCCGCGCCGGCACGGCCGGGACGCGGTCCGACGGCCGCGCCGGCCGCGCACGTCGACGAGCGTGTGGCCGTCGTGGTCCGGACCTCGGGGTCGACGGGTGAGCCGCGCGAGGTCCTGCTCTCACGCGCCGCCCTGCGTGCCTCGGCGACGGCCACCGAGCACCGGCTCGGCGGGCCCGGGCGGTGGCTGCTCGCGCTGCCGACGCACCACGTCGCCGGGGTGCAGGTGCTCGTCCGCTCGGTGCTCGCGGGGACGACGCCCGTCGTCGTCCCGGACGGGCCGTTCCGTCCCGCGGCGTTCCTCGAGGCGCTCGCGGCCTTCGGGACGGCCGAGCGGCGGTACACGTCCCTCGTCCCGACCCAGCTCGTGCGGCTGCTCGACGACCCCGCCGGGACCGCGGCGCTCGCGACCTTCGACGCGGTGCTGCTCGGCGGTGCGGCGACCGCCCCCGACGTCCTGGTGCGCGCACGGTCGGCGGGCGTGCGCGTCGTGACGACGTACGGCATGACCGAGACGTGCGGCGGCTGCGTGTACGACGGCGTGCCCCTCGACGACGTCACGGTCGCGCTGGACGACGCCGGGCGCGTGCTGCTGTCCGGACCCGTCCTGGCCGACGGCTACCGCGGCCGCCCCGACCTGGACGCCGACGCCTTCGTGACGCTGCCCGACGGGCGCCGCGCGCTGCGCACGAGCGACCTCGGCCGGCTCGACGACGGCGTCCTCACGGTGCTCGGACGCGCCGACGACGTGCTCGTGACCGGCGGCGCCAAGGTCGCCCCCGCAGCCGTCGAGGCGGTGCTCGGCGGGCTCGACGGCGTGCGCGAGGCGTGCGTCGTGGGCGTGCCCGACGCCGAGTGGGGGCAGGCCGTCGTCGCGGTCGTCGTGCCGCGCGCGGGCGACGCCCCGACGCTCGACCGGGTGCGCGAGGCCGTCGCGCAC
>NZ_BHYL01000455.1 GCF_003851725.1 Cellulomonas algicola | reverse complement strand
CCGGGGGCCCCCCCCCCGCGACCGTCGACCACCCCCCACCCCGTCGGGCGACAGGCCCACCGATGAGCCGCGTCCGGCGCCCCCGCCCTGAGAGACTGTCCGCGGGACGGTGCCGCAGGCGCCGCACGACGGCGAAGGCGAGGGCACGGTGGGCGAGCTGCGGCTGGCGGTGGTCGGTGACGAGCTGGCCGCCGGCGTCGGCGACCCGAAGGGGCTCGGCTGGGTCGGTCGCGTCGTCGCCCGCACCCCCACCCCGGAGCCGCTGACCGCCCTCACGCTCGCCGTCCCGGGCGAGACGACGTCCGGGCTCGGCGCCCGCTGGGAGGACGAGGTCGGCCGCCGGCTCTCCGCCGACGCCGACAACCGCCTCGTCGTGGCGCTCGGCCGCGCCGACGTCGACGCGGGCCTGTCGCTCGCGCGCTCCCGGCTCAACCTCGCCAACATCCTCGACGTCGCCGAGCAGCGCCGGATCCCCGCGTTCGTCGTCGGCCCTCCCCCGGGCTCGACGGCGGACGCCGAGAAGCTGGCCGACCTGTCGGCCGCGTTCGCCGACGTCGCGACCCGCCGCCGCGTGCCGTACGTCGACACGTTCACGCCGCTCGCGGCCCACGACCAGTGGCTGGGCGACCTCGCCGCGGGCAACGGCGTGCTCCCCGGTCAGGCCGGGTACGGCCTCATCGCCTGGCTCGTCCTGCACACGGGCTGGCACGCCTGGCTCGGGCTGCCGGACGACGCGGCCTGACGCCCCTTCCGGCGCGCCTCACGCGCGACATCCGCTCCGCGCGACGACGCCCGCACCCCTCGACGGGTGCGGGCGTCGCTGCTGCTCAGCGCAGCGTCTGGCGGACCGCGGCGAGCGCGGTGTCGAGGACGGTCCGCAGCGTGTCGACCGTGAGCTGCTCGACCTTCCCCCCGGCGTCCGCCCGGCGCAGGTCGGCGCGCAGCTCGTCCCGGAAGCGACCGAGCATCGCCTCGGCGTCGGTGCGCCGCACGTGCGAGGCCGCGTGCGCGTCGGTCGGCGCGGGCGGCTGGTGCTGCACGGCCGTGGCGCGGGCTTGCTGCGCGGCGGCGGCGAGGTCGGCGCGCAGCCCGCGCATCTCCCCCCGGACGTCGGCGCGCACCGATGCGGCACGGTCGCGCACGGTGTCGGCGATGCCCTCCTCGAGGTCGGCGAGGTCGGCCTCGCGCGCGGCGAGCTCGGCCCGCCCGGCGTCGGTCAGCGAGTAGGTGCTCTTGCGCTCCTGGTCGACGCGGACGACCAGGCCCTCCTCCTCGAGCCGGGCGAGGCGGGGGTAGATCGTGCCGGCGCTCGGACGGTAGGTGCCGCCGAACCGGTCGGAGAGCGCGGTGATGAGCTCGTACCCGTGCTTGGGCCCGGACTCCAGCAGGGACAGCAGGTAGAGCCGCAGCTGCCCGTGCGCGAACACGGGAGCCATCATCGTGCGGCCCCGCGCAGCACCGTGATGTGGCCGGAGACCGAGCTCGCCTGCACGAAGCACGCGCCGTCGCCGGTGCGCAGGTCGACCTTGCGCTGGCCCGGCATCGAGCCCTTGTACTCCTCGTCGTCGACGACGAG
>NZ_BHYL01000454.1 GCF_003851725.1 Cellulomonas algicola | reverse complement strand
GGCTCGACCCGCGCACCCCCGGCCGCGCCGTGCTGCGTCGCGGGTCGCTGCCCACGGAGGTCGTGCAGGTCGCGCGCCCCCGTCCGGGCACCGGCGCGCCGCCCGCCCGGCTCGCGTCCGCGGGGCTCGCCGGATCACCCACCGGCTGGGTGCCCCGGCCGGTCGCCGACGTCCCGACGCAGGCCGGCGACCCCGCGCCGCAGGATGCCCACGAGACGACGGACGGCCCGGGTCCGCGGGGCGACGACAGCTCGCAGGTGCGCGACAGCGCGGCGGGTCCCCGAGGCGGCGTCCGTGACCTGGACGTCCACGCCTGGGTCGAGGCCGCGGTCGCCGCGGCGGCCGGCCGACGCGTCGGACACGTGCCGTGGGTGCCCGCGCTGCCCGCACGCGTCGACGTGCAGGGCGTGCCCGACGGACCGGGGCTCGCGGTCGCGCTCGGCGACCTCCCCGAGGAGCAACGCCGCTGCCCGGTGCGCTGGGATCCGGGCGGCGGACATCTCCTCGTCCTCGGCGGACCCGGCTCGGGCCGCACGACGACCCTGACGGCGCTCGGCGTGCAGGCGCTGGCCGCGGGCCTGCCCGTGCACGCCGTCGGCCTTCCCGCCGCCGCGGTGGCACGGCTGCGACACGCCGACGCGCACGGGCGACTCGGCACGGTCGTCGGCGTCGACGAGGTCCGTCGGCTCGCGCGCCTGCTCGAGCTCCTCACGGCGGCGAGGTCGCCCGGACTGCTGCTCGTCGACGGCCTCACCGAGGCGCTCGACCACCTGGCGACCCTCGCGCGCGGCGCCGGCGCCGACCGCCTCACCGCGTGCTGGCGGGGGGACGCTCGCGTCGCCGTCGCCGCCACGGTCGACGTGACGACCGCAGCCCTCCATCACGCCGCGGGCTTCCGCGACCGGCTCGTGCTGCCCCTCGGCGACGCGTCGCTCGACGCCCTGGCGGGCGTGCCCGCGGCCCTGTCCGGACCGCGCGGACCCGCCGGGCGCGGCGTCCACCTGCGCGACGGGCACGCCGTCCTGTGCCACGTCGTCACCCCGCCGGAGGACACCGCCGCCACCGTGGGGATCGCCGCGCACACGCACGCGTCCGCCTCCGGATCCGCACCGGTGACGACCGCACCCACGACCGCGCCAGCGGCTGTGCCCACGAGTCCGCCCTTGCCCCTGCGTGCGCCCGCGCACGCACCTGTCGCCGTGCCGGCGCCTGCGCCCGTGCCGGTGCCTGCGCCTGCACCCGCACCGGCGCCCGCACCCGCACCCGCACCTGCACCTGCACCTGCACCTGCGCCGAGGACACCCGACCCTGCGGTCGTGCGGGTGCTGCCCCTCCCCCGCACGGTCCAGCTCCCCCCGCGCGCCGCCCTCACCGCGGCCGCTCCCGCGGGGACGTCACCCGACCACCAGCGCGACGTGGTCGGACGCGTGCCGCACGTGCGACGCGACGCATCGGCAGACCGTGCGACGGCGGAACCGACGATGGCGGAGGCGGCGACGGCTGAACCGTCGACGACGGGACGTCCGACGACAGGACGTCCGACAACGGGACGCGAGTCGGCGGAGCCGCCTGCCGCGCGACACGTCGGGGGCTCCGTCGTCCCGATCGGTGTGGGCGGCGACGACGCGAGCGAGGTGGTCGTGGACACCGCGCGGCCCTTGCTCGTCGTCGGTCCGCCCGGGTCAGGACGGACCACGGCGCTCGCCGTCGTGGTCGCGGGGCTGCGTGCGGCAGGTGCGCGCGTCGTGCGGCTCGTCGACGAGCGGGACGACGCGACCACGTCGGTCCGGCGAGGCGCCACCGGCCCGCTCGGACCTCCCGGCGCGGACGGCCCGCTCCGACCTCCCGGCGGAGGCGGCCCGCTCGGTCCTCCCGGTGCGGACGTCCCGCTCGGTCCTCCTGACGCGGACGTCCTGCTCGGTCGTCCTCCTGGCGCTGACGTCCCGCTCGGTCCTCCGGGCGCAGACGGCCCGCCCGGACGTCCCGACGCGCTCGGCCCGACGGCGCTGTCCGACGTCCCGCGCGTCGCGCCGGACGCGGTGCCCGACGACGCGGTGCTCCTGGTGGATGACCTCGACGAGCTCGAGCGCGTGTCCCCGACGCGGGCCGATGCGGTCGAGCGGCTCGTCCGCGGACGGCGTGGGGCGCGCGTCGTCGCGGCGACGACCGCCCAGGCGGCGGGCGCGTTCCGCGGACCGCACGCTGCGCTCGTGCGTGCGCGGCAGCTGCTGGTGCTCGACGCGCACGACCCGGCCGGCGCGGAGCTCGTCGGGCCCGCGGCGCCCTGGCTGGTCGACCCGCGCGAGCGCCCGCCGGGGCGCGCCGTGCTGGTCGTCGACCGTCGAACCGTCCCCGTGCAGGTCTACGACGCGGGGTCGGACCCGTCGGTCGCGCGGTGAGCGGTCGCGGCGACGACCGACGGCACGAGGAGCAGGACGCCCACGACCACGGCCACGGTGAGGACGGCGACGGCCCACGCCGTGACCTCCTGACCGAGCCATCCGACGGCGAGGACGACGAGCAGCACCTGCCACGTCATCACCGGCGACCGCGCCCACCGGCGGCCCGCCCAGAGGCCCCGCGCGGCGAGCGCGAGGAGCGCCGCGATGCCCGCGCAGAACGCGACCAGGAACGCGGTCGGGGCGGCGAGGGCGGTCGCGCCGCGGACGAGCGAGACCACGAAGGCGACCCCGAGTCCCGCCACTACCACGGATTCGAGCAGCACTAGGACACAGGTCACAGCGAGGAGGCGCGGGCGGGGGGTCACGGACCCGAGCCTAGGCGTCCCGGCGCTCACCGAGGGCGAGCCGTGGACGGCGGCTGCCGCATGCTCATCAGGTGCTCTGACCTGGACAAACGTTCGGCAATCCGGCATCGTGACCGCGGAGTCGCTCACAGGCCGCGCACAGATGTGACCAACGCCTCAGTCGTTACCCAAGCGAAACGTTCTCGTAACCCCTTGTGCGCCGTCGACCGTGATGTGACCCTAGATGGAGCACGTCCCCCCCACCCCGATCACACCCGGCCGTCGCGCGCCCTCAACCCCAGGGCGTCGGACAGCCGTGTGCCCAAGGAGAGATCTGTCATGGATTGGCGCCACCGCGCAGCGTGTCTCGACGAGGACCCCGAGCTGTTCTTCCCGATCGGCAACACGGGTCCGGCGCTGCTGCAGATCGACGAGGCGAAGGCCGTGTGCCGTCGTTGCGACGTCGTCGACACGTGCCTCAAGTGGGCGATCGAGACCGGTCAGGACGCGGGCGTCTGGGGCGGCCTGTCCGAGGACGAGCGCCGCGCGCTCAAGCGCCGCACCGCCCGCCAGCGCCGCGCCGGCTGACCCGGCAGCACCGCAGCTCACCGAGACGGGCGCCCCCCCCGGGGGGGGGG
>NZ_BHYL01000453.1 GCF_003851725.1 Cellulomonas algicola | reverse complement strand
CGTGGTGCCCGCGCTGGTCGCCGCAGCGCTCGTGGACCCCGAGGCGGACGGCGCGCGGCTGGTCGGCGCCGACGGGTCGCCGCAGCACCTCGTCGCCGCCTACCGCCGGTCCGCGCTCGACGCCGCGCTCGACGCGCTCCCGGACGGCCCGCGCGACGCGTCGGTGCGGAGCCTGGTCGCCGGGCTGCGGCTCGTCGACGTGCCCGACCCCGACGACGCCGCCGCGGACGCGGACACGTGGGACGACGTGCGGCGCCTCGACGTCCGCCTGTCCGGTGGCACCATCGACCCTGACGACGATCGGAGGACACCGTGAGCACAGACCCCCGCAGGGCTCCCGGCGCGGACCTGCCCGCCTGGGTGGAGCACGTCGCCGCCGAGCTCGGCGTCGACCCCGCGCTCGTCGACATCGAGCGCATCCTCGACGTCGCGACGGACGTCGCGCACTCGGTCGCGCGGCCCGCCGTCCCGGTGACGATGCTGGTCGCGGGCCTGGCGATCGCCGCCGGCCGGTCCGGCGAGGACGTCCTCGCGACCGCCCGCCGCGCCGCGCTCGCGTGGGCGTCGGACGAGAACGTGCTGCCGTGACGACGCCCACGAGCGCCCCGACCGCCGCGACCGCATCCGGCACCGGCGTGAGCGGGACGACGGCCGCCGCGACGGTGGCCGTCCGCTACTTCGCCGCCGCGGCGGAGGCGGCCGGCGTCGACACCGAGACGGTCCCCGCGGGTACCGCGGCCCTGGTGGTCGCCGAGCTGACGCGTCGCCACCCCGACCTCGCGGCGGTGCTGAGCCGCTGCGCGCTGCTCGCCGACGGCACGCGTGTCGAGGGCGACGACGAGGTCCGCGCGGGCGTGACGCTCGACGTCCTGCCGCCCTTCGCGGGCGGCTGACCCGCCCGGCAGGTCGCACACCGGGCGGGTCGACGCCTCACCAGGGCAGCGCGCCCGCCCGGTCGTGGAACGTCCCGGACGGCGCGTCCGGACCGACGGTCGCGGCCGCGACGACGGCCTCGGCGCCCTGCTCGACCGTCTGGAACCCCTGGTGCCCGTTGAGGCCGGTCGCGGTGTAGCCGGGGTCGACGGCGAGCACCTGGTACCCGTCGAGCACCTTCGCGTACTGGCTCGTGATCATGTTGAGCGCGGCCTTCGACGACGGGTACGCGAGCCCGGCGATGGTCGACTCGAAGCGTGCCGGGTCCGTGGTCACGCCGAACGAGCCGAGCCCGCTCGACACCATGACGACGCGCGGCTGCGCGGACCGGTCGAGCAGCGGCAGGAACGCGTGCGTGACCCGCACGGGCCCGAGCACGTTGACGCCGTAGACGGGCAGGAAGTCGGCCGGCGGGGTGTCCCGCGGCCCGACGAGGCGCCCGCTGACGCCGGCGTTGTTGACGAGCACGTCGAGGCGCCCGTGCGTGGTGTCGACGACGCGCACGGCGTCGGCGACGGAGGCGTCGTCGGTGACGTCGAGCCGCACGGCCCGTGCGTCGCCGCCGAGCTCGCCGGCGACCCGCTCGCCGGCGTCGAGGTCGCGCGCACCGACCCACACGGTCCAGCCGAGCGCGACGAGTCGGCGGGCGGTCTCCCGCCCGATTCCCTGGGTGGCCCCCGTGACGAGGGCGATGGTGGTGTCCATGCCGTCGACCCTCCGCCGCGGCACGCGCGGGCTCCAGGGCGTGCGCACCCTGGGACCGGCGGTCCCATGCTGACGCCACCCGCGCGCCGCCGTGCGGGTGGATCCTGGGCGCATGGATCGCGGGGAGCTGGCCCAGGTGCTGCGACGTGCGCGGGGGCGCCTGTCGCCGCAGGACGTCGGGCTCCCGGCGGGCGAGCGTCGCCGGGTCGGGGGTCTGCGGCGTGAGGAGGTCGCGCTGCTCGCGGGCGTGAGCGTCGACTACGTCGTGCGGCTCGAGCAGGGTCGCGGCCCCCGCCCGTCGGCGCAGGTGCTGCGCGCGCTGGCCCGGGCGCTGCGGCTCGACGACGACGAGCGTGCGGAGCTCTTCCACCTGGCGGGCTCGCCGCCGCCGCTGCCCGGGACCGTGGACGACGTCGTGCGCCCCAGCGTGCAGCGCCTGATGGACCGGCTCGTCGACCTGCCGGTGCTGCTGCTCGACGCGCGCGGCGACGTGCTCGCGTGGAACGCGATGGCGTCGGCGCTGCTCGGCGACTGGTCGACCGTCCCTGCACGCGAGCGCAACGTCAACCGGATCCGGTTCCTCGGCACGACGCCGTACGGCCCGCGGACCCGCGTCGCGATGTCGCACGACGAGCGCGAGGCGACTGCGGCCCAGGCCGTCGCGGCGCTGCGGACGGCGGCCGCCCGGTACCCGAAGGACGCCCGCCTCAACGAGCTCGTCGCCGAGCTGCGCCGGGAGAGCCCCGACTTCGAGCGCATGTGGCAGGAGGGCGGCGCGAGCGTGTGGCGCAGCCACCGCAAGTCCGTCGACCACCCGACGGTCGGGCGGGTCACGCTCGACTGCGACGCGCTGCACGTGCCCGACAGCGACCAGGCGATCATCGTCTACTCGGCCCCGGCGGGGAGCTCCGCCGCCGACGCGCTCGCGCTCCTGCGCGTCATCGGGACGCAGTCGCTGACGCCGACCGCGGGTGCGTCCGCGACGCGCGACTGACGGCCCTCCGGCGTTCCGGCCGGGGGCCGGTGCACGGCCTCCCAGAGCCCCTCCCAAAGCCTGTCCCAGAGCCCTCGGAGGACGCGAAGGGTGCGCCTCGGCGATCTCCTCCGCACGTCGACGGGCCGACCTCCACCGGAACGGGGGACAGCTCCCGCGCTCGACGCGCGACCCGTCCGGGGCCGACCTAGCGTGGCCCGACAACCCCGTCCCGAGCGAAGGGAGCACGGCATGCCGACGATCGACCAGACCATCGAGGTGGCCGTCCCGATCAGCACCGCCTACGACCAGTGGACGCAGTTCGAGGAGTTCCCGCACTTCATGGGTGGCGTCGAGGAGGTGCGCCAGGTGACCGACACGCTCACCCACTGGCGGACCTCGATCGGCGGCGTCGAGCGCGAGTTCGACGCGCAGATCATCGACCAGCACCCGGACCAGCGCGTCGCCTGGCGCAGCGTCGACGGCCCGGCCCACGAGGGCGTCGTGACGTTCGAGGCCGTCGACGCCGGCACGACGCGCGTGCACGTCGAGACCCGGTGGGAGCCGGACTCGCTCGTCGAGAAGGCCGGTGCCGCCGTCGGTGCCGACGACCTGCAGGTCAAGGCCGACCTCAAGCGGTTCAAGGAGTTCGTCGAGAACCGCGGCACCGAGACGGGCGCCTGGCGCGGCGACGTCTGACCACCTGACGCACGACGACGCCCGACCCTCCCGC
>NZ_BHYL01000452.1 GCF_003851725.1 Cellulomonas algicola | reverse complement strand
GTCCGGTCCCCGGGTGGTGGGGACCGGACCGCGCGGACCGGTTCAGCCAGCGGCCTTGAGGTTCTCCTGCGTCTGCGCCAGGACGTCCTGGAGCTTGGCGGCGTCGTAGCCCTCGACGATCGTGGCGGTGCCGCCGGACGACTCGACGACCGACTCGAGCACCTTCGGGTCGTGGTAGAGCTCGACGATCTTCTGGTACGTCGGGTTGTCCGCGTCGTCCGGGCGAGCCGCGATGATGTTGATGTACGGCTGGGCCCCCGGCGAGTTCGGGTCGTCCGCGAAGACGTAGCTGTCGAGGTCGAAGCCCGCGTCGGTCGCGAAATTGTTGTTGACGATCACACCCGCGACGTCGGGGTCGCCGATGAGGCCCGCGGTCTGCGACGCCTCGACAGGGCGCACGACGACGGTCGACGCGTCGGTGTCGACGTCGTCCGGCGTCGGGACCTTCGGCTCGCCGGTGAACTCGATCAGGCCAGCCTCCTCGAGCACGAACAGCGCGCGCGCCTGGTTGGTCGCGTCGTTGGGGATCGCGACCTGCTCGCCCTTGGTGAACTCGGAGACGTCCGTGTGCTTCTGCGAGTACAGCGGCAGCGGGACGATCAGCGTGGAGCCGATGGGCTGCAGGTCGTCGCCGGTGTTGTTGTTGTGGTCGGCCAGATACAGGATGTGCTGGAACGCGTTGAGGTCGATCTCGTCCTCGGTGAGTGCCGGGTTCGGCTGCGTGTACTCGGAGAAGCCGACGATCTCGAGGTCGATGCCCTCCTCCGCGGCGAGCTCCTTGAGGATCTCCCAGTGCGGCTGGCCGACGTCGGTCGTGCCGAGGCGGACGACGGTCGCGCCGTCACCGGCGGCGGAGTCGTCGGCGTCGGGACGCGTGAACGCGAAGACGAGCGCGCCGACGAGGACGACGACGGCGACGACCGCACCGACGACGAGGCCGGTCCGGCGCTTGCCGCCGTTCTTCGCCGGGAGGACGGGGACGTTCTCGGACATGGGTGGGTCTCCTTGCGGTGTGCCCGACGGATCCGGGCGGGTCAGGGACAGGCGTCGTGGGACGCCGGCCGCG
>NZ_BHYL01000451.1 GCF_003851725.1 Cellulomonas algicola | reverse complement strand
CCGCGCGGGGCTCGCAGCGCTCGGACGTGGGGCCTGCGCGCCGGACGTGTGACGCTCCCCGGAGAATCCCAGGAACGCCAGGTACTCTCCCGCGGAGCACACGCCCCCGAGGAGCCCGTCATCCGCCCCATCGTCTTCGTCCACGGCACGCGCACGTCGTCCGCGATCTGGCAGCACCAGCTCGACGCGCTGACACGGTCGGGCCACCCGACGCTCGCCCTGGACCTGCCCGGGCACGGCGCCCGCGCGCACGAGCGGTTCACGCTCGAGGGCGCGATCCGCGCGATCGACGACGCCGTCGCGTCCTTCGCGGTCGCCCCGCTGCTCGTCGGCCTCTCGCTCGGCGGCTACGCGAGCCTCGCCTACGCGCGCCGCAACGAGCACAAGCTCGCCGGCGTCGTGCTCGCGGGCTGCTCCACGGAGATCAAGGGCAAGCCGCTGCTCGCGTACCGGTCGGCGTCCGGCGCCGTGACGCGCGCCCTGCGGATCGGCGGCGGGACGTGGCACGTCGTGCAGGACATGCTCTCCGCGATGTCGGGGTACTCCCCGCTCGCCGACCTGCGCCGCGTGCGGCTGCCCGTCTGGGTCGTCAACGGTGCGCGCGACCCGCTACGGCTCGACGAGCGCCGCTACCTCACCGCACGCCCTGGCACGCGCCTGCGGGTCGTCCCACGCGCGGGCCACGACGTGAACTCCCACGCGCCCGTCGCGTTCAACCGCCTGCTGCTCGACGCGCTGCACGAGCTGCGCGTCCTGGACCGCCCCGCCCTGGCTCCCGCGGTCGTGCTCTGACACCCGCGCTGACGCCCGCTGTCGTGCTCTGACCGCTGCGCAGGTGCCGGTGTCGGTGACCGGCGGCAGGATGCGGACATGCTGCTCGCCGACGTCGCCGCGACGTCCCTCGCCGTCGCCGCCACCCGGTCCCGCCTCGCCAAGCGCGCGCTGCTCGCCGACGTGCTGCGCCGCGCCGAGCCGTCCGACGTGCCCGTCGTCGCCCGCTACCTCGCCGGGGAGCTGCGCCAGCGCCGCACGGGCCTCGGGTGGCGCTCGCTCGCGTCGCTGCCCGCACCCGCCGACGCCCCGACGCTGACGGTCGCCGAGGTCGACGCCGCCTTCGAGACCATGGCCGGGCTGCAGGGCACCGGGTCGTCGACCGAGCGGACGCGCCTCGCGTCCGCGTTGTTCGCCGCCGCGACGGCCGACGAGCAGACGCTCCTGCGCGGGCTGGTGTCGGGCGAGCTGCGGCAGGGGGCGCTCGACGCGCTCCTGCTCGACGCGGTCGCCGAGGCCGCGTCCGTCCCGCCCGAGGCCGTCCGGCGGGCCGCGATGCTCACCGGGTCGACCGAGACGGTGGCGTCGGCGGCGCTCGGTGCCCCCGACCCCGAGGCTGCCCGCGCCGCGCTCGACGCGTTCACGCTCACCGTCGGGACGCCCGTGCGGCCGATGCTCGCGCAGTCCGCGTCCGACGTCGCCGAGGCGATGGCCTCGCTGGGGCCCGACGAGGTCGTCGTCGACACCAAACTCGACGGCATCCGCATCCAGGTGCACCGCCGCGACGACGACGTGCGCGTGTACACGCGTTCGCTGGACGACCTCACGTCGCGCGTCCCCGAGATCGTCGAGGCCGTGCGCGCCCTGCCCGCGTCCACGCTCGTGCTCGACGGCGAGGCGCTCGTCGTCGACGACGCCGGCCGGCCCGTGCCGTTCCAGGACACCGCGGCGCGCACCGCCACGCGCGACGCCGACGTCGCGGCCGTCACGCGGCTCACCCCGTTCTTCTTCGACGCCCTGCACGTCGACGGGCGCGACCTGCTCGACGCCCCGCTCGTCGACCGGCTCGCCGCGCTCGACGCGCTCGGCGCCACCGGCGTCCCCCGGCTCGTCACCGCGGACGCCGCCGCCGCGCAGGACTGGTTCGCGTCCGTCGTCGCCGCCGGGCAGGAAGGTGTGGTCGTCAAGGCCGCGCAGGCCCCCTACGAGGCCGGGCGGCGCGGCGCCGCCTGGGTCAAGGTCAAGCCGCGCCACACCCTCGACCTCGTCGTGCTCGCCGTCGAACGCGGGTCCGGGCGGCGGCAGGGCACGCTGTCGAACATCCACCTCGGCGCGCGCGACGGGCACGGCGGGTTCGTCATGCTCGGCAAGACGTTCAAGGGCATGACCGACGAGACGCTCGCCTGGCAGACGCGACGCTTCCGCGAGCTCGAGGTGGCCGACGACGGCTGGACCGTGACCGTCCGCCCCGAGCAGGTCGTCGAGATCGCGTTCGACGGCGTCCAGCGCTCGACCCGCTACCCCGGCGGCGTCGCGCTCCGGTTCGCGCGCGTGCTCCGCTACCGCGACGACAAGCCCGCCGCCGAGGCCGACACGATCGAGACCGTCCGCGCACTCGCCGCGGGCTCCTGACGGCGGCACCGGGTCAGTCGGGC
Organism: Cellulomonas algicola; assembly: GCF_003851725.1. Lineage (GTDB taxonomy): Bacteria > Actinomycetota > Actinomycetes > Actinomycetales > Cellulomonadaceae > Cellulomonas > Cellulomonas algicola. The sequence continues at coordinate 4,549 of NZ_BHYL01000451.1, read as the reverse complement.
AGGTACTCGCGAGCCCAGAGGGCGGCGCTCGTGCGGTCGCCGACGCCGATCTGGCGGAAGACGTTGCCGACGTGGACCTTGACCGTGCGCTCCGAGATGCCCAGCGCGCGGGCGACCTGCTTGTTCGCCATGCCCTGCGCCACGAGGCGCAGCACCTGACGCTCGCGCGCGCTCAGCCGGTCGGCGGGTGACGCCGCGGCCGCGGGGCCGCCGGGCAGGAGCGTGCGGGCGACCCGCGGGTCGAGCGGCGCGAAGCCCTGCGCGGCGGAGCGGACGGCGGCGACGAGGTCGCGCGGCTCGCAGTCCTTGAGCAGGTAGCCCACCGCGCCGGCGGCGAGCGCGTCGCCGACCCGAGCCGCGTCGGAGAACGACGTGAGGACGACGACGTGCACGTCGGGCTGGGCGGCCGCGATACGACGGGTGGCCTCGACGCCGTCGACGACCGGCATCGAGAGGTCCATCAGCACGACGCGCGGGGCGAGGTCGCGCGCGAGGGCGACGGCCTCCTCGCCGTCGGCGGCCTGGCCGACGACGCGCAGCCCGTCGGCGGCGTCGACGAGCGTCGCGAGGCCGGACCGCACGAGGTGGTGGTCGTCGACGAGGAGGACGGTCACGTCGTCGTCGGTCATGCGTCCTTGCTCCTGTCGGTGCCCGCAACGGACGTGCCGGTCGGCGCGGCGGCGACACCGTCCGCGTTCCCGCTGTCGGCGTCCCAGCCGTCCGCGCCGAGCCCGTCCGTGCGGGCCGTCAGGCGCCAGCGGCAGCCCGCGCCCGGCGCCGACGCGACCTCGAGGCGGGCACCGGCGGACGACGCGAGGTCGGCGAGCAGGCGCAGGCCGAGGTGCCCCTCGGGCGGGCGCGCGAGGGTCGCGGCGACGTCGAACCCGACGCCGTCGTCGGCGACCTCGAGCACCACGGTGTCGTCGCCGCTGCGCAGCACGACGTCGACGTGCCGGGCGCCGGCGTGCGCGACCGCGTTGCGCAGCGTCTCCTGCGCGACGCGGTGCACGAGCCGCTCGACGGGTGCGGGCAGGCCCTCGGCGACGCCGTCGGGTGCGTCGAGCCGCACGTCCACACCGCGCACGGCGAGCCCACCGACGAGGTCGGCGAGCGCGGCGCGCAGCCCCGCGGTGCGCAGGCTCGCGGGGTAGATGTCGACGAGCAGCGAGCGCAGGCCCTGGATGCTCGCGCGCACGGTCGCGGCGGCCTCGCGCACGGGGCCGGCGACGTCGGGGGCGCCCGCGCGGTCGGCCCGGTCGGCCGCGCCGGCGAGCGCGAAGGACGCGGCGGCGAGCTCCTGGACGACGCCGTCGTGCAGCGTGCCGGCGATCCGGCGGCGTTCCTCGTCGGAGGCCTCGACCGCGTGCTGGAGGAGGACCTCGCGGTGCTGCTGGGAGCGGCGGAGCCGGTCGAGGAGCGTCCAGAGCACGGGGAGCATGAGGACGACGAGCACGAGGAGGCTCGTGAGGGTGATGCCCGCGAAGCCGCGCCACAGGGCCGTCGAGCGCTCCGTCACGGCGTCGTACCGGGAGTACGTCTCGAAGAGCAGCGGCGTGCCGTCGGGCGTCCACACGGGCCGGTAGACCTCGAGCAGCTTGCCCTGGCCGCGCTCGAACGCGTTCTCGGGCTTGTCGAGGTCGCTGACCTCGGCCTCGGTCGCGGGGTCGGCGAGGACCGCGCGCTCGTCGTCGCCGAGCGGGAACTGCTGCCCCACCAGGCGGCCCTCGTCGGAGTAGACGATGCGGCCGTCGGCGTCCCAGACCTTCACGCGGACGACCTGGTCGTCGAGGACGCCGTCGCGCACGGCCCGGTCGAGCGCCGCGAGGGCGTCGGGGTCGCCCGTGGTCACGCCGTCGCGGAGCACGGGCTGGACGACGGCCTCGGCGAGGAGGTCGGTGCGGCGGGCGGCGTCGTTGACGGACTCCCGCTCGGCGATCTGGCGGCTGGCCGTGAGCCCGAGCACGGCGACCAGCACGAGCACGAGACCCGCGGCGGCGACGACCTGGCCGAACACGCGCCAGGTCCGGACGGGCCGCGGCTCCCCCGCGGTGCCCACACCGCCTCCCGTCGCCAGCGTGGTCCACGCGACGGTCGTCGGGTCGTCGGTGGGGCGCACGGCACTCACCCTAGGTGTCGGTGTGGCGGCGTCGGTCCGCGCCGGGGCGGGGGTCACCCGTCCGCGCGCCGCGCCGCCCGACGGACCCGTGGAGGTCCGTACGGGCGGCTGGGCCGACCGGTGCGCCGACGCGTGGTCGTCGTGCTCGGTGCCCACGGTCAGTCGTCGCCGCCGTGGTCGTCGCCCGCGTCGTGGCCGGGACCGTCGTCGTGCCCGCCGCGGCCGGAGCCGTCGCCGCCCGAGCCGGACCGGTGGCCGGAGTCGTCGCTCCCGGACCGGTGGCCCGAGTCGTCGGTCGCGGCCGTGCCGCCCGTCCCGCTGGTCTGCGAGCCGCCGTTGACGGCGCGGTCGTCGCCGGGCTCGGTCCGCAGGTCGCGGTCGAGCGCGCCGCCGTGGTCGTCGGGGCTGCTGCTCGCCGAGGACGACGCGCTCGGCGACGCCTCGGGCGTGCTCGACGGCGACGCGGAGGGCGTGGCGTCGCGGTCGTCGCCCGGCTCGGTGCGGGAGTCACGGTCGGTCCGGCCGTCGTCGAGGAGGACGGCGTGCGCGGGCGGCTCGACGGCGACGGACGGGGTGAGGCTCGCGTTGCCGACCAGGCCCGCGACGGCGGGGACGGCGGCGACGACGGCGGCTGCGGAGAAGAGGACCGCGCGCTTCATGGTGTGCTCCTGGGGTCGGTGGTCTGACAGCCACCTTTCTCCCGCGTCGGCGTGGGCGCGCACCATCGGACGATGGGACTAGTACCCCGGCGCGGCCCGGTCGTCGCGGTGCGACCGCCGGACCGGCTCAGGAGGGCGGCGTCGTACCGCGCGGGACGACCAGGACGGGCACGGGCGAGTGGCGCACCAGCTTCGTGGCGCGCGTGCCCAGGAACACCGCGCGCAGGGCGCCCGCGCTCGACGACCCGACGATGAGCAGCTCGTTGGGCTGCCAGTCGAGGCGGTCCATCGCGTCGGCCCAGCTCGTCCCGACGGGCGCGACCGTCTCGACGTCGGGCCCCAGGCCGAGCGCACGCTGCGCGTCGAGCATCTGGTCGCGCCACTGCGCAGACACCTCGGCCTCGACGTCGAACCCGACCTCCGGCGGGAACATCGTCGGCGTGCGGACGCCGAACGACGCGACCCGCAGCCCGACGTCGATCGAGCGCGTGAGGGCGGCCGCCCAGCGCACCGACTCCTCCCCCGCCGCTCCGGGCCCGAACGCCGCGGTCAGACGGTGCACGGGCACGTCGAGCGGTCCCGCCCCCGGCACGGCGGCGGCACGGTAGCCGCGGGGCGCGAGCGCGACGGGCACGCGCGACGAGTGCAGCAGGTAGTCCGCGGTGGACCCGACGACGACGTGCCCGAGGCCGCCGTCGGGCGACGAGCCGAGGACGAGCGCGGTCGCGTCGGCCTCGACGGCGACCTGGACGAGGGCGCGGGCGACGGACCGGGCGGGCACGGTGACGAACTCGACCTGCATGCCCGACGCGCGTTCCGCAGCCCACGAACGGGCGGCGTCCTGGGCGCGCGCGAGACGCTCGTCGACCCCGCGGGCGTCGTCGCGCGGCGGGACGACGGTCGCGACGACGAGGACGAACACCCCCGACCGCTCGGGCAGGGTGCGCGCGAGGTTCGCGCCAAGCTCGAGCGCGCCGCGCGCGTCCCCGAACGGCTGCGCGCCGACAACGATCGTCATCGGGGTCGCTCCTCACCGACGGGCAACCCCGCCTCCACGGCACGGTTCAGCAGCGAGTGGTGACGCCCCCACAGGAAGTAGAAGAGGAGGACGACGGAGAGCCAGAGCAGGAACCAGGCGTACGTGTACCAGTGCAGGCCCGCGAGGATGTATACGCAGGACGCGATCCCCAGCAACGGCGTGAGCGGGTACGCCGGGACGCGGAAGCCGCGCGGCAGGTCAGGCCGGGACCGGCGCAGGACGATGACGCCGACCGACACGACGATGAACGCGACGAGCGTGCCGATCGAGACAAGGTCCCACAGGTCGGAGAGCGGCACGAACCCCGCGAGCAGCCCCACCGCGCACGCGACCATGACGGTGTTCTGGACAGGCGTGTGCGTCCGCGGGTTCACGCGGGCGAACGCGCGCGGCAGCAGCCCGTCGCGGCCGACCGCGAACAGGATGCGCGTCTGCCCGTAGAGGGTCACGAGCGTGACGGAGAAGATCGACACGACCGCACCCGCGGACAGCACCGTGCCCGGCCACGTCGAGCCGGTGACGTCCTGCAGCAGCCGCGCGAGGCCGGCCTCCGCCTGCTCCCGGTCGCCGAAGTCCTGCCAGGGCTGCGCGCCGATCGCCGACACGGCGACCAGCAGGTAGATCGTCGTGACGATCGCGAGCGCGCCGAGGATCGCGCGCGGCATGGCGCGCTGCGGGTCGCGCACCTCGTCCCCGGCCGTCGACACCGCGTCGAGGCCGATGAACGTGAAGAAG
>NZ_BHYL01000450.1 GCF_003851725.1 Cellulomonas algicola | reverse complement strand
GCGGGGGACTCGACCGCCACCCGGTCCGGGGCGTGCGCGCCCGCGACGCGCCCCAGCCCCCCGGCAGCGGGCCGGGCGGCGAGGGCGGCGGACGCGGTCGTCATGCGGTCGCCCGCGCCGAGGCGGTGCGGTCGGCGCCGAGACCGACGCCGAGCAGCAGGACCGCGCTCGCGAAGTGCAGCACGTTGTCGGCGCCATTGAGGGCGAGGATGTTCGCGCCGCTGCCGACGAGGAACAGGCCGAGGACGCCGACGAGCAGGTAGACGGCGCCGACGCCGGTGTTGGCGGCGCGGGACGCGGCGACCGAGGAGCGTGCCGCGAAGAACAGCACGACGCCGATGAGCAGGTGGACGATGTTGTGCAGCGGGTTGACCTCGAAGAGGATCAGCGGCTCGCCCTCGGTCGACGCGAAGCCGACGCCCGACGTCACGAAGAAGCCGGCGACGCCGACGAGCAGGTAGACGGCTCCGAAGACCGTCCCGACGATGCGGTTGGGGGACTGCGACATGGCTGCCTCGTTCCCGGGGCGCGTGGCCCCGCCCGGGCGGTCCCGCGGGACCGCGTGCGATGTGGTGCGAGGGGGGTTCGCAGCCGACGGCGCGCCGGATGGGTCGAGGGATGCCGGGGGCGGGTCGGGTACAGGGCGGGTGGTCGTACGCCCGCTCTCACCTGCTCCGCTTTCGCGGTCAGGGTGACGTGTGCCACCATGTGCCGCGACGACAGCGTGGTCGTCGACGCGGGCGAGTCGCCCGCGTGAGCGAGAAGCCGGGACGGCGTCGACGACGACGCGGGACCCGGCCGACGCCGGGTGGACTTTCCCATGCCGGTTGAGTATGCTAGCGCTTTGCGCTGGCCTGTGCCCGCGATCCCGTATAACCCGAGCAGTGGACGTCGTACGTGCGCGACGGTTCCGCAGCTCGCACGGCCGGGGGATCGCGCCCCGCCTGACCTGCGCAGCGTGCACACGATCCGCAGGGAAGGACCCCTCTTGGCTGCCTCGCGCACCCCTTCTGCACCGACCGCTGACGCCATCGCGAACCGCACCGCATCCCGTCGTATCTCCTTCGCCAAGATCCACGAGCCGCTCGAGGTCCCCGACCTGCTCGGCCTGCAGACCGAGAGCTTCGACTGGCTGCTGGGCAACGAGCGCTGGCAGGCCCGCGTGGCCGCCGCGCTGGAGAACGGTCGTCAGGACGTCCCCGAGACCGCCGGTCTCGAGGAGATCTTCGAGGAGATCTCGCCGATCGAGGACTTCGGCGGCTCCATGTCCCTCTCGTTCCGCGAGCACCGCTTCGAGCCGCCGAAGTACACGGCCGAGGAGTGCAAGGAGAAGGACTTCACGTACGCCGCGCCTCTGTTCGTCACCGCGGAGTTCGTCAACTACACGACCGGTGAGATCAAGAGCCAGACGGTCTTCATGGGCGACTTCCCGCTCATGACCGAGCGCGGCACGTTCATCATCAACGGCACCGAGCGCGTCGTCGTCTCGCAGCTCGTCCGCTCGCCGGGCGTCTACTTCGAGCGCCAGGCGGACAAGACGTCCGACAAGGACATCCTCACCGCCAAGGTCATCCCGAGCCGTGGCGCGTGGCTCGAGTTCGAGATCGACAAGCGCGACAACGTCGGCGTCCGCGTCGACCGCAAGCGCAAGCAGAACGCGACCGTCCTGCTCAAGGCGCTCGGCATGTCCGAGGCGGAGATCCGCGAGGAGTTCGCGGCGTACCCGGCCGTCATCGAGACCCTCGAGAAGGACCACGTCCAGACGCAGGACGAGGCGCTGCTCGACCTCTACCGCAAGATCCGCCCGGGCGAGCCGCCGACCGTCGAGGCCGGCCGCGCGCTCATCGAGAACTTCTACTTCAACCCGAAGCGCTACGACCTCGCGAAGGTCGGCCGCTACAAGCTGAACAAGAAGCTCGGCCAGGACGCGCCCCTCGCGGACTCCGTCCTGTCGCTCGCGGACGTCGTCGCGACGATCAAGTACCTCGCGTCGCTGCACATCGACCTGCAGACGCTCCCCGGCACGCGTGCCGGCGAGGCGATCGACGTGCGCGTCGAGACCGACGACATCGACCACTTCGGCAACCGTCGCATCCGTGCGGTCGGCGAGCTCATCCAGAACCAGGTCCGCACGGGCCTGTCCCGGATGGAGCGCGTCGTGCGCGAGCGCATGACGACGCAGGACGTCGAGGCGATCACGCCGCAGACGCTCATCAACATCCGTCCCGTCGTGGCCTCCATCAAGGAGTTCTTCGGGACGAGCCAGCTGTCGCAGTTCATGGACCAGAACAACCCGCTCGCGGGCCTGACGCACAAGCGTCGTCTGTCGGCCCTCGGCCCGGGTGGTCTGTCGCGCGACCGCGCCGGCATGGAGGTCCGTGACGTCCACCCGTCGCACTACGGCCGCATGTGCCCGATCGAGACCCCTGAGGGTCCGAACATCGGTCTGATCGGCTCGCTCGCGTCGTTCGGGCGGATCAACCCGTTCGGCTTCGTCGAGACGCCGTACCGCAAGGTCGTCGACGGCCGCGTCACGGACGAGGTGCACTACCTCACCGCCGACGACGAGGACCGCCACGTCATCGCGCAGGCCAACGCGCCGCTCGAGGCCGACGGCACGTTCGAGGAGGACCGCGTCCTCGTCCGCGTCAAGGGCGGCGAGATCGAGTACGTCACCGGCGAGAACATCGACTACATGGACGTCTCGCCGCGCCAGATGGTGTCGGTCGCGACGGCCCTCATCCCGTTCCTCGAGCACGACGACGCGAACCGCGCCCTCATGGGTGCGAACATGCAGCGCCAGGCCGTGCCGCTGGTCCGCTCCGAGGCGCCGCTCGTCGGCACCGGCATGGAGCGTCGTGCGGCGGTCGACGCGGGCGACGTCATCGTCGCGACGAAGCCGGGTGTCGTCACCGAGGTGTCGGCCGACCTCATCGTCGTCGCCAACGACGACGCGACCACGTCGACGTACCGCGTGGCGAAGTTCCGCCGCTCGAACCAGGGCACGTCCTACAACCAGCGCGTGCTGGTCGAGCAGGGGGCGCGCGTCGAGGTCAACTCGGTGCTCGCCGACGGCCCGGCGACGGACGAGGGCGAGCTCGCGCTCGGCCGCAACCTGCTCGTCGCGTTCATGTCGTGGGAGGGCCACAACTACGAGGACGCGATCATCCTGTCGCAGCGCCTCGTGCAGGACGACGTCCTGTCCTCGATCCACATCGAGGAGCACGAGGTCGACGCCCGCGACACGAAGCTCGGCCCCGAGGAGATCACGCGGGACATCCCGAACGTCTCCGAGGAGGTCCTCGCGGACCTCGACGAGCGCGGCATCATCCGCATCGGTGCCGAGGTCGCGGCCGGCGACATCCTCGTCGGCAAGGTCACCCCGAAGGGCGAGACCGAGCTGACCCCCGAGGAGCGCCTGCTCCGCGCGATCTTCGGCGAGAAGGCGCGCGAGGTCCGCGACACGTCGCTCAAGGTCCCGCACGGCGAGTCCGGCACGGTCATCGAGGTGCGCACGTTCAGCCGTGAGGACGGCGACGAGCTGCCCGCCGGCGTGAACGAGCTGGTCCGCGTGTACATCGCGCAGCGCCGCAAGATCACGGACGGCGACAAGCTCGCCGGCCGTCACGGCAACAAGGGCGTCATCTCGAAGATCCTCCCCGTCGAGGACATGCCGTTCCTCGCGGACGGCACCCCGGTCGACGTCGTGCTCAACCCGCTGGGTGTGCCCGGTCGTATGAACGTCGGGCAGGTCCTCGAGACGCACCTCGGGTGGGTCGCGAAGCAGGGTTGGGACATCGAGCTCGCCGAGGGCGACGTGCAGTGGAAGGAGGGCGTGCCCGCGGTCGCGGCCTCGTCCCCGGCCGGCAACCCGGTCGCCACGCCCGTCTTCGACGGCGTGCCGGAGGAGACCCTCACCGGTCTGCTCGGCTCGACGCTGCCCAACCGTGACGGTGACCGGATGGTCCAGCCCGACGGCAAGGCCCGGCTCTTCGACGGCCGCTCCGGCGAGCCGTTCCCGGACCCGGTCGCGGTCGGCTACATGTACATCCTCAAGCTGCACCACCTGGTCGACGACAAGATCCACGCGCGCTCGACCGGCCCGTACTCGATGATCACGCAGCAGCCGCTGGGTGGTAAGGCGCAGTTCGGTGGTCAGCGGTTCGGCGAGATGGAGGTGTGGGCCCTCGAGGCGTACGGCGCCGCCTACACGCTGCAGGAGCTCCTCACCATCAAGTCCGACGACGTGCCCGGCCGCGTCAAGGTGTACGAGGCGATCGTCAAGGGCGAGAACATCCCCGACTCGGGCATCCCGGAGTCCTTCAAGGTCCTCCTCAAGGAGATGCAGTCGCTCTGCCTGAACGTCGAGGTGCTGTCGTCCGACGGCGTCTCGATCGACATGAAGGAGAACGACGACGAGGTCTACCGCGCCGCGGAGGAGCTCGGCATCGACCTGTCGCGTCGCCCCAACGCCAGCAGCATCGAAGAGATCTGACGACGAGCCTGTCGCGGGCGGCCCCGCC
>NZ_BHYL01000449.1 GCF_003851725.1 Cellulomonas algicola | reverse complement strand
GGCCCGCGCCCGGTGCCGACCGAGGCCGAGCGGCGCGAGGCCGCCGCGGCGCCGCCCGACCCGGCCGGGACCCTCAAGGCCGCCGAGCAGTCGCGCACCGTCGGCGTCCTGCTGCTCGGGTCCGTGCTCGTCGCGACGCTGCCCATGCCGTGGCGTGTCGCGGCCGCCCTGTTCGCCCTCGCGGGCCTCGTGCTCGGCGTCCGGGCGCTCGTCACCGCGGTCCGGGCCCGTGCCCGCGGCGGGCTGCCGGCGATGCTCGCGGTGCTCGTCACGATGTCGGCCGTGTGGTCGCTCGCGGTGCTCACCGCGCTGTCGATCTCGCCGCTCCTGCAGGAGCGCGAGGACTGCATGGCGGGTGCGCTGACCATCACGGCGCAGAATCAGTGCGAGCACGCGTTCACGGACGGGCTGCAGCGGCCCACGCCGGGCGGCGACGCCGGCTGACGGCTCGGTCCTCCGCCCACACCGGGCAGGGCCCGCAGGCATCGGAGCCGGCGGCGGCCTGCTGACGTCGGAGGTCAGTCCTCGCCCGCGGGCGTACCGTCCCGGTCTGGCACACGCAGCAGGCGCCGGGCGCCCGCCCGCACGAACGGGTCGCCCGGGAGCACGACGAGCGCGGAGCCGACCAGCACACCGAGGGCCACCATCCCGCCGACGGCCCAGCCGTGCGCACCGACCGACGCCATGCGACCGGGCCCGGCGGCGCCGCTCGCGAGCGTGACGAGCGTCGCGACGAGCACGCCGGCCGTCGCCGCCGTCACCGCGCACGCGGCGAGCGCGTGCCAGCCGGCAGTCGGGCGGACGCGCCGGTGCACGTACCAGCCGGCGACGAGCCCGACGACGACCAGCACGACCGGCGCCCCCGCGGTGGCCGGCCCGACGAGGTCGGGAGCCGGCAGGCCGCCGAGCAGCGGGACCGCGGGCAGCGGCGTGGGGACGACCTCGGTCGGCGAGAACCGGCTGCCGAGGCCCACGGCGAACCCGGGACCTGACAGCCACGCGAGTGCCCAGACGACGAGGTTCGGCAGGAACGCGAGCTCGGCGAACGCGAGCACGACACCCCCGACCGCGTCGAGGTTCAGGCCCCGCACGACGTCGCCGACGGTCGCCCGACCCGCGACGACCCACAGCGTCACGACGAGCGCGGACACCGCGACCAGCAGCGCGACCGCGAGCACGCCGCCGGTGCCGCCGACGCGCGCCCACGAGGCGACGCGCGACCACGCCGGCCGGGTCAGCGCGCGCAGCGAGGGTGCCTCGGGCCGCCGCAGCAGCCCCGCACCCAGCCCGAGCCCGCCGACCACGGCACCGCCGACGAC
>NZ_BHYL01000448.1 GCF_003851725.1 Cellulomonas algicola | reverse complement strand
GCGGCGAGCAGCGGTCCGACGACCGTCGTGGCCGTCCCGACGCGGGTCGCGGGGACGGCGGTCGGGGCGGGCGTCCCGAGTGGCGCGGCGGCGACGGGCAGCGCGGTCGCGGTGACGGCGCGCGACGCGAGGGGCCGTGGTCGCGGCCGGACGACCGTCGAGGCGGCTCGAACGGTCGCGGGCGACCGGACGACCGCTGGACGCGGGGCGACCAGCGCGCGGACGGCCCGTACGGCGACGAGGCGCCTGTCGTGCGCATGCCGTCGCCGGACCGTCGCGACCCGGTCGTGCAGATCGAGCGGACCGCGCTCGAGGTGGTCCTCCAGCAGCCCGAGCACGTCCCCGCGCAGTTCGACGACCTCGCCGCCGACGCCTTCGCCGCGCCCGCGCACCGCGCGGTCCACGAGGCGGTCCGTGCGGCCGGCGGGATGGCGGCGGCACGTGCGGCGGCCGCGGCGGCGGGCGGTGCGTCGACGGGCTGGGTCGACGCGGTCGTCGAGCAGGCGGCGGAGGCCGTGCGGCCGCTGATCACGGAGCTCGCGGTCGCGCCGCTGCCCGAGGACCGGCCGGAGTCGATGCCGGGCTATGTGCGCGACGTCGTGCTGCGGCTCGTCGAGATCGGCTTCACGCGGAGCATCGCGGACCTGCGCGGGCGGCTGCAACGGATGGACCCGGCCGAGGACGCTGCCGCCTACCAGGCCGCGTTCGCCGAGCTCGTCGCCCTCGAGGGGCGTCGGCGCACGCTGCGCGAGAGCGCCTGACCCGACGCCCGCCCGGGTGCGGGCCGCTCGCCGCGCGCGACCGGGTCCCGGCCTGGACAATCGCCTGCGTGACGGACACCACGACCAACCCCACCGAGCCGGCTCCGCAGCAGCGCGACGGCGACAAGCCCCTGCGCACGGCGGTGGTCGTCAACCCCAACCGGGTCGAGGGCACCGACGAGCTCCGGCAGGCGATCACCGACCAGCTCGCCGCGGCCGGCTGGCCCGCACCGGCGTGGCTCGAGACGACCGCCGAGGACCCGGGCACGGGGCAGGCACGGCAAGCGGTCGAGGACGGCGCCGAGGTCGTGCTCGTGTGCGGCGGCGACGGCACGGTGCGGGCGGTCATCGAAGGGCTCGTCGGCACCGACACCGCGCTCGCGGTGCTGCCGGGCGGCACGGGCAACCTGCTCGCGGCGAACCTCGACGTGCCGACCAACGTGCCCGACGGCGTCGACACCGTCCTCGCACGCGGGCGGCGCCAGATCGACGTCGGCCGCGCCGACGGCCAGGTGTTCGCCGTCATGGCGGGCATGGGCCTCGACGCCGCGACGATGGACGACGCGCCCACGAAGCTCAAGAACAAGGCGGGCTCGATCGCGTACGTCTTCTCGGCGATCAAGCACCTCGCCGACGACGAGATGCACGTCGAGATCGAGATCGACGGTGGCGCGCCGCGTCGACGGCGTGCGCGCTCGGTGCTGATCGGCAACGTCGGACGCCTCCAGGGCGGGATCACCCTCCTGCCCGACGCGCAGCCGGACACCGGCACGATGGAGGTCGCTGTCCTCGCGCCCAAGAACGTCGGGCACTGGGTGCAGCTGCTCGTCGGCATCGCGCTGCGCCGCAAGCGCGTGCCCGCGCGCGAGATCGTGCGCGGCTCGCACGTCGTCGTCCGGTGCGACAGGCCGCAGCCGCGCCAGCTCGACGGCGACGTGCTCGACCCTGGTCGCACGCTCGAGGTGACCGTCGAGCCGCGCAGCCTGTGGGTCTGCGTCCACCAGCCCGACACGTCCCCCGACCTCGCCGAGGGCGGCCCGCACCACTGAGGCGCTCAACGGGCCCGCGGCTCCCCCCGAGCGGGTCGACGGGCGGGAGAGCCGCCGGCGAGCAGGGCGCCGGCGGACCGCACCTCAGCGGAGCGTGACGAGCCCCGTGCCGTCGTCGACCGGCAGCGTGCCCTGGACCGTCGCGGTCACGGTCATCGAGCGCAGCGTCAGCGAGCCGCCGTAGTACGACATGAAGGCCGTGTCGGTCGCGTCGCGACCCGTCGCGATCCGCACGAACGACTCGCGCGGCGCGAGCCGGGTCGCGTCGACCACGTGCCAGCCGCTGTCGACGTACGCCTCGGCCACCGCGTGGAAGTCCATGGGCTTGAGGCCGGGCGCGTAGACGGACGCGAGCCGCGCGGGCACGTCCGTCGCGCGCAGCAGCGCGACGACGAGGTGCGCGAAGTCGCGGCACACGCCGCGCCGCTTGAGCAGCGTGTCGGTCGCGCCGTCGGTCGGGAGGCTCGACCCGGACAGGTAGGTCACGTGCCCGGCGACCCACGCGACGACCGCGTCGAGCAGCTCGGCGCCCTCGAGGCCGCGGAACTGGTCGCGCGCGAACGCGAGCAGGCGGTCGGAGTCGGCGTACCGGCTGGGGCGGCGGTACTCGACGAGGTCGATGTCCTCGACCGCCGGCGCGTCGGCCTGACCGATCACCGTCGCGGTGTAGTCGACGACCAGCCGCCCGACCGGCGCGAGCACGCGGTGGGTGCGCCCGCCGTGCGGTCCCTTGATCTCGACGACGTCGAGCGGGCCGTCCTCGTGGCGGACGGCGAGCTGTTCGGAGCGGTCGTGGGCGCCGTCCGCGACGGCCACGGCGAGCAGCAGCTCGAGCGGCTGCCGCACGTCGATCGACAGGTGGGAGGTCACGGTGCGCAGCACGACCGCACGGGTCCTTTCCCGGCACTCTGCGGCCGGAACATCGAGGGGGCGACGGCCAGTGTGAGGCCCGCGGGACGATCCGTCCAGCGGGGGTGCGGAGGGTTGCGTCCGCGCAGGTCAGCGCGCTGCGCGTGCGGGTGCGGCGCGGCCGTCGCACAGTGGCTCGGACGTCGTGCGACCGGGCGTGCGGCGAGGTGCGCGGCGACGTGCGCGGTGACGGCGGAGGAGGGCACGTGGCGACGCGGCGGGTGAGCGGTGCACGGGTGGCCGCGTCGAGCACGTGGGTCGACCCCGACGGCGTGCGGCGGCCCGCCGGTGACGTGCACGCGTGGCTGCCGGGCACCAACCAGACGGTGTGCGGGCTCCCGCTCGCGCGCGCCGACCTCGCGCGGTTCCCGCACGTCGAGTGGTCCGACGCCGACCCCGCCACGGGCGCGCACGCCGACGCCGTCGCGCACGTGTGCCACCGGTGCGCGGCGGGCACGGGGGCACGTCGCGACGAGCGCCCCTGGCGGCGCGTGGACCCGCGCCCGTGAGCGCGCCGTCGGGGG
>NZ_BHYL01000447.1 GCF_003851725.1 Cellulomonas algicola | reverse complement strand
GACGCGCAGCTCGCGGACCTCGGGCTCGCGGCGCGCGCGTCGCAGCCCGTCGGCTCGTTGCCGTACGCCGAGCGCGCCGCCGTCGCGCTCGCCCGCGCGCTCGTCGCCCGTCCCCGCCTGCTGCTGCTCGACGAGCCGGCCGGCGGGCTCGGTCACGAGGACATCGCCGTGCTCGGCGCCGTCGTCCGGCGCGTCGCCGCCGACGGCACCGCGGTGCTGCTCGTCGAGCACCACGTCGACTTCGTCATGGGCGTGAGCGACCGGGTCGTCGTGCTCGACTTCGGGCACGTCATCGCGACCGGCGCGCCCGAGGACGTCCGGCGCGACCCGCGTGTCGAGGAGGCGTACCTCGGCATCGCCGCCGACACCGCCCCGCACACAGGTCGGGACCTGCGGGCACCCGGCGCGACGGGCGGCCTCGGGAGCGCGACCGGGGGAGGAGGCCGATGACCCCCGCGCTCGCCGTGCACGGCCTCACGACGGGGTACGGCGGCGCGCCCGTGCTCCACGACGTCACGCTCGAGGTCCGGCCGGGGGCGCTCGTCGCGCTCGTCGGTGCCAACGGCGCGGGCAAGACCACGCTGCTCCGGGCCGCCTCGGGGCTGCTGCCGCTCGCGGCCGGCGCCGTCGCGCTCGCGGGCGACGACCTGCAGGGCGTCGGCGTCGAGGACCGCGCCCGACGCGGGCTCGCGCACGTCCCCGAGGGCCGGGGCGTGGTCGTCGAGCTCACGGTCGACGAGAACCTGCAGCTCGGCGGGCTCACGGCGCACCGCTCGGCAGGCGCCCGTCGTGCGGCGGTCGAGGAGGTGTACGGGCTGTTCCCGTCGCTCGACCGACGACGTGCCGCCCTCGGGCACCAGCTCTCGGGCGGGGAGCGGCAGATGCTCGCGATCGGCCGCGCGCTCGTCGCGCGACCGCGGGTGCTGCTGCTCGACGAGCCGTCGCTCGGCCTCGCGCCGCAGGTCGTCGCGCAGATCATGGCGCTCCTGCGGGCCCGCTGCGACGACGGGCTCGCCGTCCTGCTGGCCGAGCAGAACGTCGCCGCCGCGCTCTCCGTCGCCGATCGTGGCGTCGTGCTCGACCTGGGGCGCGTCGTCGCGTCCCGGCCCGCCCGGGACCTCGCGCACGACGAGGCCCTCCGACACGCCTACCTGGGGTTCTGAGTGGACCGGTTCGTCTTCCTCGTCGGCGGCGGTGTCGCGCGCGGCACGGTGCTCGCGCTCTTCGCGCTGTCGCTCGTGCTCATCTGGCGGGCCGCGCGCCTCGTCAACTTCGCGGCCGGGGCGATGGCCGTCGTCGCCGCGTACGTCGCGGTCGGGGTCGCGCAGGCCACCGGCGGGTGGTGGTGGGGCGCGCTCGCCGGGGTCGTCGCGGGCGGGCTGCTCGGCGCCGCGGTCGAACGCGGGCTCATGCGGTACGCGACGACGCCGCTGGGCGGCGTGATCCTCGCGATCGGGCTCGTCATGGTCCTGCAGTCCGCGCTCGGGATCGTCGCCGGGCCGCAGCACGTCCCCGTCGCGCCGCCCGTGAGCGACCAGCCGTGGTCCGTCGGCGGGGTGCCCCTCGGGTCGCCCTACGACGTGCTCGTCGTCGCCGTGGCGCTCGGGCTCATGCTCGGCCTGCGGCTGCTGTTCACCCGCACCACGCTCGGCCTGCAGCTGCGCGCGTCCGCCTTCGCGCCCGAGGTCTCCCGGTTGCTCGGCGTGCGCGTCGCGCGCATGCGGACGGTCGCCTGGGCGCTCGCGTCGGCGGTCGCCGCGCTCGCGGCGCTGCTGCTGCTGCCCACCGAGCTCGGTCTCGACCCGCACGCGACCGACGTGCTGTTCGTCCTCGCGTTCACCGTCGCCGTCGTGGGCGGGCTCGACTCCCCGGGCGGCGCGCTCGTCGGGGGGATCGGCGTCGGCGTCCTCATGAGCCTCGTCACCGGGTACCTCGGGGCGGGCGTCACGCCGATCGCGGTGCTCGCGCTGCTCGTCGTCGTGCTCCTGGTCCGGCCGCAGGGTCTGGTCGCCGGGGTGGAGGCGAGGCGCGCATGAGCCTGCTGCCCGCCGCCGGCCCGCCGCGCGTCGTCGTCGTCGCCCTGCTCGGCACGCTCGCCGGCGTCGCCGGGACGTTCCTGCTCGACCCGTACCGCAACTACCAGCTCGCGCTCGTCGCGGCCTACCTGTGCGCGACCGCCGGGCTCACCGTGCTCGTCGGGCTGTCCGGGCAGCTCTCGCTCGGCCACTCCGCGCTCATGGCCGCGGGCGGGTACGGGTATGCGCTCACCGCGTCCGCGCTGGCCGACGCGCCGGGCGTCGTGCGCGTCCTCGCCGGGCTCGTCGGGGCCGTCGCGCTGTCCGGGGCGGTCGGGCTGCTCCTCGGGCTCGCCGGTGCGCGCCTGCACGGCCCGTACCTCGCGGGCCTCACGCTCACGCTCGTCGTCGCGCTGCCCGCCGTCGCGTCCACCGTCCCGGGCCTCGGCGGTGACCAGGGGGTGCGCGCGCCGCTCGAGCGCGTACCCGACGCGCTGGACCGGGTCACCGCCCTCGAGCAGTGGCACGCGTGGCTCGCGATCGCCGTCGCCGCCGCCGTCGTCGGCGCGCTGCACGTGCTCGCGCGCGGCCGGACCGGGCTGCGGATGCGCGCCGTCCGCGACGACGCGACCGCCGCGGCCCTCGCCGGGATCGCGCCCGGCCGCACCAAGGTGCTCGCGTTCGTCGTCGCGTCCGCCGCCGCCGGGCTCGGAGGCGCCGTCCTCGTGCTCGTCACGCAGTCCGTCACGCCCGGCGGGTACGGGCTCGCGACGTCGCTCCTGCTGCTCGTCGCGGTCGTCGTGGGCGGGCTCGGCTCGCTCGCCGGTGCTGCGGTCGGCGCGGTGCTCGTCGTCCTGCTGCCGTGGCTCGTCGCGACGCTCGTCGACGCCTTGCCCGTACCCGACGACCTCGCGCAGCGGCTCGACGGCAACCTCGCGCTGCTCGCGTTCGGCCTCGCGCTCGTCGTCCTCATGGCCGCCGCCCCCGCCGGCGTCGTCGGGTCGTGGCGCACCGCGCGCGCCCGCCGCGTCGCCGCCCGCCGCGCGGC
>NZ_BHYL01000446.1 GCF_003851725.1 Cellulomonas algicola | reverse complement strand
ATGCACGCACGGCTCGTCCACCCGCCGCGGCACTGAGCCCGGCACGCGCGCGCGGGCGAACGGCGGCCCGGGCGGGCCGGAGGGCCGCCCGGGCCGCCTAGACTCACCGGCGTGGCGGGACGCATCCGACGGGAGGACGTGGAGGCGGTCCGCGAGCGTGCGCGTATCGAGGAGATCGTCGGCGCCCACGTCAGCCTGAAGCCTGCGGGCGTCGGCTCGATGAAGGGCCTGTGCCCGTTCCACGACGAGCGTTCCCCGTCGTTCCACGTGCGTCCCCAGGTCGGCCGCTACCACTGCTTCGGCTGCGGCGAGGGCGGCGACGTCATCGCGTTCGTCATGAAGGTCGACGGGCTGGGCTTCACGGAGGCCGTCGAGTACCTCGCGGGCCGCGTCGGCATCCAGCTGCGGTACGAGGAGGGCGGCGCACCCCGGCCGGGCGAGGAGCCGGGCCGCCGTCGTCGCCTGCTCGACGCGCACCGCGTCGCCGAGGAGTTCTACCGCGAGCAGCTCACGACCCCCGCGGCCGCCGCGGGGCGCGCGTTCCTGGCCGAGCGCGGGTTCGACCGTGCGGCGGCGGAGCAGTTCGGGGTCGGCTTCGCGCCGCAGGGGTGGGACGCGCTGATGCGCCACCTGCGGGGACGCAACTTCACCGAGGCGGAGCTCGTCGCGTCGGGGCTCGTGAGCCAGGGCCAGCGCGGGGTCTACGACCGGTTCCGCGGCCGGCTCGTCTGGCCGATCCGCGAGGTCACGGGGGAGACCGTCGGGTTCGGCGCGCGCCGCCTGTTCGACGAGGACCAGGGGCCCAAGTACCTCAACACCCCGGAGACACCGCTCTACCGCAAGTCCCAGGTGCTGTACGGGATCGACCTCGCGAAGCGCGACATGCAGCGCGACAAGCGCGTCGTGGTCGTCGAGGGCTACACCGACGTCATGGCCATGCACCTGTCGGGCGTGGGGTCGGCGGTCGCGACGTGCGGGACCGCGTTCGGCTCGGACCACGCGCGCGTCGTGCGGCGGCTCGTCGGTGACGCGGGCTCGACGGGCGGCGTGCAGCTCGCGTCGGGCACGTCGGTCGGCGGGGAGATCATCTTCACGTTCGACGGCGACGCCGCCGGGCAGAAGGCCGCGCTGCGCGCGTTCGGCGAGGACCAGTCGTTCTCCGCCCAGACGTTCGTCGCCGTCGAGCGGTCCGGCATGGACCCGTGCGAGCTGCGCCAGGCGAAGGGTCCGGACGCGGTGCGCGCGCTCGTCGCCGGACGCACGCCGCTGTTCGAGTTCGTCATCCGCTCGACGCTCGACTCGCACGACCTGCGCACCGCCGAGGGCCGGGTCGCGGCCCTGCGCGCCGCCGCGCCGGTCGTCGCGGGCATCCGTGACGCCGCCCTGCGGCCCGAGTACACGCGCCTGCTCGCGGGCTGGCTCGGCATCGACGACCAGGAGACCGTGCGGCGCGCGGTCGCTGCCGCCGGGCCGGCGCGCGGCAGCAGCCCGCGCGGCGGCGAGCAGCGGTCCGACGACCGTCGTGGCCGTCCCGACGCGGGTCGCGGGGACGGCGGTCGGGGCGGGCGTCCCGAGT
>NZ_BHYL01000445.1 GCF_003851725.1 Cellulomonas algicola | reverse complement strand
GGCCCGCCACCGTCCAGCACGGTGGCGGGCCTTCTCGTCCGTGCCGCCCGACGAGGAGAGGGCGGCGTCCGGACGGCGCCCGGCGGCCGGGGACGGCCGACCACCGGACGCGGGTCCTCAGTAGGTGAACGCGGCAACCCGCGACCGCAGGTCCGCGGACATCCGGGCGAGCTCCTCGACGTTCGTGCCCATCTGGGCGAGCACGTCGGAGCTCGTCGCGGCCGACGTCGCGACGCCGGTGATGTTCGTGGCGATGTCCCCGGTGCCGGCCGCGGCGTCGGCGACCCCGCGCGACATCTCGGTCGTGGTCGCGGTCTGCTCCTCGATCGCCGACGCGATCGTGAGCTGGTGGTCGTTGATCGCCTCGATGATCGAGGAGATCTCGCCGATCGCCGACACGGCGCCGGTGGTGTCGGTCTGGATCGCCTCGACGCGGCGCGCGATGTCCTCGGTCGCCTTCGCCGTCTCGGACGCGAGCTCCTTGACCTCACCCGCGACGACGGCGAAGCCCTTGCCGGCCTCTCCGGCACGCGCGGCCTCGATGGTCGCGTTGAGCGCGAGCAGGTTCGTCTGCTCGGCGATCGACGTGATGACCTTGACGACGTTGCCGATCTCCAGGCTGGACTCGCCGAGCTTCGCGACGCGCTCGTTGGTGAGCTCGGCCATCTGCGTCGCCTGGTGGGCGACCTTCGCCGCCTCGGACGCGCTCTGCGCGATCTCCCGGATCGACGACCCCATCTGCGCCGACCCGGCCGCGACGGACTGCACGTAGCGCGAGACCTGGTCCGCGGTGGACGCGACGACCCCCGCCTGCGCGCTCGTCTCCTCCTGCGCGGCGCCGACCTGCTGGGCGGCGGCCGACAGCTCCTCCGCGGCGGCCGCG
>NZ_BHYL01000444.1 GCF_003851725.1 Cellulomonas algicola | reverse complement strand
GGTCGGGGCCGGGCTGGCCGTAGCGCGGGTCGGCACCGGCCCGGCCGTGGCGCGGATCGGTGCCGTGGGCGGCGTGCGACGTCCCCGTCGCCGCGCCACCGGAGGTCTCCGGCGACGAGGCGGGCGGAACCGGCGCCGCGGTCGGCGCCAGGCGCGGCGCGGGGTCGGGCGGCAGGACGCGCCGCCCCGACGGGCTGGCGAACGGGTTCTCGAACGTCTCGGGTGCGGCCGGGGTCGCAGGCGTGCTCGCGGGCGCCTGCGGCTCCGCCGTGGTGTCGGCAGGTCGCGGCGTCGCACCCGGAGCGGCTGCCGGCTCGGTCGGTCGGCTCGCCTCGTCGGGGGTCGTCATGGGGTCTGCAGGGCTCCCGTCACCGTCTGCCAGCCGCGCGTGATGCGCGCGGGCACCCCGTCGTCGTAGGCGCCTCCGGGAAAGGCTGCCACGAGCGGCGCCAGGACGTCGTGCCCGTCGGCGCCGACCACCTGCACGACGGTCGCGTCGGACTGCCAGGCGAGGTGCGACGGCTCGGACGCGAGGACGTACACGGCACGCCCGCCGAGGTCGTGGACGCGCGCACCGGCGATCGCGTCGGTGTCGAGCCGGCCCTGCTGCTCGGTCACGACGAGCGTCCCGGCCGGACCGGTGACGTCGACCTCGAGCACCGACCCGCCCTGCGCCCAGCGCAGGGCCGTGATCGACCAGCCGTCGGGCAGGTCGGTCGGGAACGACCAGGCGTGCGCGCGCAGCCACGACGTCGTCGCGGGGTCGACCTGACCGGCGCGGACCGCGTCGTCGAGCACGGGACGCCCGTCGGCCGTGCCCGGTCCGGAGGCGGGCTGCGCGAGCAGCGCGAGGTCCGCGCCGGGGTGGCTCACGGGGACGATCTCGGGGCGCTCGCCGAGCACGAAGAGCATCGCGGCGACGGCACCGAGCCCGGCGACCGACCCGACGGCGAGGCGCGTGGGGTGGCGGCGGGACGTGAGGTCGGGGCGCAGGCCCGCGGTCGAGCGGCCCGTCCACGAGCGCGGCACGAGGCCGGCCGATGCGAGCGCGAACCGGTCGGGCGGCGCGGCGAACGGGTCACGCGGCGGCTGCGGCCGGCGCGCGTCGGCGGCGTCCGGGTCCGGCG
>NZ_BHYL01000443.1 GCF_003851725.1 Cellulomonas algicola | reverse complement strand
GCCGACGGCACCGCGCCACCCGACGGCACCGCGGCACGTGCCGGCGCGGCTGCACCCGCGCACGCCGACGGCCGCGCGCCCGAGCGCTCGGCGGTCCCCCCGCCCGCGCACGGCACCCTCGCCGACGAGCGCACGACCACGACCGACGGCTCGGTCGTCGTCCGGCACCTCGACCGCGCGTACGGCCTCGCCGAGGGCGACGGCCGGGTCCTGCGGGACCTCGACCTCACCATCGCGCCCGGCGAGTTCGTCGCGATCCTCGGCCGCAGCGGCTCGGGCAAGTCGACGCTGCTCCGGGCTCTCGCAGGCCTCGACCACGACGTGCACGGCACCGGCACGGTCGCGGTCCCCGAGCGGGTGTCGGTCGTCTTCCAGGACTCGCGTCTGCTGCCGTGGGCGCGCGTGCTCGACAACGTGACGCTCGGCCTGCGCGGGTCGCAGGCGCGCGAGCTCGGCCGCGAGCGCCTCGCCGAGGTCGGCCTGGCCGGCCGCGAGCGCGCGTGGCCGACCGAGCTGTCGGGCGGTGAGCAGCAGCGCGTGTCGCTGGCCCGCTCGCTCGTCCGGGAGCCGCAGCTGCTCCTCGCCGACGAGCCGTTCGGCGCGCTCGACGCGCTCACCCGGCTGCGCATGCACGGGCTGCTGCGCGACCTGTGCGCGCGGCACCGCCCGGCGGTCCTGCTGGTGACGCACGACGTCGACGAGGCGATCGTGCTGGCCGAGCGGGTCGTCGTGCTCGACGAGGGGCGCATCGCCCTCGACGTGCCCGTCGCGCTCGACGACGGCCCGCGCGACCCGGCCCACCCGCGGTTCGCCGCGCTCCGTGCCCAGCTGCTCGACGCCCTGGGCGCACTGACACCCACCCTTCCCCTCGACGACCCGAGGAGCACCCGATGACCACCCACCGCGAAGGCCACCTGCACCTCAACGCGTTCCTCATGAGCACCGGCCACCACGAGGCGTCGTGGCGCCTGCCGGAGAGCGACCCGTCGTTCGTCTCGACGAACATCGCGTACCTGCAGCGCCTGGCGCAGACGGCCGAGCGCGGGAAGCTCGACTCGATCTTCTTCGCCGACGGCCCGGCGCTGCACCGGGACATCGGCCGCCGCCCGTCGGGCACGCTCGAGCCGACGGTCGTGCTCGCGGCGATCGCGGCCGTGACCCAGCGGATCGGGCTGATCGCGACCGCGTCGACCACGTACAACGACCCGTACAACCTGGCGCGACGCTTCGCGTCGGTCGACCACGTGAGCAACGGCCGGGCCGGCTGGAACATCGTCACGACCGCGTTCGTCGAGGCCGCGCGCAACTTCGGGCTCGACGAGCAGCCCGCGCACGCCGACCGGTACGCACGAGCGGCGGAGTTCATCGAGGTCGCGCTCAAGCTCTGGGACTCGTGGGAGGACGACGCCGAGGTCGGCGACAAGGCGGCAGGGCTCTGGGGCGACTCGTCGCGCGTCCACCCGATCGGCCACGTCGGCGAGCACTTCCGCGTCGCGGGCGCGCTCACGACACCCCGCTCGCCGCAGGCGCACCCGCTGCTCGTGCAGGCCGGGTCGTCGGAGGACGGCAAGGACCTCGCGGCCCGCTTCGCGGAGGCCGTGTTCACGGCGCAGCAGACGCTCGAGGACGCGCAGGCGTTCTACGCGGACCTCAAGCGTCGTGCGGTCGAGTGGGGGCGCGACCCCGCGACGGTGCTCGTCCTGCCGGGGATCGTGCCCGTCATCGGTGCGACCGAGGCCGAGGCGCGGGAGAAGGAGGACGAGCTCGACCGGCTCATCAACCCGGAGTACGCGCGCGTGCAGCTCGCCGCGCAGCTGCGGGTCGACCCGGAGGAGCTGCCGCTCGACCGCGAGCTGCCGGACCACCTGCCGTCGGAGGACGAGATCGAGGGCGCGAAGAGCCGGTACACGCTCATCGTGAACCTGGGCCGGCGCGAGCGGCTGACGGTCCGCCAGCTCATCGGCCGGCTCGGCGGCGGGCGCGGTCACCGCACGTTCTCCGGCACGGCCGAGCAGGTCGCCGACGCGATCCAGGACTGGTACGACCAGGGTGCCGCCGACGGGTTCAACATCATGCCCGCGGTGCTGCCGTCGGGGCTCGAGGAGTTCGTCGACCAGGTGGTGCCGATCCTCGTCGACCGCGGGATCTTCCGGTCGGAGTACACGGGCACGACGCTGCGCGACCACTACGGCCTGGCCCGCCCGGCGAACCCGCACACGGTGGCGCGCCTCGCGACGGCGGAGGTGACCCGATGACGACGTACCGCCCGCTCGGCCGCACCGGCGTGCAGGTCAGCACCCTCACGCTCGGCGCCATGAACTTCGGCGCGTGGGGCAACCCCGACCACGACGCGTCGGTCGCGATCATCCACCGCGCGCTCGACGCCGGGATCAACGTGATCGACACCGCCGACGTCTACTCGCGCGGCGAGTCCGAGACGATCGTCGGGAAGGCCCTCCAGGGCCGCCGCGACGACGTCGTGCTCGCGACGAAGGTGCACGGCCGGCTGTCCGACGAGGTCAACCACGCCGGCAGCTCGCGCCGCTGGATCATCCGTGAGGTCGAGGACTCGCTGCGCCGCCTGCAGACCGACCACGTCGACCTGTACCAGGTGCACCGCCCCGAGCCGGGGACGGACGTCGAGGAGACGCTGTCCGCGCTCGACGACCTGGTCCGCTCCGGCAAGGTCCGCTACGTCGGCACGTCGACGTTCCTCGGGTCGCAGATCGTCCAGGCGCAGTGGGTCGCGCGCGACCGTCGGCTCGTCCGGCCCGTCACCGAGCAGCCGCCCTACTCGATCCTCGCGCGCGGCGTGGAGCGGGAGATCCTGCCCCTCGCCCTGGAGCACGGCCTCGGTGTCCTGCCGTGGAGCCCGCTCGCGGGCGGCTGGCTGTCCGGCCGTCCCGTCGGCGCCGACGCGCCGGTCTCGCCGCGCATCGCCCGCCAGCCGGGCCGGCACGACCCGTCGCTGCCGGAGAACCTCGCGAAGGCCGAGGCCGTGCAGGCCCTCACCAAGCTCGCCGAGGCCGCGGGCCTGACGCTCGTGCAGCTCGCGCTCGGCTTCGTGCTCGAGCACCCGGCCGTCACGTCCGCGATCATCGGCCCGCGCACGCCCGAGCACCTCGACGCGGCGCTCGCCGCGCTCGACGTGCGTCTCTCCGCCGACGTCCTCGACGAGATCGACGCGATCGTCCCGCCGGGCACGACGCTCAACGCCGCCGACGCGGGCTGGACCCCGCCGTCCCTCACGGACGCGACGCTCCGCCGCCGTCCCCGCTGAGGCGCGACGGCAGCGCCGCCCGTGCCGTCGGTCCGCCGGGAAGCCCCGGGGCGCGACGCCACGGGCGGCGCCAGCGTCGTCAGCGCAGCGCGGCCTCGACGCCGCCCGACCAGGCGGAGTCGTGCAGGTCGATCGTCGTGAGCACCGTGCCCGGCGGCACGTCGAAGACCACGACGGCCTCGACGGCGTTCCCGGGGTTGATCTCCTCCATCCACGAGTCGGAGCCGTCGAGGTAGACCGCGGCCGTGGAGTCGGACGAGTACTCCTGCCCGGCC
The DNA here is from genome assembly GCF_003851725.1 of Cellulomonas algicola. GTDB lineage: Bacteria > Actinomycetota > Actinomycetes > Actinomycetales > Cellulomonadaceae > Cellulomonas > Cellulomonas algicola. The sequence goes on along the minus strand of NZ_BHYL01000443.1, from coordinate 475 downwards.
TCGTTGCGCGCCTTCTGCGCGTCGCCGAAGAAGTACTGCGCCTCGTCGCCGATGTTCGTCACCGACATCCGGACGAGGCAGAACTCGCCCTGCGCGTCCTGATGCAGGTACTCGCCGCCGACGGTGGCGAGGCCGCACTCCGTGCCGTGCACGACGAACTCGAACTTGCCGTCGCGGACCGGGGTGCCGAGCGGTGCGACAGCAGGAGCCTCCTCCGCGGGAGCCTCCTCGGCGGGAGCAGCCTCCTCCGGGGCGACCTCGGCGGCGGGCTCCTCGACCACGGCGGGGGCGTCGGCGACCTTGTCGGGCGCCGCCGCGTCGGACGCGTCGTCACCGCCGCCGGACGCCGCGATCGCGACGACCAGGACGGCCGCGCCGATGCCGACGCCCGTCAGCACCTTGTGCCGGGCGAACCAGCCGGGGCGCTTGCCGTCCTCGACCCAGAGCTGCCACCCCTCGGGGGCCGGCCCCCAGC
>NZ_BHYL01000442.1 GCF_003851725.1 Cellulomonas algicola | reverse complement strand
CGGCCGTCGCGGTCGGGCAGGGTGCCGCGCACGCGCTCGCCGCGATCGAGGGCTCGCTGCGCCAGGCGTCGACCGAGCGCGAGGCCGCCGAGGCCGCCCGGACCGAGCGCGAGCAGCAGCTCTCCGCGACGCGCGCGCGGGTCGACGAGCTCGCGCGCGAGCTCGCGCAGCTCACCGACGCCGCGCACCGCGACGAGGTCGCCCGCACCCAGCAGCGCCTGCGCATCGAGCAGCTGCAGAACCGGTCGGTCGAGGAGCTCGGGCTCGACCCCCAGGTGCTGCTCGACGAGTTCGGCCCGCACCGCGACGTGCCCGTCGTGCTGCCGCCGGGCACCGAGCCCGACGCCGACGCGCCGACCGCTGTGCCGTTCGTGCGCGAGCAGCAGGAGAAACGGCTCAAGGCTGCCGAGCGCGCGCTGTCGCTGCTCGGACGTGTCAACCCGCTGGCCCTCGAGGAGTTCGCCGCGCTCGAGGAGCGGCACAAGTTCCTCACCGACCAGCTCGCCGACCTCAAGAAGTCGCGCGCGGACCTGCTGGAGATCGTCAAGGAGATCGACGAGCGCGTCGAGCAGGTGTTCGCCGAGGCGTACCGCGACACCGCTGCCGCGTTCGACGTCGTCTTCCCGCGCCTGTTCCCGGGCGGTGCGGGGCGCCTGGTGCTGACCGATCCCGACGACATGCTCACCACGGGCATCGAGGTCGAGGCGCGCCCGGCCGGCAAGAAGGTCAAGCGTCTGTCGCTGCTGTCCGGCGGCGAGCGGTCGTTGACGGCCGTCGCGCTGCTCGTCGCCATCTTCAAGGCGCGGCCGTCGCCGTTCTACGTCATGGACGAGGTCGAGGCGGCCCTCGACGACGCCAACCTCGGCCGGCTGCTCGACATCTTCCGCGAGCTGCAGGAGGACTCCCAGCTCATCGTCGTCACGCACCAGAAGCGCACGATGGAGATCGCCGACGCCCTCTACGGCGTGACGATGCGCGGCGACGGCGTCACGACCGTCGTGAGCCAGCGCATGCGCGAGGACGTCGCCGTCTGACCCCCGGACCCGGGCGACCGGGACGAGCCGGGCGGCGGGTGTGGAGATCGTGTGAGGGCTGCCCGCCGCGCGGGTGACGTCGCGCGCGTCGGGCCCCGGGGGCGCGGAGGATGGACCCGTGGCTGTGCTCGTCGGGATCCTCGTGTCGCTCCTCGTCGCCTTCGCCGTGCTGATCCTCGCCGGCGTCGCGGCGGGCTCCGGCGCGCCCGGGGACGAGCGCACGGGCCCGTGGCGCGCGTTCCGCGCGGGCTGGGCGGCGCGCAAGCACCCCGACGCCGACCAGACCGCGGC
>NZ_BHYL01000441.1 GCF_003851725.1 Cellulomonas algicola | reverse complement strand
GCCGCGCAGGGTGCCGGCGCCGGTCCCGGCCGGGGCGCGGTCCCGACGCCCGGCGCACCCGGCTCGTCGGCGCCCGCTGCCGTGCCCGTGTCGCTCGAGCGGTCCGGCCTGCGCACGTGGCCCGACGACCTGCCGGGGGGGCGACTCCCCGAGGTCCTCGAGGCGTCGGTGGCCGGGGTCACCGTGCGGGCGTTCCCCGTGCTCGTCGACGAGACGACGTCGGTCGCGGTGCGGACGCTCGCCGACGCCGCCGCCGTCCCCTCGACGGCCCGCCGCGGCCTGCGCCGGCTGCTTCTGCTCGACGTCGGCCTCGCTCCGGGCCGGATCACGTCCCGGTGGACCGGGACGCAGGCGCTCACGCTCGCCGCGAGCCCCTACCCCAGCACGGACGCGCTGGTCACCGACGTGCAGCTCGCCGCGATCGACCGGCTCGTGACGTCGCACCTGGGCGACCGCACGCCCGCCGACGTGCGCGACGCCGACGCCTACGCCGCGCTGCGCACGGCCGTCCGCGACCGGCTGGAGGACGCCGTGCACGCGGTCGTCACCGACCTGGTCGCGGTGCTCGGCGCGTGGCGCGAGCTCGAGGGTGACCTGCGTGCGTCGGCGAGCCTCGCGCTGCTCGCGACCGTGCAGGACGTGCGCGAGCAGTCCGCCGAGCTGGTGCACGACGGGTTCGTGTCCGAGGTCGGCGCGGTCCGGCTGCCGCAGCTGACCCGCTACCTGCGGGGCGCCCGGCACCGGCTCGCGAAGGCCGGCGACAACCCGCAGCGCGACGGCGACCTCGCGTGGCAGGTGCACGACGTCGAGGACCTGTACGACGCGGCGGTGACGAAGGCGCGCGCGGCCTCGCCCGACCCCGCCCGGGACGCGGCGCTCGACGAGGTCCGCTGGCTGCTCCAGGAGCTCCGCGTCAGCCTGTTCGCGCAGCAGCTCGGCACGCCCGTCCCGGTCTCCCCGACCCGCATCCGCAAGGCCCTCGCGGCCCTCTGACGTCGGGTCCCTCCTCTGCGCGACGCGCCGGGGCCCCGGGCCGCGCCGACAGGGCCGCCGCCCGGGCGCGCACGGCCACCCCGGACTCGCACGCGGCCACCCGTCCGCGTCTCCCCGCCGGTCCGCACCGCCCCCGCCTGCCCGCCGACGCCCCGACCTCACGACCGACGACCGGGGTCTGGGTACCGCTGCTGGCACTCGAGCGGTACCCAGACC
>NZ_BHYL01000440.1 GCF_003851725.1 Cellulomonas algicola | reverse complement strand
CCCACGGCCGGGCCGTCGTCTGCGTCCTGGCTCGTCAGCGCCACGACGACCGTGCGGGGTCGTCGTGCCGGTGCGGCGGCGTCAGGCCTCGGCGCCCGCCGACTGCTCGGCGGCCGCGATCTTCTCGCGCACCTCGTCCATGTCGAGGTCCTTCACCGCGGCCACGACCTTCTCGAGCAGCGGGCCCGGCAGGGCGCCGGACTGCCGGTACACCGGCACGCCCTCGCGGAACGCCATGATCGTCGGGATCGCGGAGATCTGGAGCTGCGCCGCGATGAGCTGCTCGGCCTCGGTGTCGACCTTGGCGAACACCACGTCGGGGTGCTCCTCGGACGACTTCTCGTAGATGGGGCCGAACATCTTGCACGGTCCGCACCACTCGGCCCAGAAGTCGATGAGCACGATGTCGTTCTCGTTGATGACCTGGCCGATCGTCTCGGCCGTCAGCGTGGTCGTCGCCACGTGGCACCTCCTGGTTGTCAGGTCCGCCACCTAGAGCGCGTACGCCCCGGCCGATATTCCCGGTGCCGCCACGACCAGCCGGGCGCGCGCGCCTGGCCGCGACCACCCGCGGCTCGGGGTAGAACTGCACCGTGACCGACACCGCCGAGTTCCCTCCCGGACCCGAGCGCCCCGCGGGCTGGCTCAGCCCCGAGCGCATCGCCAAGGTCCGCTCGCAGATCCCGATCCTCTACGTCGACGCCGTGCCCGTGCGCGTCGACGACTCGGGCGACGTCGTCGCCGTCGGGCTGCTGCTGCGCGTCACGCCCGAGGGCGTGATGTCGCGCGCGCTGGTCAGCGGCCGGGTCATGTACCACGAGCGCGTGCGCGATGCGCTCGTGCGGCACGTCGAGAAGGACCTCGGGCCCGTCGCGCTCCCGCAGATCCCCGCGTCGCCGCAGCCGTTCACCGTCGCCGAGTACTTCCCGACGCCGGGCGTCACGCCTTACCACGACCCGCGCCAGCACGCGGTGTCGCTCGCCTACGTCGTGCCCGTGTCCGGCGACTGCCGGCCGCAGCAGGACGCGATCGACCTCGCGTGGCTCACGCCCGAGGAGGCGTGCGCCGAGCAGGTGCAGGTCGAGATGAACGGCGGCCAGGGGCTGCTGCTGCGCCAGGCGATGGCGCACGTCGGCCGCCTGCCCTGACGGTCCGCGACGACGCAGCGGGCGCGCCGCCGGTCGGCGCGACCGCCCTCAGCCGAGCGTGAGCTCCGGCCAGTCGGCGAGGTCGGCGCGCATCCGGCGGTCGTGCGTCGCCACGACGACGGCCGCCGACGTGAGCCGCAGCGCGTCGGTGACCTCGTCGACCAGACCGACGGACAGGTGGTTCGTGGGCTCGTCGAGGATCAGCAGGTGCGGTGCGGCGAGCAGCGCGCACGCGAGGTCGAAACGGCGGCGCTGACCCACGGACAGCTCGCGCAGCGGCCGTTCGAGGTCGGCCTCGCTCAGCAGCCCGAGCGCCGCCACCGGCACGAGCTGCTCGGGGTCGATCCGACCGGCCTCGAGCAGGTCGAGCGCGTGCCGCGCGTACGCGTCGAACGCGCTCGGCGACGACCCGTCGGCGGCCGCGGGAGCCGCGTGCTCGGTCGGTCCCTCCTGCGCGAGCACGCCGAGCCGGGCTCCGGGCGCGAGCACGCGCGCGCCGCGGTCGAGCGCGACCGTCCCGGCCAGCGCCGCGAGCAGCGTCGACTTGCCCGACCCGTTCGGACCGGTGACGAGCAGCCGGCCGCACGGCGGGACCTCGATGCGTCGCCCGGGCAGGTCGAGCCGGGGACGTCCGCCTGGGCCGCCGTCGACGCGGGGCGCGCGCAGCTCGAGCAGCGGGCCGCCGCCCCCGCGGTCGCCCGCGACGGGCTTGGGCACCGACGGCAGGTCGGGGAACGCGAGCGCCGGTGGCGGCACGGGCACCTCGACCGCGTCGGCCTCGAGGCGCTGGATCAGGCGGTCCGCTGCCTTCACGTGGACGCGGGCGCGCGTGCCGCGACGGTGCTTCTGCGAGCCCTTGGGCGGGCGCCACTCGTCGGACAGCCCCTCGTAGGCGGTGTCGAGCCGCACGGCGAGCTGCAACGCACGCTTGCGCTCCGCGCGGTACCGGGCGCGCCAGCGGCGCAGCATCTGGTCCTTCGCGAACCGGTAGTCCGCGTAGCGCGTCGCGCCGTACAGCGCGGGGCGGCCGTCCATCGACGGGTCGAGGTCGAGGATCGCGGTCATGACGTCGTCGAGCAGCCGACGGTCGTGCGTGACGATGACGACCGCACCGGGCCAGTCCCGCAGCTGGGCCGTGAGGTAGTCGACGCCCGCGGCGTCGAGGTGGTTGGTCGGCTCGTCGAGCAGCAGCACGTCCGCGCGCTCGCCGATCCGGCACGCGAGCCGGACCCGGTAGCGCTCGCCCACGCTGAGCCGGTCGAGCGGCCGCTCCCGGTCGCGCGGTGCGCCGAACCGCGTGAGCGCTTCGTCGACGCGCCGGTCGGCGTCCCACGCGGCGAGGTGCTCGTACCGGGCCATCGCGGCCGTGAGGCGGGCCAGGTCGCCGGACTCGTGGTCGAAGCCCTCGATGGCGGCCTCGAGCTCGTCCGACGCGACCCGCACCGCGCGCAGCGCCCGGTCGACGAGGGTGCCTACGGTCGTCCCGGCGGGCTCGTCGAGCTCCTGCTCGACGACGGCGAGCGTGCCCGCGCGACGGACGGCACCGGACAGCGGCGCGAGGTCGCCCGCGAGCAGCCGCAGCAGCGTCGTCTTGCCCGCGCCGTTCTCCCCGACGAGCCCGACGCGGTCGCCCGCGGACACCACGAGGTCGACGGCGTCGAGGACGACCTGCTCCCCGTAGCCGAACGTCACCGCGTCGGCGGCGACGTGCACGTGGTCGACCACCGCGTGCGCGTCCCGCCGGGCGGGCAGCGTCATCCGCCCAGCACCCGCACGAGCGTCGGCGCGAGCGCGCGGAACGCCTGACCGCGGTGGCTGATGGCGTTCTTCTCGGCCGGGTCGAGCTCGGCGCACGTGCGCTCCTCGCCGAGCGGGACGAGCACCGGGTCGTAGCCGAACCCGTGCGCGCCGCGGGGCGCGTCCGCGAGCGTGCCGACGAGCGCGCCCGTCTCGACGTGCTCGAACCCGTCGGGCGTGACGAGCGCGGCGGCGCACACGAACCGCGCACCCCGGTGCTCGGGCTTCACGTCGCGCAGCTGCGCGAGCAGCAGGTCGAGGTTCGCGGCGTCGTCGCCGTGCCGACCGGCCCAGCGCGCGGAGAAGATGCCGGGCGCGCCGCCGAGCACGTCGACCGCGAGACCGGAGTCGTCGGCGACCGCGGGCAGGCCGGTGAACGCGGCGAGCGCGCGCGCCTTGAGCAGCGCGTTCTCCGCGAACGTGACGCCGTCCTCGACGGGCTCGGGAGCACCGACGTCGCCCGCGCCGACGACCGCGGCGGGGTCGAGGCCCGGCAACGACGGGGACAGGATCGCGCGGAGCTCGCCGATCTTGTGCGCGTTGTGCGTCGCGAGGACCAGCCGCGCGCCGACGGGCACCGTCACGCGCCCACCTCGCCCGCCACGTCCACGCCGTCGACCCCGTCCACGACCAAGCGCGTGGCGGAGCCGTCGCCGGGGGCGGACGCGAGAGCCGCGCGCTGCAGCGCGGTGAGCTGCGCGCCGCCCGCGACCGCGAGGTCGAGCAGAGCGTCGAGCTCGGCACGGTCGAACGGGGCGTGCTCGGCGGTGCCCTGCACCTCGACGAACGCCCCCGAGCCGGTGACGACGACGTTCATGTCCGTCTCGGCGCGGACGTCCTCGACGTAGGGCAGGTCGAGCACCGGGACACCCTCGACGATGCCGACGGAGACGGCGGCGACCGAGTCGCGCAGCACCGTGCGGCCGGGCTTGACGATGCGCTGCTGCGTCGCCCACGCGACCGCGTCGGCCAGCGCGACGTACGCGCCCGTGATGGCCGCGGTGCGGGTCCCGCCGTCGGCCTGCAGGACGTCGCAGTCGAGGACGATCGTGTTCTCGCCGAGCGCGGACACGTCGACGACGGCGCGCAGCGAGCGGCCGATGAGGCGCGAGATCTCCTGCGTACGGCCGCCGACGCGGCCCTTGACCGACTCGCGGTCCGACCGCGTCGTGGTGGCGCGCGGCAGCATCGCGTACTCGGCGGTCACCCAGCCCTCGCCCGAGCCCTTGCGCCAGCGCGGCACGCCCTCCGTGAACGACGCCACGCACAGCACCTTGGTCCCGCCGAACTCGACGAGGACGCTGCCCTCCCCCGCGTCGAGGAAGCGGCGGGTGAGCGTGACGGGGCGCAGCTCGTCGGGGCGTCGGCCGTCGGCGCGGAGCGCGGGGGTGGTGGCGGTCATGCGGACGAGCCTAACCGCGCAGGCCCACGCCCCCCGCGACGCGGGCGGTCACCGCCTTGTCGCCCAGCGCGGCGTCGAGCACGGCCTGCTCGGGCGAGGCCCCGGCGGCGAGGCGACCGCCGATGGCGTCGCGGACGCGCAGCGCGCGGTTCCAGCCCATGACGTCGGCGAGCGCGACGGGCGTGTCGTCGTCGCCCGCGGGCGTGACGGCGACGGTCCACGGACGACGCAGCAGCAGCCGCCCGAGGAACGCGAGCGTGAGGACGACGACCACGACGAGCAGGTCGAGCACGACGAGCAGCAGGGGCACGAGGAAGAGCCAGACGAGCAGCACACCGAAGACGAACGCGACCGCCCCGACGATCCACACGACGACGCCGCCGAGGTCGTCGAGCCCGCCCGCGAGCTCGCCGACGCCCTCGAAGGCGACGTCGGCACCGTCACGGCTGCGGCGGTGCCGGCGGCGCGCGCGGCGGAACACGCGCGCCCAGCGGGGCGCCCACTGGACGGCCACGTCGAAGGACGGCCCGACGGGCGTGCGGACGGTACGGGTGCGCATGAGCGCACAGCGTGCCAGGTGCGGGCGCGCCCCGCGGGAGGTTCCCGGCGGGGGTCGCGTCAGAGCATGTGCACGTCGCCCGGGCGGGCGAGCGCGACGGGACCGTCGTAGGCCGCGCGTGCCTCCGCGACCGCGACCTGCGGGTCGTTCCACGCGGGGATGTGCGTGAGGACCAGCTGCCGTGCACCGGCCCGCGACGCGGCCTCGCCCGCGCGCCGGCCGGTGAGGTGCACGCCGCGCACGGCGTCGTCGCGCCCCTCGACGAACGCCGCCTCGGCGAGCAGCAGGTCGACACCGTCCGCGAGCGTGTCGAGACCGGCGCACGCGTCGGTGTCGCCGGTGTACGCGAGGGTGACGCGCCGCGACGGGTCGGCCTCGGACGGCCCCTCGACGCGGACCCCGAAGGCCGGCACGGGGTGCTCGACGGGCACGGGCGTCAGCGTCAGCGGGCCGACGACGACGGGCGCCGCGGGGTCCCACGCGTGGAACGTGAACTGCCCGCCGACGTCGGTCGCCGGGTCGCCGCCCGCGATCTGCGTGAGCCGCTGCGCGGTCCCCTCGGGCCCGTGCACGTCGACCGGCGGCAGCGCGCCGTCGGGGTGGTACCGCCGCAGCACGTTGAGCACGACCATGTCCGCGACGTGGTCCGCGTGCAGGTGGGACAGGCCGATCGCGTCGATCCGGGTCGGGTCGCCGTACCGCTGCAGCGGCCCGAGCGCGCCGTTGCCGAGGTCCAGCAGCACGGTCCACGTGCGCCCGTCGGCGTCGTCGGCCTGCACCAGGTAGCCGGACGCGGCCGCGTCGGGGCCGGGGAAGGAACCCGCACAGCCCACGACGACGAGCCTCATCGCAGGGCCATCCGCGACTCGACCGACCCGACCTCAGGTCCGAGGAAGCGGCGCGCGAGCGTGTGGAACGAGTCGGGGTCGCCCGTCGCGAGGAAGCGGTGCGTCGGCGGGCCGGCCGCGGGGTCGCGCTCGAGGTCGTGCGCGACGAGCGTGCGGTACACGTCCTTCGCGGTCTCCTCGGCGCTCGACACCAGCGTGACCTCGTCGCCCATGACGTACGAGATCGCGCCCGTCAGCAGCGGGTAGTGCGTGCAGCCGAGGACGAGCGTGTCGACGCCGGCCTCCTTGACCGGCGCGAGGTACTCGCGGGCCACCGCCAGCACCTCGGGCCCCGACGTGATGCCGGCCTCGACGAGCTCGACGAACCGGGGGCACGCCTGCGTGGTGAGCGTCACGCCGGGCGCGACGGCGAACGCGTCGTCGTACGCCCGGGACTCGACGGTCGCGCGCGTGCCGATGACGCCGATCCGGCCGGTCCGCGTCGCGGCGACGGCCCGCCGGGCGGCCGGGAGGATGACCTCGACGACGGGGATCCCGCGGCGCAGCGTGTACCGCTCGCGCGCGTCCCGGAGCATCGCGGCCGACGCGGTGTTGCACGCGATGACCAGCAGCTTCACGCCCGCGTCGACCAGGTCGTCCATGACCTCGAGCGCGTGTGCGCGCACCGCGGCGAGCGGCTTGGGCCCGTACGGGGTGTTGAGCGTGTCGCCGATGTAGAGCGTGGACTCGTGCGGCAGCTGGTCGAGGATGGACCGCGCCACCGTGAGACCGCCGACGCCGGAGTCGAAGATGCCGAGGGGGGCGTCGTTCACGGGCGAGAGCCTAACCCTCGTGCGCGGAGCGGCCGGACGCCCCGCCGCGCCGCGCGTGCTCGAGCATGAGCCCGACGAGCGACTCCTGCAGCCAGCTCAGCGCGCCGTACAGCGACACGAGGTAGCGCCGGACGTCGACGTCCTGCCCCTCGGCCTCGTCGGACAGCACGTCGTACAGCTGCTCGGCGTCGTGGTCCGTCCGCACGTCGAGCCGCTCGGCGAGCACGAGCCGCAGGTCCGTGAGGGCCGCCGCGACCTCGGGGGCGTCCTGCGGGGCGACCGTGAGGAGGTCCTGCCGCCGGCCGTCTCCGGGCGTCGTCAGCAGCGTCCACATCACCCCGAGGCGTGCGACCTTGCGTGCCCGCAGGTCGTCCTCGGTCAGGCGGCGGAACTCGGCCGCGACGTCCGGGTCGTCCTGCGACGCATCGGGCAGCAGCCGGCGCACCGCCGGGTCCTGCGGCGGCGGGATCCGCTCGGTGCGCAGGAGCGGGCCCTCGGGCGCGGCGGCCGGTCCGGCCTCGTCGAACCGGGGTGCTCCCAGCAGCTGCGCGACGTCCGCGACGAGCGCCGCGACGACCTCGCGCTCCGAGGCGTCGAGCCGCGCGACGAACGCGCCGTGCTTCTCCGTGAACGCGCGCATCAGACCCCGCTGCGCTGGAGCGTCGCCCACAGGCCGAACCCGTGCATCGCCTGCACGTCGACCTCCATGCCCTCGAGCGACCCGCTCGACACGACCGCCCTCCCCTCCTCGTGCACCTGGCGCATGAGCTTCTCGGCCTTCTCGTGGGGGTGGCCGAAGTACGTCTCGAACACGTAGGTCACGTAGGACATGAGGTTGACGGGGTCGTTCCACACGATGGTGACCCACGGGTCGGCGACGGCCGCCTGCTCGGCGGCCTCGACGCGTTCGTCGGGCGCGGTCTGGACGGGCACCCGACCACTGTAGGTGCCCGTGCGCGCCGAGCGCGCCGCCCGGTCCCGGGCGTCCTACGTTGGCGGCATGACGCACCCGCAGCCCGCCGCCGTCCCCGTGACGTCGCTGCTCACCGACCGTTACGAGCTCACGATGCTGCAGGCCGCGCTCGCCGACGGCACCGCGCACCGCCGCTGCGTGTTCGAGGTGTTCACGCGCCGGCTGCCGCCCGGCCGCCGGTACGGGGTCGTCGCCGGCACGGGGCGGCTGCTCGAGGCGCTGCCCGCGTTCAGGTTCACGTCGCGCGAGCTCGACTGGCTCTCCGACGAGGGCGTCGTCGACGACGCGACGCTCGCCTTCCTCGCGGACTACCGGTTCACGGGGTCGGTCCGCGGGTACGCGGAGGGTGAGGTGTTCTTCCCGCAGTCGCCGCTCCTCGTCGTCGAGGGCACGTTCGCCGAGGCCGTGCTGCTCGAGACGCTCGCGCTGTCGATCCTCAACTACGACTCGGCGGTCGCGTCGGCGGCCTCGCGCATGACGAGCGCTGCGGTGGACCGGCCGGTGCTGGAGATGGGCGCGCGGCGCGCGCACGAGGAGGCCGCGGTGTCGGCGGCCCGGGCCGCGGTCGTCGCGGGGTTCGCGGCCACGTCGAACCTCGAGGCGGGGCGCCGCTACGGCCTCGACACGATCGGCACGGCGGCGCACGCGTTCACGCTGCTGCACGACGACGAGGAGGCCGCCTTCGCGGCGCAGGTCGCGGCCCAGGGACCCGGCACGACGCTCCTGGTCGACACGTACGACGTGAAGCGCGGCGTCGAGCTCGCGCTCGCCGCGGCCGGCACCGGTCTGGGTGCGGTGCGGCTCGACTCGGGCGACCTGGGCGTGCTCGCGCAGGAGGTGCGCGCCCAGCTCGACGCCGCGGGAGCCCACGACACGCGGATCGTGGTGACGTCGGACCTCGACGAGTACGCGATCGCCGCGCTGGCCGCGGCACCGGTGGACGTCTACGGCGTCGGGACGTCGGTCGTGACCGGCTCGGGGGCGCCGACGTGCGGCATGGTCTACAAGCTCGTGGCCCGCGAGGGGCGGGACGGTGCGCTCGCCCCGGTCGAGAAGAGGTCGTCGGCGAAGACGAGCGTCGGGGGCCGCAAGACGGCGGCGCGGCGGCGAGGGCCGGACGGGCGGGCCGTCGAGGAGGTGCTGGTGACGGGACCGGACCAGGCGGTCGCGTCGTGGGAGCCCGAGGGCGGCGAGCTGCGTGCGCTGCACGTGCCGCTCGTGACCGGCGGGGAGGTGGACCTGTCGTGGACGGGTCCGCAGGGGGTGCGCCGGGCACGGGATCGGCACCGCGCCTCGCGGGACGAGCTGCCGCGCGGAGCGCGACGGCTGTCGGCCGACGAGGCCGCGGTGCCGACCGTGACGCTGCGGCTGGCCGGACGGGACTGAGGGACCGTCCGGCCAGACCGCTGCGCGAGGACCAGGCCGCGGACGCGGGGCGGGAGCGCAGGGGGGCTAGGCCCCCGCCACCCGCGCCGCGGCCCGGTCAGATCCGGGCGCGGGCGCGGCCCCGGGCC
>NZ_BHYL01000439.1 GCF_003851725.1 Cellulomonas algicola | reverse complement strand
CGCTCGCGCGCCGGCAGCAGGCGGAGTCGCAGCGGGCGCGCGAGCTGATCGCGGCGTTCGTCGAGCGGGCGCTCGCGTCCGGCCCGGCGCCGGTCGAGCTGCGGGCACGGAGCTACGACGGGCGGGCGCGCTACCGGACGCCGCTGCGCGGCTGGTACCTGCGGCGCGACGAGTCCGTCGCCGTCGACACGTCGGGCGAGTTCTACGTGCTCAGCACCCCGGCGAGCCTCGGGGCGCGGCTGCGCGGCGTGACGCCCGAGCCGAGCGACCCGCCGCTCGTCCTCGGGGCCGGGGGGAAGGACGGCGAGTCGCTCGACCTGACGCAGGCGCTCGAGCGGGTGCTGGAGGGCTGACGCACCACCGTCGACCGCACGCGGGCGCTCTTCGCGGGCGACCGGAGGTGGCGCTCACGTGCTCGAGGCCGACGGTCACGGCCGGCGCGACGCGGGCGCTCGGGCGGGTGCCTCGGCTGACGCCACGGTCGACCCACCGCCGACGCCGACGCGCGCGTTCTCGGGTGCCGGCGCTCATCGCCCGGCCCGACGCGGCGCGCGGCCGTGCTCGACCTGCGCCGACTGCGCCAGACGTCGAGGCATCGGCCGCGTGCGCGTCCCCGCAGCGGGGCCGGCGACGGAGGTGGCGCTACGCGGTCGCGGTGTCGGCGCGCTGAAGCAGGTCCGCGAGCGCGGCCGCGACGGCGGCGGGGTCCTCGATCGCGGACATGTGACCGGCACGGGCGACGACGACGAGCTGAGCGTCCTGGGCCGAGGCCACGAGGTCCTCCGCGGCGGGCACGGGGGTGACGGTGTCCTCGTCGCCGACCACCGCGACGACCGGGCCGGTGAAGGCGCGCAGGACGTCGGTGCGGTCGGGGCGTGCGGCCATCGCGCGCTGCGACCAGGCGACGCCCGCGGGCGGCTGGTCCTCGATCCACGCGGCGAGCTGGTCGACGAGCTCGGGGCGGGCGGCGCGGCTGGACTCCCCCAGCAGGCCGGTCGACATGGGTCGGACGGGCTCGACGGTGTCGCCGTCCTCCGCGGCGGCGGCGATCCGCAGCCGGTTCGCGCGGGCCTCGTCGGTGTCCGCGATCGACTTGGTGTCGACGAGCCCGAGGCCCGCCACGAGCTCGGGGTGCCGCTCGAGCAGCGCGAGCGCGACGTAGCCGCCCATCGACAGGCCGACGACGACGGCCCGGTCGTGGCCGGCGGCGCGCAGGTCGGCGGCGACCAGGTCCGCGGACGCGTCGAGCGACGGCTCCGGCAGGGCGTCGGCGGAACCGGGGGTGCCCGGGAGGTCGACGGCGAGGACGGTCCGGTCGCCGGGCAGCGCCTCGGCGACGGCGTCCCACATCCGGTGGTCGAGCGGGAAGCCGTGCAGCAGCACGACCGGGAGGGTGCCGGAACCGTCGGGCCCGGCGGTGCGGTACGTGTGCAGCGTCATGCGTCCTCCTCGCCGACCGCGAGCGCGGCCGGGCTCTCGGCGGTGGTGCTCGGGCCGTCCCACGTGGTCGGCAGCGAGTCGTGGCCGGGCAGGACGTGCGCGACGACCTCGTCGAGCACGCGCCGGACGGCGGCCTCCCCCACCCACAGGTGCTTGGCGCCGTCGACGGCGATGACCTCGGCCTGCGGGACGCGCGCGAAGCGGCGGCGGGCCTCGTCGGGCCGCAGGTAGTCGTCGTGCTCGGGGACGAGGACGACGAGCGGCTTGCCGAACGCGGCCCACGCGTCGAGGTCGGCGTCGGTCGCGCGGTGCAGGGGCGGCGACAGGAGGATCGCGCCCTCGATCGACGGGTCGCGGCCGTGCATGAGGGCGAGCTCGGTGCCGAACGACCAGCCGACGAGCCAGCGGCGCGGCAGGTCGTGGAACTCGGCGAACTCGATCGCGGCGTGCACGTCGAACTGCTCGCCGACGCCGCCGTCGAACGCGCCGTCGCTCGTACCGCGCGGGCTCGACGTGCCGCGGGTGTTGAAGCGGAGCACGGCGAGGTCGGCGAGCGCGGGCAGGCGCCACGCGGCCTTGCGGTAGACGTGCGAGTCCATGTAGCCGCCGTGCGTGGGCAGCGGGTGGAGCGTCACGAGCGTCGCCGCGGGGGTGGCCGGTCCGCCGTCGGCGCCGAGCGGGCGGGCGAGCTCGCCGACGAGCGTGAGGCCGTCGGCGGTGTGCAGCTCGACGTCCTCGCGGTGCGCGGGCAGGACGGTGAGGGAGCGGATCGGGGTCGCGGGTGACGTGTGCGTGCTCATCGGGCACGAGCCTAGGACGGCGCCGACGACCTCGCGGTCCGGGGGTCGCTGTCGGGGCGCTCGGCGGACATCGCGGCGACGGCGTGCTCGAGCAGGACGGCGACGCCGTCGTCGGCGTTGGACGGCAGCCGGTGGTCGGCGGCCTCCAGCACCGCCGGGTAGGCGTTGGCGACCGCGAACGACGTGCCCGCCCAGGCGAGCATCGGCAGGTCGTTCGGGGCGTCGCCGACGGCCCACACGGCGCGCTGGTCGATGCCCTGCGTCGCGGCCCACCGCGCGAGCCCCGCGGCCTTGGTGACGCCCGGCCCGCTGATCTCGCCCAGGCCGTGGGCCCCGGAGTCGGCGACGACGGCGAGGTCCCCGACGACGTCGACGAGCGCGTCGACGAACGCGGCGCCGTCGCTCGGCTCGGCGGACGTCCGCACGAGCAGCTTGAGCGTGGGCCCGGTGAGGAGGTCCTCGATGCGGTCGGCGGACCGCGCGTCGCGCGGGACCGGGTGGTCGCTCGCGTAGCCGAGCTCGTGCGCGAAGCCGTCCGCGCCCTCGACGGCGAGGTGCACGCGGTCGGCGCCCCAGCGTGCGCGCAGCCGCTCGACGACCGCCCCGACGACGTCCGCAGGCATGCCGTGCTGCTCGAGCACCCGGAGCGTGCCGACGTCGACGACCGACGCGCCGTTGGCGCACAGCGCGACGCCGTGCCCGGCGACGTGCGCCTGCAGGTCGGCGAGCCAGCGGTGCGGGCGCGCGGTGACGAAGACGACCGCGATCCCCGCGTCCTCGGCGGCGGCGAGGGCCGCGGCGGTGCGCGCGGAGACGGTGCCGTCGGGACGCAGGAGGGTGCCGTCGAGGTCGGTGGCGACGAGCCGCGGCGGCGCGCTCGGCAGGGGGCGACGCCCGGTCGGCGGCGCGTCCTCGCGCGGTGCGGTCGCCCGCGTGGGGGTGCCGTCGTCGGGGGCGGTCCGGGCGCGGCGGGTGCCGGAGG
>NZ_BHYL01000438.1 GCF_003851725.1 Cellulomonas algicola | reverse complement strand
CCGCCGGCTCCGGTACCCCTGCCGGCGCGGTCCCGGCGCCCGCCGTCGGGCGAGCGGCGCGGCCGGACGACCGGCGCACGCGTCGCCGCGCAGGCAGCCCGGTCCCGAGCACGCTCGCGCTCGGGGTCGTCCTGGGGCTCGCCGCGACGACGTTCGGACCCGGCCTGCTCCACGACGCGCAACGCGTCCTCGCCCCGGTGGTGCACGGCTCCCCGTGGCTCGACGCCGCCGTCGGCGGGCTGGTGCGCGCCCCCGTGGTCCCGCCCGCGGGCCTCGAGGAGTCCGGTGACCCGATCGGTCAGCCGCCGTCGCTCGCGCAGGTCAGCCGCTCGTACGCGTACCTGCAGACGCAGGCCGACGGCCGGACCCCGGTCGCCTGGAGCCCGTGCCGTCCCGTCCACTACGTCGTCCGGCCCGACGGCGAGCCGCCCGGCGGTCAGGCGGTGATCGACGAGGCCGCCGCACGCCTCGGCCGGGCGACCGGGCTGGTGATCGTCGCGGACGGCGAGACCGACGAGCAGCCGTCGGAGGATCGCGCGCCCTACCAGCCGGACCGGTACGGCGACCGGTGGGCGCCCGTCCTCGTGAGCTGGTCGGACGAGTCCGAGGACGCGCGGCTCGCAGGTGGTGTCGCGGGCGTCGCCGGACCGGTCGCGCTCGAGGCCGACGGTCGGCCGAGCGTCGCCGTGTCGGGCAGCGTGTCGCTCGACGCCGCGCAGCTCGGCGCGATGCTCGAGGAGCCGGACGGGCACGCGATGGCGCGCGCGGTCGCGATGCACGAGCTCGCGCACGTCGTCGGGCTCGGTCACGTCGACGACCCGACCCAGCTCATGGCGCCCAGCACGGACCCGTCGGTCACGGACTTCCAGGCCGGCGACCTCACGGGGCTCGCGCTGCTCGGCAGCGGTCCGTGCGCGCCCTGGCTCTGACGCGCCGCGGCCGGATCGCCGGGTCCGGCGACGCACGACGCGGGCGGCGGCCGGCAGCGGGGACGCCGAGGGGCTCGGCGGTCAGCGGACGCGCGAGCGCCGCAGGCCCTCCCCCCGGGAGCCCGCGGCGCTCGCCGTGTGCGTC
>NZ_BHYL01000437.1 GCF_003851725.1 Cellulomonas algicola | reverse complement strand
CCACGTTCCACGCCCCGACCCACCGGGAGATCCGCACGATCCTCGGCGGGCTCATGCTGGGCATGTTCCTGGCGGCGCTCGACCAGACGATCGTCGCGACGTCGATCCGCACGATCGGCGACGACCTGCACGGCCTGTCGCTGCAGGCGTGGGTGACGACGGCGTACCTGCTCACGGCGACGATCTCGACGCCGTTGTACGGCAAGCTCTCCGACATCTACGGCCGCAAGCCGTTCTACCTGCTGGCGATCGGGCTGTTCGTCACGGGCTCGCTGCTGTCCGGCACCGCGGGGTCGATGTACGAGCTCGCGATGTTCCGCGGGCTGCAAGGGCTGGGCGCGGGCGGTCTCATGGCGCTGGCCATCACGATCCTCGGCGACCTGGTCGCGCCACGGGAGCGCGCGCGGTACCAGGGGTACTTCCTCGCGGTGTTCGGCACGTCGTCGGTGCTCGGGCCGGTCATCGGCGGGTTCTTCGCGGGTGCCGACGAGATCCTGGGGATCACCGGGTGGCGGTGGGTGTTCCTGGTGAACGTGCCGATCGGCGTCCTCGCGTTCGTGGTGATCTGGCGGGTGCTGCACCTGCCGCCGCTGCAGCGGGTCGAGCACCGCATCGACTGGCCGGGCGCGCTCGCGCTCGTGGTCGCGCTGGTGCCGTTGCTGGTCGTCGCCGAGCAGGGCCGCGAGTGGGGCTGGTCGTCGACGCGCTCGATCGGCTGCTACGTGACGGGCGCCGTCGGGCTGCTGCTGTTCTGGCTCGCGGAGCGGCGCGCCCGGCAGGACGCGATCCTCCCGCTCTACCTGTTCCGCAACCGGACGTTCGGCGTGGGCGCGGCCGCCAACGTCGTCATCGGCCTCGGCATGTTCGGCGGGCTCGCGACGCTGCCGCTGTACCTGCAGATCGTCCGCGGCCAGACGCCGACCGAGGCCGGCCTCACGCTCATCCCGTTCACCGTCGGGATCATGTCGGGGTCCGTCATCGCCGGTCAGACGACCGCCCGGACCGGACGGTACAAGGTGTTCCCCGTCATCGGGACGATGCTCATGGTCGTCGGCGCGCTGCTGTTCTCGCGGCTCGCGGTCGAGACGCCGTTCTGGCAGATCTTCGCGGCGTCGGTCGTGTTCGGCCTGGGCCTGGGCCTGACGATGCAGCCGCTCGTGCTCGCGGTGCAGAACGCGGTCGCGATCCGCGACATGGGCGTCGCGACGTCGTCGTCGCTGTTCTTCCGGCAGATGGGCGGCACGCTCGGGACGGCCGTCTTCCTGTCGATCCTGTTCTCGACGGTCGGCGGCAACATCCGCGACGCGTTCGCCCGCCTGCTCCCGACGCCCGAGCTCCAGGCCGCGCTCACCGACCGTGCCGTGCTGAGCAACCCCGCGAACGCCGCGGTGGCCGACGCGATCCAGGGCAGCGGGTCGCTGCCGTCGCTCGACGACTCGTCGTTCATCGGCTCGCTCGACCCACGGCTCGCGCAGCCGTTCCTCGAGGGCTTCGCGCAGTCCGTCGACCTGGTGCTGCTGATCGCCGCCTGCATCATGGTCGTCGGCGTGGTCCTGACGATCCTGCTGCCCGAGCTGCCGCTGCGGACCGTGTCCGGCATCGAGGGGCGCCTGGCCGAGAGCGAGGGCACCACGCCGCCCGCCGCCGACCCGGACGTCGAGACGCCGCGCACCGCGGGCGGCCCCGTCACGGCGATCGGCGGGGTCACCGCGACCGTCGCGGACGCCGACGCGGCCCGCCGCGAGGCCGCCGCCGCACCCGGTGCGCACACCGACCTGCCGGAACGCTGAACCTCCCGACGCGTGCCACCGTTGAACCGGTGACACGACGGAGCCCAGCACCGGAGGCCGCGATGCCGCAGATCCAGGAGTCCCCCGCCCTCTCCACCGACGCCCCCGCCGCCGCGCACGCGTGCGGCGGATGCCTCGACCGCAGGCAGGTGCTGCAGCGCGCCGGTCTCGTGACGATGGGCGTCGCCGCCGCGGGCGTGCTCGCCGCCTGCTCGTCGGGCGGGTCCGGCGACGGCGGGTCAGGGGGCGGTGGTGGCGGCGGGTCGACACCCGCGGCCGACGGCGCGCTCGCGCAGGTCTCCGACATCCCCGTGGGCGGCGCGATCTCCGCGACCGGCGCCGACGGCAAGCCGATCCTCCTCGTGCAGCCCGAGGTCGGGACCGTCGTGGCCCTGTCCGCGGTCTGCACCCACCAGGGCTGCACGGTCGTCGTCGACGGCGACGAGCTCAGCTGCCCCTGCCACGGCTCGGTGTTCGACCTGACCGGCACGAACGTGTCCGGCCCGGCACCCGAGCCGCTCCCCCCTGTCGAGGTGCACGTCGCCGACGGCGCCGTGCTGCCCGGGAAGGCGTGACCGCCATGACCGCTCCCACCACCGGCACCCCGCGCACGGTCGCGGGTCGCCGCCCCATCGCGCTCGGCCTGCGCGTCGTGCTGGCCGTGTGCGTGGTCGCGTCCGCCGTCGTCCACCTGATCCTGTGGAACGACGGCATGAAGAACGTCGACGTCGTCGGCCAGGCGTTCCTGCTCAACGGCGTCGCCGGCCTCGTGCTCGGCGTGCTGCTGCTCGTCTGGCGGTCCGTGTGGCCGCTGCTCGGCGCGATCGCGTTCGGCGCCGCGACGCTCGGCGCGTTCGTCGTCGCGACGACCGTCGGGCTGTTCGGCGTGCACTCGCGCTGGGAGGGCACGAACGAGTGGATCTCCGCGATCACCGAGGCGCTGGCGATCGTCCTCGGCATCGTCGCGATCGTCGTCGAGCGACGCCTGGTCGCGACCGCTCAGCCGCTCGCGTCCACCTGACGACCCGGCGGTTCACCGGCCGGCACCGCACGTCCGCCGGCCTCGTCGTCGCTCGCGCGGAAGGTCCGTCGCGCCGGGTGTGACGGACCTTCCACGCCAGGTGCGTCCGTCAGCCCCAGACGAGTCCCTGCGCGGGGTCGGCCAGCACCGACGCGACGTCGGCGAGCACCCGCGCGCCGAGCTCGCCGTCGACGAGACGGTGGTCGAACGACAGCGCGAGCTGCGTGACGTGCCGCGGCTTGACCTTGCCCTTGTGCACCCACGGCTGGAGCCGGATCGCGCCGAACGCGAGGATCCCGGCCTCGCCGGGGTTGAGGATCGGCGTGCCCGTGTCGATGCCGAAGACGCCGACGTTGGTGATCGTGATGGTCCCGTCGGCCATGTCCGACGGCGACGTGCGACCCGCGCGCGCGGTGGCCGTGAGCTCACCGAGCCCGCGCGCGAGCTCCAGCAGGCTCAGGCGGTGCGCGTCCTTGACGTTCGGGACGACGAGCCCGCGGGGGGTCGCGGCGGCGATGCCCAGGTTGATGTAGTGCTTGTAGACGATCTCCTGCGCGGCGTCGTCCCACGACGCGTTGATCTCCGGGTGGCGGCGCACCGCGAGCATGAGCGCCTTCGCCGCGATCAGCAGCGGCGTGACGCGCACGTCGGCGAACTCCTTCTCCCCGCGGAGCCGCTCGACGAGCCGCATCGTGCGCGTGACGTCGACCGTGTGGAAGACCGTGACGTGCGGGGCGGTGAACGCGCTGGTCACCATCGCCTCGGCGGTGCGCTTGCGCACCGACTTCACGGGGACGCGCGTCTGGCGGCCGTCGGGCGAGACCGTGCCGCTCGCGAGCCACGGCTTGTCGTCGCCGGGGTACGTCGCGAGCGTGCGCGCCTCGGCCTGCGCGGCGTGCGCGAGGACGTCCTCGCGCGTGACGATCCCGCCCGGGCCGGTCGGCGTCACGGAGTCGAGGTCGACGCCGAGCTCGCGGGCGAGCTTGCGCACCGGGGGCTTGGCGAGCGCGTGGGCCGACGCCCGCGACGTGCCGCCCGTGGTCGGGGAGACGGCACCGCCCGCGGACGTCCCGGTCGCCGCCGTGCCCGCTCCGCCCGCCGTCGAGGCCGCCGCTCCCGTCGGCGCGCCGCCGCGGGGACGACGCGTGGCACCCGGGTCCGCGAGGCCGTACCCGACGAGCACGGCCTGACGGCCCTCACCGGTCGACGTCGCGTCCGTCCCGGCCCCACCCGCTGCCGACGTCGTCGCGGCACTCGCGTGCGCGGTACCGGCCGTCCCGGCGGCGCCCGCTGTGGTCGTCGCCAGCCCGGCCGAGGTCCGCTCCGCAGGCGTGCCGCCGAGGCCCGCCGCCGCGCGCGCCGTGGTCGCGTC
>NZ_BHYL01000436.1 GCF_003851725.1 Cellulomonas algicola | reverse complement strand
GCCCGGGGCTCGCGCGCAGCAGCGCACGCGCCCACCGCGGGTCGTGCTCGCGCTCCGCGGCGGCCGTCCAGCCGTCCAGCAGCGGCCCGGCGTCGGCGGCGGCGGCCAGCTGCGCGAGGGTGCCGGGGTCCCGACCGAGCCGGTCCCAGGCGGACAGCGGCGTGACCTCGACCAGCCGGGTGAGCAGCGCCGCCTTGGCCCCGGCACCGGGTGCGGGCGCGGCGAAGGGGTCGTCGGCCTCCGGCTCGGGGAGCTCGACGATGAGGTGGTCGCGCAGCATGCGCCGGGTGACCGTCACGGAGGCGAGCGCGCGCTCGGCGCACCGGGCCACGAACGCCGACGACGGCAGATGGGCCAGCACGCCGACGGCCGCGGCCCGCACCGCGACCGAGCGGTCCGCGAGCGCCGCGTCGAGGAACGGCTCGTCGTCCGGGGACAGGCGGGACCGCAGCGCACGGACGAGCGTCGCGCGCTCCTGCGCCCCGGCGCTGCGCCACGCCTCGGCGACCAGCGCACGGGCGGTCGCGGGGTCGGCCGTCCGCGCCCGGTCGAGCCACGCG
>NZ_BHYL01000435.1 GCF_003851725.1 Cellulomonas algicola | reverse complement strand
CGCGCGGCTCGTCGTCGGTCTGCGCCTCGACGTCCCCCGACACGACGCCGAGCACCTGCCGCCGCACCGCCCGGTGCCGGCCGATCGTGCCGCCCGCGTCGAGCCGTGCGACGTGCACGCTCGTCGCCCCGGTCGTGGGCGGGACGGCCTCGAGCAGCACGCCCGCGCTGTCGAACCGGTCGAGCGGGTAGCGGACGACGTCGTAGAGGCGCATGCCCGCACCGTCGCGGCTCGCACGACGACCGTCAAGCGGGCAGGCGGTAGGTCGGCGGCGCGTCGTCGTCGCGGCCCGGGACGCGCACGACGAGACCGTCCGCGACGAGCGCGTCCACGCACCGCTCGCGCTGCACGGCGTCCGGCCAGACGGCGTCGATCGCGTCCTGCGGCACCGGGCCGATCGCCTCGCGCAGCAGCGCCATGACGCGCCCGCGCACCTGCCGGTCCGTCCCCGCCCACGCCTGCGTGCGCCGTCGGGCGGCGTGCTCGTCACCGGGGCGACCCGCCGCGCGCCACGCACAGCGGTCGGCGACCGGGCATGCGTCGCAGCGCGGCGACCGCGCCGCGCAGACGAGCGCGCCGAGCTCCATCGACGCCGCCGCCCAGCGTGCCGCCGTCGCGTCGTCGTCGGGCACGAACGTGCCTGCCAGCGCGACCTCGCCGACGGTCTGCGACGGCGCGGGCAGGGCCGTCCCCGCCGCGACGCGCGCGATCACCCGCCGGACGTTCGTGTCGAGCACCACGGACCTGCGCCCGAACGCGAACGCCCGCACGGCCGCTGCGGTGTACGAGCCGATCCCGGGCAGGGCGAGCAGCGCGGCCTCGTCGTCGGGGACCTCGCCGCCGTGCCGCTCGACGACCGCCCGCGCGCACTCCTGGAGCCGCAGCGCGCGCCGCGGGTAGCCGAGCCGGTCCCACGCCCGCAGCACGTCGGCCGTGCTCGCGGCCGCCAGATCGGCGGGCGTCGGCCAACGCGTCATCCACGCGCGCCACGCCGGCTCGACCCGGACGACCGGCGTCTGCTGCAGCATGACCTCGCTGACCAGGACGCCCCACGGCGTGCGGTCCGGCGCGCGCCACGGCAGGTCGCGGGCGTGCTCGTCGAACCACGCGACGACGTCGTCGCGCACGCCGGCGGCGTCGAACGTCGGGGACACCCGGACATCCTCCCCGACGCCGCCCACGCCCGGGTGGGTGCGCCGCCGGCCGGGGCGGGCGCCGACGTCCGCCCGTGCGTCTCGGCCCGCGAGTCGGGCCCGGTCACCGTGCGCCGCCGCCGTACTGTGGTCGCGCGTCAGGCCGCACCGCGCGCGAGAGCCCGGTCGACGCGACGACCGACCGACCGAGAAGCCGACCGAGGGGGTGCGATGGGCGTCGTCCGGCCCGCAGGCCCGCTGCCCGCCCGCGTGTACTGGGTGCGGCGCGTCGTCGTCCTCGGGATCCCGCTGCTCCTCGTCGTCCTGGTCGTGTGGCTCGTCGCCGGCCGCGGGG
>NZ_BHYL01000434.1 GCF_003851725.1 Cellulomonas algicola | reverse complement strand
GGCCCGCCGCCGACGAGGACGCCTTCCGCGCCACGCTCCGGACGCAGTACGAGACGCAGGGCAGCCCGTACTGGTCGACCGCGCGGCTCTGGGACGACGGCGTGATCGACCCGCTCGACACCCGCCGCGTGCTCGGCATGGCGCTCGACGTGTGCGCGACCGTCCCGCTCGACGCGCCCCGACCCGCGCTGTTCCGGATGTGACGCCGTGACCACGACCGAACCCTCGGGCGCCACGACCGCGACCGCGTCGACGGCGACGGACCTGTCCAGGACGACGTCCCACCACGCGTCACCGGCGGCTGCCGACGCGGGACCGTCCGCGGCGCCGCTGTTCGGGTCCGTCCTCGTCGCCAACCGTGGGGAGATCGCCTGCCGCGTGATCGCGACGCTGCGACGCCTCGGCATCCGGTCGGTCGCCGTGTACTCCGACGCCGACCGCGACGCGCGGCACGTCGCGCTCGCGGACACCGCCGTCCGGCTCGGACCCGCGGAGCCGCGTGCCAGCTACCTCGACGTCGACGCCGTCGTGCGGGCCGCGCGCGTCGCCGGTGCCGACGCCGTGCACCCCGGGTACGGGTTCCTGTCCGAGAACGCCGAGCTCGCGCGGGCCTGCACGGACGCCGGGATCGTCTTCGTCGGGCCGGGCGTCCGTGCGCTCGACGTCATGGGCGACAAGATCCGCGCCAAGGACCACGTCGCCGCGGCCGGGGTGCCGGTGATCCCGGGCGCCTCGCTCGCCGGGTCGACGGACGACGACGCGCGCGCGGCCGCCGACCGCGTCGGGTACCCGGTGCTCGTCAAGCCGTCCGCCGGGGGTGGCGGGAAGGGCATGACGGTCGTCGAGCGGGCCGAGGACCTCGTCGACGCGCTCGTCGCGGCCCGCCGTGTCGCCGCCGCGGCGTTCGGCGACGACACGCTGCTGATCGAGCGCCTCGTGACGGCGCCGCGGCACATCGAGGTGCAGGTGCTCGCCGACCCCCACGGGCACGTCGTCCACCTCGGTGAGCGCGAGTGCTCGCTGCAGCGGCGGCACCAGAAGGTCGTCGAGGAGGCACCGTCGCCGCTGCTCGACCAGGCCACGCGCGCCCGGATCGGTGCCGCCGCGTGCGACGTCGCCCGCAGCGTCGACTACGTGGGGGCCGGGACCGTCGAGTTCCTCGTCTCGGACGAGGCGCCCACGGAGTTCTTCTTCATGGAGATGAACACTCGGCTCCAGGTCGAGCACCCCGTCACCGAGCTCGTCACCGGGCTCGACCTCGTGGAGCAGCAGCTGCGCGTCGCCGCGGGCGGGCCGCTGACGTTCGCGCAGGACGACGTCCACCTGTCCGGGCACGCGGTCGAGGCGCGCGTCTATGCCGAGGACACGTCGCGCGACTTCCTGCCGACCACCGGCACGGTCCTGGTCCTCGACGAGCCGTCCGGCGACGGCGTGCGCGTCGACAGCGCGCTGCGGCCCGGGCTGGAGATCGGCACGACGTACGACCCGATGCTCGCCAAGGTCGTCGCGCACGGCGCGGACCGGGCCGAGGCGCTGCGCCGGCTCGACGCGGCCCTCGCCGGGACCGTCGTGCTGGGCGTCCGCACCAACGTCGGGTTCTTGCGCCGCGTGCTCGCCGACCCCGACGTGCGCGCCGGTCGGCTCGACACCGGCCTCCTCGGACGCCTCCTGCCCGGACCGGTCGACGACGACGAACCCGAGCGGCCCGCGGGCGACGTCCGGACCGACCTGACGGCCTGCGTCGCCGCTCCCCCAC
>NZ_BHYL01000433.1 GCF_003851725.1 Cellulomonas algicola | reverse complement strand
GCCGCCGACCTCGTGCTGCGCGAAGGGCCCGGAGCCCTCACGCACCGCCGGGTCGCGGCCGCGGCCGGCGCGTCGCTGTCCGCGACGACCTACTACTTCGCCGACCTCGACGAGCTTGCGACCGCCGCCGGCAGCGTCCTCGCCCGGTCGTGGGCGCAGAACGCGAGCGCCGTCCTCGCGTCGCTCGACGCCGGGCCGCCGACGGGCGCCCACGCCGCCGCCGACGTCGTCGCAGCCGCCGTCCTGCCCCCCGGCGACGACGACGCCGTGCGTGCGCAGTACGAGCACCTGCTCGGGTCCGGCCGCAACCGCACCCTCGCGCGGGCCTTCGCCGACGGGCGCGCCGAGGTCGACGAGGTGGTCGCACGCGTCATCGCGGCCGTCGGGCTCGAGCTCGCGCCCGCCGTCGCCGTCGCGCTCGTCGACGGTGCCGTCGTCACTGCCCTCTCGGAGGACCGCCCGGTCCGGCCGACCGCTCGCGACCTGCTCCTCGCCGTCGCCCGCTGAGACGTCGCCGGCGGACCGCGCCCGACGACCGGCCCCGCGGTGCCCCACCGGGCCGACGGCCGTCCGGGAGCGCCCGGCGGCCGACGTACGCTGGCCCGATGCCCGCCACGCCGTCCCCGGTCGTCTGGTCCGTGCCGATGCGGACCCGGTTCCGCGGCCTGACCAGCCGCGACGGGGTCCTCGTCCGCGGGGACGCCGGGTGGGGCGAGTTCAGCCCGTTCTGGGACTACGACGCGACCGAGTCCGCCGCGTGGTGGCGTGCGGCACGCGAGGCCGCCGACCAGGGGTGGCCCGAACCTGTCCGCGCGACCGTCCCGGTCAACGTGACCGTGCCCGCGGTCGACGCCGCGACCGCGCACCGGATCGTCCGCGCCTCGGGCGGCTGCCGGACCGCCAAGGTCAAGGTCGCCGAGCCCGGGCAGACCGTCGACGACGAGGTCGCCCGGCTCGAAGCGGTCCGCGACGCGCTCGGACCTGGCGGTGCGATCCGCGTCGACGCCAACGCCGCGTGGGACGTCGACACCGCGGTCGCCCGACTCGCGGTGCTCGACCGCGCCGCTGGTGGGCTCGAGTACGCCGAGCAGCCCGTGCCGACCGTCGACGACCTCGCCGCGCTGCGCCGCCGCACGCACGTCCCGATCGCCGCCGACGAGTCCGTCCGGCGGGCCGACGACCCCCTCGCCGTCGCGCGCGCGGGCGCGGCCGACGTGCTCGTGCTCAAGGTCCAGCCGCTCGGCGGGGTGCGCGCGTGCCTGCGGATCGCCGAGGACTGCGGCCTGCCGGTCGTCGTGTCGTCCGCGCTCGAGTCGTCGGTCGGGCTCGCGGCCGGCGTCGCGCTCGCGGCCGCGCTGCCCGAGCTCCCGTACGCGTGCGGCCTCGCGACCGCGCAGCTCCTCACGGCCGACGTCGTCGCCGACCCGCTCCTGCCGGTCGACGGTGCGGTGCCCGTGCGCCGTCCCGTGCCGGACGCGCGGCTGCTCGCGGCGCACGCGGCCGACGACGCGCTGACCGCACGCTGGCACCGCCGGCTCGACGACGTCCTCGCGGTCGCCGGTGCCCGTGGCCCACGCGGCACCGGGATCCCGACGGGCGACCCGACCGGCTCGCCCACCGGGACCCCGGCGGGCGACGCGACCGGCCCGCGGGCGACGTGGACGGCATGATGTCCGACGTGACGACGCAGCCACGCGACCCGAGCCCGGCCACGACGGCCGCACGCGTGCTCGTGCAGGCGCTCGCCACGCTCGGCGTCCGGGACGTCGTGCTCGCCCCCGGGTCGCGCAGCGCGCCGCTCGCGTACGCGCTCGCGGACGCCGCCCGTCCCGACGACGAGCGTCCCGCCGGTGCCCCCGCCATCCGCCTGCACGTGCGGATCGACGAGCGGTCCGCCGGGTTCCTGGCCCTCGGGCTCGCGCGTGCGGCGGCCCACGACGAGGACGGCGCGCGGCCCGTCGCCGTCGTCACCACGTCGGGCACGGCCGTCGCGAACCTGCACCCCGCGGTCCTCGAGGCGCACCACGCGGGCGTCCCGCTGCTCCTGCTCACGGCCGACCGGCCGCACGAGCTGCGCGGGACCGGCGCCAACCAGACGACCGTGCAGCCCGGGATCTTCGGTGCCGCCGTGCGGCTCGCCGCCGACGTGCCCGCACCGGTCGGCCTGCCCGACGAGGCCCGCGACCTGCGCCACCTCGTCTCGCGCGCGGTCGCGGCCGCCACCGGTGCGCGCACGGGCGA
>NZ_BHYL01000432.1 GCF_003851725.1 Cellulomonas algicola | reverse complement strand
GGGGTCGCCGCCGCCGTGATCCTGATCCGACAGCACGTCAGAAAAACGTCGTTAGCCCTTGACCGCTCCCCCGAGCCCCGCACCCCGCAGGAACATGCGCTGGAAGACGAGGAACATCGCGATCGGGATGAGCGTCGAGATCGCGAGCGCGGCCATGAGCGTGCCCTTGTCGACGTTCGCCATCGACTGCAGGTAGACCGACAGCGGCTTGACCGTGTCCGACTTGAGGACGAGGAAGGGCCACAGGAAGTCCTTCCACGACGCGATCACCGCGAACACGGAGACGACGCCGATGATCGGCTTGCTCATCGGCAGGACGATGCTGCGGAACAGCCGGAACGGTCCGGCGCCGTCCATGCGGGCGGCCTCGAAGATCTCGCGCGGCAGCGAGTCGAAGAACCGCGCGACGAGCACCACGTTGAACGCGCTGGCCCCGGCGGGCAGCCACACCGCGAGGTAGCTGTTGATGAGGCTCGGCCCGACCGGCGGGTCGACGACGATCTTGTAGAGCGGCACGAGCAGCACGACCGCGGGCACGAACAGCGTCGCGAGCACCGCCCAGTTGAGGGCCCGCGCCCACGCCGGCCGCAGCACCGACAGCACGAACCCGCCGGTCGTCGCGACGACGACCTGCACGAGCCACGAGCCCAGGGCCACCCACACGGTGTTCATGAAGAACTGGCCGATGTGGTACCTGTTCCACGCCATCTCGACGTTGTGCGTCGTCGCGCCGTTCGGGAAGAACGCGAGCGGCGTGCTCTGGATGTCCTGCGTCGGCGTGAACGCGAACGTGCCGAGCAGCAGCAGCGGGCCGAGGCACCACACGACGAGCAGCACGAGCAGCAGGAGGTGCATCGTGCGCCACGTGTGCTTGACGAGCGGGCGGCGCCAGTCCGCGGTCGACAGCGCGCCGCGCTCGCCGGAGTCGACGACGAGCCGCCGACGGCCGAGCCGCCGCGGGGGTGCGTCGACGGGGGCCGGCGCGACCACGGCCTGCGCGGGGCTCGGGGACGACGGGGTCTGCACGGTGGTCACGACTGGCTCCAGCTGCGGGTCAGGCGGAAGTAGACGAGCGACAGCACGGCGAGGACGACCGCGAGGAGCAGGCTGAGCGCCGTCGCCTCGCCGAAGCTGTTGCCGATCGACGTGAACGCGAGCTGGTAGACCCACAGCATCACGGTCAGCGTCGCGTGGTTCGGGCCGCCGTTGGTGAACAGGAACGGTTCGAGGAACACCTGTGCGGTGCCGATGACCTGCAGGATCAGGGTGATGAACAGCACGCCGCGCAGGTGCGGCATCGTCACGTGCCACACCTTGCGCCACACCGACGCGCCGTCGACCTCGGCCGCGTCGTAGAGCTCCGACGGCACGCCGATCAGGGCGGCCAGGTAGATGATCACCGTCCCGCCGGCGGCCGCCCACGTCGCCTCGAGCACGAGCGACGGCATCGCCATCGCCTGGTCGTTGAGCCACGAGTACGGCCCCAGGCCGACCCAGCCGAGGATCGTGTTGAAGACCCCCTGCGGGCGCGGGTCGTAGAAGAACTTCCACAGCAGCACAGCGACGACCGGCGGCACGACCACCGGCAGGTACGCGAGCACCGAGTACAGGCCCTTGCGCCGGCGCAGCTCGCTCATGAGCACGGCGCCCACCAGCGGGATCGGGTACCCGAAGACGAGCGCGAGCAGCGCGAACCACGCGGTGTTGCGCACGACCTTCGGCAGCAGCGGGTCCGCGAAGATCGCCTGGAAGTTCTCCAGCCCCACGAACGTCGGCGGGTCGATGAGGTTCGTCTGCTGGAAGCTCATCACGACGGCCGAGACGATCGGCCACCACGAGAAGACGCCGAAGACCAGCAGCAGCGGCAGCGCGAAGACGAGGGCGGACAGCCCGCCGCGGCGTGCCCACGTGAGCGGGCTCCGGCCCGGCACGCGAGGCGCGGGGCGCCCGGCGCGTGCGGTGCCGCGCGGGCGGTCGGTGAGGACGGCGTCGTCCGTGGTCATGAGGCCCTTCCTGGTGGTCCGGGGGTCCGGGGGTCCGGGGGCCGCGGGCGACGACCCGCGGGTCCGGGGTTCCGTGGCGGTGG
>NZ_BHYL01000431.1 GCF_003851725.1 Cellulomonas algicola | reverse complement strand
GCGTCGACGAGCGCGTGGGGCTCGGCCGAGCGGGGCAGCCCGAGCCGGGCGGCGCACCGTGCGGCGGTCCCCGCGCGCAGCGCGGCGGCGGCGTGGCCGTACGAGCGTGACCTGCGGTAGAGGCGTCCGCGCCCGCGGGTGGTCTCCGCCGCCGGGACGACGACGGGCAGCGGCTCGGGCACGATGCGGCCGAGCCGCCGTCCGCGCCAGACCGCCGCGACGAGCACCACGACGAGCAGCTGCAGGCCGAGCACGGGGACCCACGGCGGCAGGATGTCGCCCGTGCCCGGGCCGCTCGCCTCGCCCATGGTCTCGAAGGCCGACGGCAGGTACCAGACGAGCCGCTCGTGCCGTCCGAGCGCGCGCAGGACGAGCGCGGCGTTGCCCTCCTCGGCGAGGAGCGCGTTCGTGAGGATGCGCCCGTCGGAGAGCGCGGTGACGCGCCGCTCGCCGTCGACCACGGCGTACGCGCCGACGGTCGGGTCGTCGGCTGCGGGGAAGCACACGACCGCGTCGTCGCTCAGGGCCTGGAGGCCGGGCGCCGCGGTGATCGTGCCGGCCGCGATCGCGTCGGGGTCGTCGCACGCGGCGGGCAGGTCGCCGTCGGGCCAGTAGCCGGCGTCCCCCGAGACGCCGTCGGTCGCCGACTCGAGCAGCCACGGCGAGTCGACGACCACGAGGTCGGCCTCCGTCCCGACGACCGCGTCCACCGCGGCCTGGTCGAGCAGGAGGTCACCGTTGACGACGAGCAGCGTCGAGCCCGCGCGCGCCTGCGCGACGGCGTCGCCGAGCCGCGTCACGTACCGGATCTCGACGCCCTGCCGCTGCAGGATCTGCGCGGCGGCGCGCGCCCCGCTGGGCGCGGGGTTGTCGGGCGCGAAGGGGTCCGTCGAGGTGCGGGGCGTCGGCAGCGCGGCGAGCAGCCCGACGAGCACGAGCAGGCCCACGATCGCCAGGGGGAGCCGCCAGCGGCGCCAGCGCCCGGTGGCGCGCGAACGGGCGGTCGTCCCGTCGCCCAGGACGGCGGCCGGGGCGCTCACGACGGCACCACGAGCCGGTCGCCGGCCGCGGGGGCCGCGGTCGTCGGGCG
>NZ_BHYL01000430.1 GCF_003851725.1 Cellulomonas algicola | reverse complement strand
GCTCTGACCCGACGTCCGCGGACGCCGCCGCGTCGCGGCCGCGACGCGGCCACCCGAGCGCGTGCCGGGACCGCGGTGGGCCCGTCGCTGCCTCGTCACGGCCGGCGGGTGACCGGGCCCTTCGCCGGGCTGCCGGGCCGCTCAGGGCTCGTGCGCTGTGCGCGGCCGGATCAGGACGCGCCCGCGCCGAGCGCGTCGTCGAGACCCTCGGGGGCCGCGCCGAGCAGGGAGCGCGTCACCCGCTCGGAGTCCTGCAGCATCTCGTCGACGGCCGCGTCGAGGTCGTCGTCCCCGACGGGGCGTCCGGCCTCGGCCGCGAGCAGGACGGCCCGTCGGGCGGCCTCCTTGACGAACGACGCCGTCACGCCGGACGTCCGGGCGGTCGCGCGGTCGAGGGCGTCGTCCCCGAACGGCAGCCCGCGGGTGTAGAGCGCGAACAGGCGGCGGCGCGCGTCGTCGTCGGGCAGCGGGATCTCGACGGCCAGGTCGACGCGGCCGGGTCGCTGCGAGAGGGCCCGCTCCAGCAGGTCGGCGCGGTTCGTCGTGAGCAGGAACGTCACGTCGGCGTCGGACGCCAACCCGTCGAGCGCGTCGAGGACCTCGAACAGCAGCGGCTGCGGGCCGTGGCTGAACGACCGGTCCTCGGCGACGAGGTCGCAGTCCTCGAGGACGACGATCGCGGGCTGAAGCGCGCGGGCGGTCTCGGCCGCGAGCGACACGAGCGCGAGCGACGGCCCGGCGAGGAGGATCACCGTCGTGCCCTCGGCGGCGCCGACGAGGTGGCGGACGGTGTGCGTCTTGCCCGTCCCGGGCGGGCCGTAGAGCAGGACGCCACGCTTGAGGTGCTGGCCCGCGTCACGGAGGGTGTCGCGGTGGCGGGCGACCGCGAGCACCTGGCGCTCGACGCGGTCGAGGGTGCCGTCGGGCAGGACGACGTCGGCCCGCGGCACGGTCTCCCGCCGCACGAACGTCACGCCGCCCGCGCCCGGCTGGTAGGGCGACCCCTGGAACGTGACGACCTGCCCGCGCAGCACCGACCGCTCGGTCATCGCCGTGCGGATCTCCGCGAGCAGCGCGCCCGCGAGGTCGTCGTCGGCGCACAGCACCTCGATCGTGCCCTGGCCCTCGTGCCGCGGGC
>NZ_BHYL01000429.1 GCF_003851725.1 Cellulomonas algicola | reverse complement strand
GCGCCTCCCCCGTCCCCGGCCCGAGGCGCGCGTTGCGCCAGGTCACCGCGGTGCGCGAGGGTGGCCGGGTGTCGATCACGCTCCCGCCCCTGACCTTCGCCGGCGACCTCGACCGGACCGCCCTCGTCCCCGCGACCCGTCTGCTCGTCGACCTCGTCGCACGGCCCGAGGTCGCCGCCGCCTGGCACGACGAGTCGTCGTGCGCGGGCATGAGCGTCGGCGCGCTCGCGCGGCACCTCGTCGTCCAGCCGCTGCGCGTCGTCGAGGTGCTCACGGGCCAGCCGGCCGCGGTCGACACCGAGCCGCTCACGGTCGACCAGCACTACGCGCAGGCGGCGTGGATCCAGCAGGACCTCGACGGGCCGGCGAACGTGGGCGTGCGGACCCGCTCCGAGGACGAGGCGACCGTCGGCCCCGAGGCCGTCGCGGCCGAGGCCCGCGAGATCCTGGGGCGCCTCGACGACGTGCTCGCGTCCGCGCCCGACGTCGTCGTGCTGCCGTGGACGGGCGCCGCGCTCGCGACCGACGACTTCCTCGTCACGCGGTTCATGGAGATCGTCGTGCACAGCGACGACCTGGCCTCGAGCGTCGGTCTGCCGACCCCGGATTTCGACGCCGCGACGCTCGTGCCCGTCGTCCGCCTGCTCTCGGACCTCGCGCTGCGCCGCCACGGACAGGACGCCCTGGTCAGGACGCTGTCCCGGCCGCAGCGCGCACCGGGCAGCATCGCGGCGTTCTGACGCGCCGGGGCGGAGCACCTTCGCCCGCGGGCGCTACCGGACGGCGACCGGCACGGGCACCTCACCTGTGCGCCACACCGGCTCGACGACGAGGTCGCGGATCCGCCAGCCGTCGGCGGTGCGCCGGGTCGTCAGGCGGTAGACGCTGCCGGCCTCGGTGACCGGCGCGTCCGCCCTGGACGGGACGACGCGCAGGGTGAGGTTGGCGCGCACGTGCGCAGTCGCGCCGTCGGGCAGCACGTCGGTGACGACGTCGGTGAACCGGTGCTGGTACCGGGTCCCGGCAGCGTGGTTGCGTGCCGCCTGGGCGAGGACGGCGTCCTCCCCCTCCGCGTGCCCGCCGGGCGTGGTCACGGTCGCGTCGGCGGTCAGCAGCGTGCGCAGCCCGTCGAAGCGCCCCTCGTCGAGGCCCGCGCCGAGGCGCGCGACGAGGTCGAGGTGGTCGAGGTGGTCGAGCCGGTGCGCGGCGTCCATGGTGCGCTTCTCATCGTTGGTCCGGGTCGCACCGCAGCCACTACGCGATGCTCGCGGCGCTCGACGAGCGCGGAGCGCTCAGCCAGGCCGACCTGGGGCGGCTCGTCGGGCTGGACCGCAGCGACGTCGCCGGCGCCGTGGCCGACCTGCTCGCCGCGGGCGTCGTCGACCGGCGGCCCGATCCGGACGACCGGCGGCGGAACTCCGTCGCGCTCACACCGGCCGGCCGCCGACGCCTGGCCGAGCTCCACGACGTCGTCCTCGCGGCCCAGGACGACGTCCTCGCCCCGCTCGACCCGGACGAGCGCGCCCAGCTCCTTCGCCTGCTCGCGCGCCTGGCGGGCGCCCCGCTGCCGGACGACGAGCCCGCTCACCCCTGAACCGCCGGGGCTCAGCCGTTCTGCTGGACGACCCGCGGGCCCTCCGACGCCTGCACGATGACGAACCCCTGACCGGAGAACGCGATCTGCAGCGCCTCGCCGGACCCGCGCCCGACGAGCGCACCCGCCGACATCGACGACTTGGCGGCGGTCTGCAGCGTCGACGACCACGCGATCGCGGACTGCGCGTCGGCGTAGGTCGGCTGGTCGACGTTCAGGATGACGGGCGGGCCGAACGACGTGATGGCGAGCTGGCCGACACCGGTGAAGACGGTGTTGAACAGGCCGCCGGCCATCATCGACGCGCCCTCGACGCGCCGGATGTCCCACTGCAGCGACGTGTCGAACGCGAGCACGTTGCGCCCGCTCACGGTGATCGAGTCGCCCTCGAGCGTCACGACGTGCACCTCGGACGCGTCGTCGGCGAGGAAGAGGTCGCCGCGACCGGAGACCTTCATGAGCGGGACGCCCTCGCCGGTGAACGCCTTCTTGAGGAACTTCTGCACGCCGCCCGAGCCCTGGTGGGCGAAGGTCATCTCGCCCTGGTAGGCGACCATCGAGCCCTGCCGGGCGAGCACCTCCCCGTCGAGGTGCACGCGCAGCATCTTGTCGTTCTGCAGCGCGAACCGGTCGGTGGTGGTGGCTTCGAGGCTGCTGCCGAACATCGCGCTGCGCACGGGGGGCTCCTCACGGCTCGGGAGTGGTCCTGCCAGCCTGCCAGAGCCATGCGCGGGACGCCCCGGTCAGAACGTCGTGAGGCCTCGCGCGCGGAACTGGCCGCGGACGCGCTCGACGAGCTCGGGCGACGGGGGCTCGGTGTCGCCGAGCTCGTAGCGCATGCCGAGCTCGTCCCACTTGTCGCGGCCCATCTGGTGGAAGGGCAGCACCTCGACGCGCTCGACGCACTCCCCCAGCGACGCGACGTAG
Organism: Cellulomonas algicola; assembly: GCF_003851725.1. GTDB lineage: Bacteria > Actinomycetota > Actinomycetes > Actinomycetales > Cellulomonadaceae > Cellulomonas > Cellulomonas algicola. The sequence continues at coordinate 1,816 of NZ_BHYL01000429.1, read as the reverse complement.
TCGGAGACGGCCTCGACGTTCTCGACCGCGTCGGTGAGGCCGGGGACGAGGACGAAGCGGATCCAGGTGCGCGTGCCGCGCTCGGCGAGCCGCCGCCCGAACGCGAGGGTCGGCGCGAGGTCCTGACCGGTCACCTTCCTGTAGGTCTCCGGGATGCCCGACTTCACGTCGAGCAGCACAAGGTCGACGTCGTCGAGCATCTCGTCGGAGAGCTGCGTGCCGAGGAAGCCCGACGTGTCGATCGCGGTGTGCACTTCCATCGCCTTGGCGCCGCGCAGCAGCCGCCGCACGTACGCGGGCTGCATGAGCGGCTCGCCGCCGGAGATCGTCAGGCCACCGCCGGTCGCCTTCATGACGCCGCGGTAGCGCTGCACGCGTCGCAGCAGGTCGTCGGCCGCGACGTCCGTGCCGCGCCGCATCTCCATGGTGTCGGGGTTGTGGCAGTAGAGGCACCGCAGCGGGCACCCGGCCAGGAACACCGTGAGCCGCGTCCCGGGGCCGTCGACCGCGGTGACGAGCTCCCAGGAGTGCACGGACCCGAGGTCGCCGGCCCGCACCGCGGCGAGCCGGGCGGACCGCTCGGCCTCGACCTCGGTGAGACCGGCGGTCCCGGCACCGTGGGTCCGCTCGTGCGACCCGCCGACCAGCGGCGTGCCGAGCGCCACCACGGGGGCGCCGGTGCTCCGCTGGTCGGTCTGGGTCGTCATCGTCGTGCTCCTGTCGGTGCCGGGACTGCTACGGGTGCGTGCGGTGCAGCGTCGGTCAGACCGCGCCGTGGAACGTCCGGGACAGGACGTCGAGCTGCTGCTCGCGGGTGAGCCGCACGAAGTTCACGGCGTAGCCCGAGACGCGGATGGTGAGCTGCGGGTAGTTCTCCGGGTGCTCCATCGCGTCGAGCAGGGTCTCGCGGTTCAGGACGTTGACGTTCATGTGGTAGCCGTTCGACAGCGTGTACGCGTCGAGCAGACCGACCAGGTTCGTCACCTGCTCCTCCCGCGTGCGGCCGAGGCCCGAGGGCACGACCGACGACGTGAGCGAGATGCCGTCCTGCGACTGCGAGTAGGGCAGCTTCGCGACGGACAGCGCCGAGGCGAGCATGCCGTGCGAGTCGCGGCCGTTCATCGGGTTCGCGCCGGGGGCGAACGGCTCGCCGGCGCGACGGCCGTCGGGGGTCGAGCCCGTGGCCTTGCCGTAGACGACGTTCGACGTGATCGTCAGGACCGACTGCGTGTGCAGCGCCTTCCGGTACGTCGGGTACTGGCGGATCTTCTCCATGAACGTGTTGACGATCCACACGGCGATGTCGTCGGCGCGGTCGTCGTCGTTGCCGTAGGTCGGGAAGTCGCCGTCGATCGCGTACTCGGTGACGAGCCCGTCGGTCGTGCGCAGCGCGGTCACCTTGGCGTACTTGATCGCTGACAGCGAGTCCGCGACGACCGAGAGGCCGGCGATGCCGCAGGCCAGCGTCCGCAGGATCTCGCGGTCGTGCAGCGCCATCTCGATGCGCTCGTACGCGTACTTGTCGTGCATGAAGTGCACGCAGTTGAGCGCGTCGACGTAGGTCTGGGCCAGCCAGTCCATCGTCGTGTCGAACTTCGCCATGACGTCGTCGTAGTCGAGGACGTCGCCCTCGACGGGCGCACTGACCGGCGCGACCTGCTTCCCGGTGACCTCGTCGCGGCCGCCGTTGATCGCGTAGAGCAACGCCTTGGCGAGGTTCACGCGCGCACCGAAGAACTGCATCTGCTTGCCGACCCGCATCGGGGACACGCAGCACGCGATGGCCGCGTCGTCGCCCCAGTCGCCGCGGATGAGG
>NZ_BHYL01000428.1 GCF_003851725.1 Cellulomonas algicola | reverse complement strand
GGCAGCGCGTGCGCGACCGCGAGCGCGGTGACGGGCCCGCCGGGGTTGGCCCGGTCCGCGGCCCGCCCGTGCACGAGCGCGGCGGTCGCCGCGAGCGCGGGGGCCAGCGTGGCGTCGCCGTGCACGTCCTCGACGCGTCCCGCGAGCAGCGCCCCGAGCAGGCCCGCGAGCACGTCGCCGGCGCCCGCGGTGGCGAGCCACGGCGGCGCGTCCGACTGCGCGTAGACGACACCGTGCGACCCGACGACGACCGTCGTCGCACCCTTGAGCAGCACGGTCGCGCCGGTGCGGTCGTGCGTCTCGCGTGCCCACCTCAGCGGTTCCGCCTCGACGTCCGCCCGCTCGACGTCGACACCGCGCTGCGCGAGGAGCCGGGCGGCCTCACCCGCGTGCGGCGTCAGGACGACGTGCGCGCCGACCCGCTCGGGCAGCAGGTCGAGCGCGCCCGCGTCGACGACCGCCGCCTCGCCGCGGTGCAGCACGCCCTCGAGCGCCCGCTGGACGCGTCGCCGCTGGGCGGCGTCGTCGGGCGAGACCCCGGGCCCGAGGACCCAGGCCTGCACCCGGCCGGGTCCGACGACGACCTCCGGCCGGGCGGCGAGCACGGCGTCGCCCGCGTCGCCGACGTACCGGACCATGCCGACGCCCGCGAGCGCCGCACCCGACGCCGCGAGCACGGCCGCTCCCGGGTAGGTGCGGGTCCCCGCCACCACCCCGACCACGCCGCGCGAGTACTTGTGCGCGTCGCGCACGGGCACGGGCCACAGGGCTGCCGCGTCGTCGGTGTGGAGGGTCGCGACGTCGGGCCGCTCGGGCAGGTCCAGACCGAGGTCGACGACCTCGACGCGGCCCGTCGACGCGGCGGCGGGCGGCAGCAGCAGCCCGGGCTTGGCCCCGCCGAACGTCACCGTGACGTCGGCGTCGAGCACAGCGCCGGTGCGGGTCCCGTCGTTCACGCCGATGCCGGACGGCAGGTCGACCGCGACGACCACCGGGCCGTCCACGTCGCCGGTCGCGGCGCGGACCTCCTCGACCAGCGACGCGACCGGTCCGCGCAGGCCGCCGCGTGCCCCGATCCCCAGCACGCCGTCGAGCACGACGTCCGCGGCCAGGACCTCGTCGACCGCTCCCGCGACCGTCACCACGGGCCACGGCCCGCCCGTCCCCGACGCGTCGTCGACGAGCCCCCGCACCCGTCCGCCGGCGGCCCGGAGCGCCGCGAGGCCGCCCTCGTGCAGCCGGTCCGCGGTCGCGACCACCCGCACGCGCGCACCGCGCCGCGCGAGCAGGGCGCCTGCGTGCAGCGCGTCTCCCCCGTTGTTCCCGGC
>NZ_BHYL01000427.1 GCF_003851725.1 Cellulomonas algicola | reverse complement strand
CCGCAGCACGGCCCGCACCCGTCGCAGCCGCCCGCCCGCGACCCGGCGGGCCGAACGGGCCGAGCGGGCCCGGGAACGTGCCCGCCGCAGGCGCGCCCGGCGCCGGGGCCCGACGTCGACGCGGCCGGCTCACGCTCGCTGCGGTCGCGGTCGTCCTCGTGGCCCTGCTCGCATGGCCCATCGGGCTCGTGCTGTGGGCGAACGGCAAGGTGCAGCACACCACCGCGCTGTCGGGCGCGGCCGACACCCCCGGCACCACCTACCTGCTCACCGGGTCCGACTCGCGCGCGGACGGCGGCATCGCGGCCGACGGCACCGAGGGCGCACGGACCGACACGATCCTGCTGCTGCACGTCCCCGAGAACGGACCGACGGCGCTCATCTCGCTCCCCCGCGACACGTACGTCGAGATCCCCGAGCACGGCGCGTCCAAGCTCAACGCCGCGTTCGCGTGGGGGCAGGCGCCTCTGCTGGTCCGGACGGTCGAGGGGCTCACCGGCCTGACGGTCGACCACTACGCGGAGATCGGCATGGCGGGCGTCGGGAACGTCGTCGACGCCGTCGGCGGCGTGCACCTGTGCCACGACGCGGACGTGAACGACGCCGACTCCGGCATGGTGTGGACCGCCGGGTGCCACGACGTCGGCGGACCCGAGGCGCTCGCGTTCGCGCGCATGCGCAAGTCCGACCTCAAGGGCGACGTGGGCCGCGCCGAGCGGCAGCGCCAGCTCGTCAGCGCCGTCATGGCGAAGATCCAGCCGTCGTCGCTCGTGTGGCACCCCGCGCAGCAGGTCAAGCTCGTCGACGCCGGGACGGGCGCGCTCACCGTCGACGACGGCTCGGGCATCGTCGACATGGGGCGCCTCGCGCTCGCGTTCCGTGCCGCGACCGGGCCCGAGGGCATCACGGGCACGCCGCCCATCGCCGACATGGACTACCGCCCGGGCGACGTCGGCTCGACGGTCCTGCTCGACCCCGACCAGGCGCCCACGTTCTTCGCCGCGATCCGCGACGGCTCGCTGCCGCCGGGAGCGGTGGGCGGCGTCCCCGGGTCCTGACGCCCGACGACGTCACCGGGTCCTGTCGCTCGGACCGTCGGACCGGTCAGGCGCCACCGCGCGCTGGCGCCAGGGCACGGTCGGACCGGCCGCGTCAGCCGGGGACGCGGAGCTCGTCGAGGCCGCGCACCAGACGCGGCCCGCGGTTCACGCGGTCAAGCAGCACGCCGCGCACCCGCGCGAGCGCCTGCTCGGACCAGCGCCGCACCCGGGGCCCGCACGGCAGCTCGACGCACCGGTGCACGAGCCACGCGAGCGCGAGCGCCGCACCGACCGCGAGCGTCAGGGCGACGGCCGTCGGCACGTGCGGCGCCGTGAGGTGGACGACGTACAGGCCCCAGTAGTCGTGCACCAGGTAGACGGGGTACGTGAGCGCACCGAGCGTCACGCACCACGTGGCCCGCGCCCGTGCGAGCGGCGTGAGGACGGCGCACGCGACCAACGCGACGCACACCACGACGCCGACCCCGAGCAGCAGCTGCGACGGCTCGTAGCCGGTCGTCCGGGCGAGGACGGCGGCGCGCGACGGGACGACGAGCAGCACCGCGAGGACGGTGTTCGCCGCGACCACGAGCCACGCGTCGAGCCGGTGCCCGTCGCGGTGCAGCACGTAGAGCGCCATGCCGGCCGCGAACAGCGACGCGTAGTCCGCGACGAGCGCGGTCGCGAGGCCCGTGAGCCCGCTGTGCAGCGCGAGCTGCGCGAGCCACGGCCAGACGAGCGCGACCGCGAGCACCCGGCGTCGGGTCAGCCCGACGAGCGACAGGAGGCCGATGAGCAGGTAGAAGCGCAGCTCCGCCCAGAGCGTCCAGTAGACGCCGTCGACGTGCGGGACGCCGAGCGCGGACTGCACCATCGTGAGGTTGACCAGCACCTGCGCGGGGGTCACGTCCTTGCCGTCGGGCCACAGCACGAGCAGCAGCCCCCCGGTGAGCAGCACGCCCGCCCAGTACGCCGGGTACAGGCGTGCGAGGCGTGAGGCGACCAGCCGGACCGTCGGGCGGCCCCAGGCGGTCAGCAGCACCACGAACCCGCTGATGACGAAGAACAGCTCCGGGCCGAGCGACCCGTAGGACGTCCACCGAGGGACGTCGCCGAGGCGCTCCACCTGGTCCGGTCCCCAGGCCGACGTCTGCCGGCCTGCGAGGTGGTACGCGACGACCGCGGCCGCGGCGAGGAACCGGAGCCCGTCGAGCACCATG
>NZ_BHYL01000426.1 GCF_003851725.1 Cellulomonas algicola | reverse complement strand
GGCGACCACCGCCCGGGAGGACCCCGACCGGGCCGCGAGCGCGCGGGTGCCCGGCACGCCGAGCACCGTGGCGTCGGCGTCCCCGCGCGCGACGGCCGCGAGCACCGCGGGCGCGAGCGCGCGCATCGTCCCGGCGACCTCGGACGTGCCCACGAGCAGCCGCGACGACCGCAGCGACACGGCCAGCACGTCGTCGAGGACCGGCCACACGACGCTGAGCAGGCCTTCGCCGGCGAGCTCGGCGCACGCGCGCGCCAGGGCCGCCAGGTTCGACGGCGTCTCGGTCCAGTCCAGCAGCCGCACGTCCGCGACGCCGGGGCGCAGCAGCCCGCGCTCCCACGCCTCCCGCACGGCCGCGGAGCCGTCGGCCGCCGCCTCCGCGTGGAAGCCTCGCTGTGCGCCGACGAGGTTCACGGCCAGGCCCGGCGTCAACGGGGTGGCACGTCGGGCGGCCTGCCGCAGCCGCAGCCCGACGTCGGCCGACTCGGACGACGACAGCCCGGTCGCCGCGGCGTCGCCCCAGGCGGGGAAGACCTCGGGACCGACGCGGTCGTAGGAGCTCGCGTTGCGGAGCCGGGGCGGGAAGGCGCGCAACGACTCCGGCAGCGCGAGCGGCTGCGGCGCCCAGTGCCGCCACGAGCCCTCGACCGCGAGCGCCGGCTCGCGCACCGGGTCGGTCAGGTAGGCGCGCGCGGCGGGTCCCGCCGTGAACGCCGCGGGCTTGCCGTCCTGGAGCACGACCGGCACCGGGAGTGTCTCGAGCGCGGCGAGCACGTCGTCGGTGACGAGCGCACCGTCCGTCCGCGTGAGGGCGAGGAAGAGGTCGGCCTCGCTCGCCACCGCACCCACGGCCGCGTAGGTGGTGAGGCGGTCGACCAGGTCCGACGGGTCGATGCGCAGGTCCACCCACGTCGGTGTCGAGAGCAGCACCGGGACCTCGCCGAGCCGGCGCACCACGGACGCCTCGCGCGCGTCGCACGGGTCCCAGACGACCCTCCCCCAGCCGTCCGACCCGCCACGGCGGTCGAGCAGGTCGGAGTCCTCGCCGCGCACCCACGCGGGGACGCAGCGCAGCCCGCCCACCCACGACGGCCTGACTCCGCCGAGCGCCGAGCGCGCGGCCTCGCGGTCGGTCGCCGCGACGGCGGTGGCGAGCGCGAGGAGCCGCTCGACCTCGAGGTCCACGACACCCTCGGGACGGCCCGTGAGCGCCGCCGCCGCGTCGGTGAGCGCCGCGGCCGAGGCCTCGCCGACCGCGAACCTCGGCACCTCCCACACGGGCGGCGTCGCCTGCCAGAGCCCGATCGAGGGAGCGTCGTCCTCGGGCTCGGCCGGCCCGTCCGCGATCCCCCACGCGTCGGCGAGCGCCTGGGCCGCGCGGGCGAGGGGGCGGTCGTTCCCCGCGACGTGCTGCCGGACGAGCGGCGCGACGCCCTCGACGACGTCGCCGCCGGGTCGCGGTCGCGCGGCCGCGGCCGTGAGGAGCGCGAGCACCACCTTCTTCGTCCGCACGGGCAGCGTGACGGCGAGGACGTCGCCGAGCACGTCGTCGCCGGCGCGCGCGATCAGCCGCGGCGCGAACGCCTCGACCACCGGTCCGTCGCCGCGCGCGAGCACCCCGACCAGCACGTCGGCGTGCGCCACGAGCTCGTCGTCCGTCAGCGCGAGCGGCCCCGTCAGCACCTGCGTCCACGCCTTGCGGTCCCCCGGACGCTGCGCGGCGTCGAGCGCCGTCAGCACGAGCTCGACGGCCTCCGCGCGGTCGAGCCACCCGCGCGCGACCCCCGCCGCGGGCACGCCGCCGAACGGGCCCGTCGCCGGCACCCCGACGGCCACGGCGGCGCGCACGTGCTCGGCGAACCGCCGCTCGACCACGTCCGCGCCGCACGGCTCACGCTCCGCGCGGACCAGCTCACCGACGCCGGTGAGCACGATCGACGCGTGCACCGCCCAGTCCTTGAGGTACTCGACGCTGTGCGGCACGGGCAGGTCGTTCCGGTCGACGAGCCGCACGGTGACCCCGCCGAGCGCGCTCGTGCTGTGCTCCCACGCACGGCCCGCGCGGTCGGCCGCCTCGACGAACCGCGCCGCGTACGCGTCGCCCCGCGCGGACACCAGACGCGTCAGCAGCTCGTCCCCGCCGGGCGCCGAGACCAGCAGCCGGGCGGCCCGGCGTGCGTCGACGCCGACGCGCACCGCGAACAGGCGGAGCATCCCCTGGTCGACGTCCGTCCAGGGGATCCAGCCCCAGGTGTTCTCGCTCGTCCGCCCGAACTCGCCCCAGTCGCCCGACGCGAGCCCGTCGCGCGCCACGCGCTGCTCCTCCGGGGTCCCGAGCGGCAGCTGCTCGACGTCCTCGACGGACGCGGTCGCCCACCCGAGCGAGCGGAACACCTCGATCGCGGCGGCCTGGCGGGCGGTGAGCGTCATGCGGGGGCCTCCGAGGCGATCTGGACGGCGAGCACGTGCGCGCACGGCCCGCGGCCGGTGCCGTGCGCGAGGAACCAGGGGCAGGTGCACCGGCCGCCGGCGGCGACGCGGTGGTCCGGACCGCCGCTGCGGCTCCGCACGGTCCAGCCGTCCGCGGCGCGCACGACCCCGCCGTCCGCGACCAGGCGGCGTGCCGCGACGAGCCGCGGGTTGTCCTTCTCGACGCGGTCGGGGTCGTGCGGGAGCTCGCGGTGGAACCAGGCCTCCTCGTGGGTGTCCCACCCGACGCGGCCGTCGGCGGCCAGCACGGCGAGCGCGGCGCGGACGCGCGGCTCGGCGAGCCTGGCCTCGCGGGCCAGCCGCGGGATCTCGATCACCGGCTCGAACGCGAGCAGCGCGCTCACGAGGTCCGCGTCCTCGGCGACCGTCTCCCCCGCGAGCGCGGTGAGCAGCGACCCCTCGCCCGAGTGCCCGCGCCACGCCTCGTCGGTCAGCCCGAGCACGAGGCGTGCGCCGGGCACGTCGAACGCCACGACGACCGGCCCAGGATCCGCGTCGCCGTGCACAGTCATGCCCGTGACGTGCGGCAGGAGCCGCTTGACGGCGCTCAGCCGGTGCAGCCCGGACACGAGCACGCCGCCGCGCACGGGCCGCGCGGACACCCGCACCCCGGTCCGGTCGGCGACGACCCAGCCCGTGCGCGCCGCGCTCGTCGCCGCGGGGAGCGCGGCGACGAACGCCCGCGCGGGCACGGTCCCGACGGCGAAGGCGTGCGGGAGGCCGTGGTGCAGCTCGGCGACGTTCCCGAACGCCCGCACCCACCGTCCGGGCATCACGACGGGCCGCTCGACGGCGGTCACCTCAGGGCTCGACACGGTCAGCCCGTCGCGCCCGACGTCGAGGTGCAGCAGCCGTTCGCGCCCGACGCGCGAGAGGGCCGTGCGCGTCGCGAGCCCGATGTCGACGTTCGTCGTGCCGTGGCCGACCTCCCCGGAGTCGAACCCGTCGGGCAGCAGGTCCAGGCGCGCGTAGACGCTGTTGCACGCGGAGAAGCACTCGGCGCGCAGGCGGTCGCCGTGCGCCGTCAGCACGGGGTCGCGCAACGTGGACGGCGTGTACTGGACGTACCGGGTCGCGGTGACGTCGGCGAGCGTGAGGAGCCCGCGCGCGAGCACCTGCGGGTGCGTCGCGAAGCCGTGGAAGAAGCTCGGGTCGTCGACGACGCCGGCGGGTGTGAGCGCGGGCGCGAGACCGAGCGTCAGCCCGTCCTCGCCCAGGTGGGAGGCGGTCGCGAACGCTCGGGTGGGCACGGCGCGGAGTCTAGGTCGCGCGTCCGACAGCGTGGCCGGGCCCCGGTCGACGTCACCCGGACGACGGGTCGCTCCGGGTCGGCAGCGGGCCGTGCGCCGTCCCGCCGGATAGCCTCGTCGTGGCCGACCGCACCGC
>NZ_BHYL01000425.1 GCF_003851725.1 Cellulomonas algicola | reverse complement strand
GGCCGGAGCAGGCTGGGCAGCCCGCGCTCGCCGTCCCGCACGCGCGGCGACGGCACCGCGTCCGCGCCCACGCCGTCCGCGCGGGCGCCGCGGTCCGCGCGCACGCCACCACCCTTCGCGTGCGCGCCACCGGTCGCGCACGTGCCACCACGAGCAGGAACGGGCACGATCGATGACGGCACCGCGCACCGGAGGAACGATGTCCGACACCCCGACCCAGCCCGACCTGCGTGTCCGGCGGGCGTCGATGGCCGTCCTGGCCGTCTTCGTGCTCAACGGGTTCAACTTCGCGACGTGGGCGTCGCGCCTGCCCGCGATCCGCGACGGCCTGGACTTCTCGCCCGAGAAGATGGGCCTGCTGCTGCTCGTCGGTGCGGTCGGCTCGCTCGTGGCCCTGCCGCTGTCGGGCATGGTCGTCGAGCGGCTGGGCGCGCGGCGCACCGTGCTCGGGTTCGCGATCCTCAACGGCGTCGGCCTCACCGTCGCCGCGCTCGGCGTCGCAGCCGGGCAGGTCCCCGTCGTCGTCGTCGGCATGGTGCTCTACGGCATCGGCACGGGCGTGTGGGACGCCGCGATGAACCTCGAGGGCGCCGCGGTCGAGCAGGACCTCGGCCGCACCGTCATGCCGCGGTACCACGCCGGGTTCTCGTTCGGGACGGTCGGCGCGGCCGGCGTCTCCGCGCTCGCGGCGCTGCTGCACGTCCCGGTCGCGGTGCACGTGCCGATCGCGGTCACCGCGTCCGTCGTCGTCGTCGCCTTCGCCGTCCGCGCGTTCCTGCCCGCCGGGTCCGAGCACCCGCACGCCGCCACCGACGACTCGGCTCCGCGCGGCGCCCGTGGTGCGCTCGCGGCGTGGCTCGAGCCCCGCACGCTGCTGATCGGCCTCGTCGTGCTCGCCGCCGCGCTCACCGAGGGCTCCGCGAACGACTGGGTCAGCCTCGCGGTCGTCGACGGCTTCGACACCTCGCACGCGCTCGGCGCGCTCGCCTTCGGCGTCTTCGTGGGGGCCATGACGAGCATGCGCTGGTTCGGCACCGCGCTGCTCGACCGGTACGGTCGCGTCGTCGTGCTGCGGCTGTGCGCGGTGCTCGCGATCGTCGGCCTGCTCACGTTCGCCCTGGCCGGCCAGCTGTGGCTCGCCCTGGTCGGCGTCATCGCGTGGGGTGCGGGTGCCGCGCTCGGGTTCCCCGTCGGCATGAGCGCCGCGTCCGACGACCCGCTGCGCGCCGCCCCCCGCGTGAGCGTCGTGTCGACCATCGGCTACAGCGCGTTCCTCGCCGGTCCGCCGCTGCTCGGCCTGCTCGCGCAGCACGTCGGCTACCGCAACGCGCTGCTCGTGATCCTCGTCCCCGTCGTCCTCGGCCTCCTCGTCGTCAACGCGGCCGCGCCGCTCGTGCGCCCGTCGACGTCCGAGCCCTCCGAGCCGGCCGAGCCCGCCGACGCGAAGCGTCCCGACGCCGCGGTCTAGCCTGGGCGGCGTGCAGCACGCGACGACCCCGACGACGACCCCCGCCCTCGCCGACCTCACGACCCTCCGGGTCGGCGGGCCGGCCGCGCGCTACGTCGAGACGACGACGGAGGCGGAGCTCATCGACGTCGTGCGCGCCGCGGACGACGCGGGCGAGCCGTTGCTCGTCGTCGGCGGCGGGTCCAACCTGCTCGTCGCCGACGCGGGCTTCGAGGGCGTCGTCGTGCGCGACGTGCGGACGGGTATCGACGTGCCCGACCACTCCGCGTGCGCGGGCGTGACGTACACCGTCCCGGCGGGCACGCCGTGGGACGAGGTCGTCGAGCACGCCGTGACGCACCGGCTGGTCGGCCTCGAGGCCCTGTCCGGCATCCCCGGCTCGACCGGTGCGACGCCCGTGCAGAACGTCGGCGCGTACGGGCAGGAGGTGTCCGAGACCATCGCGACCGTGCGGGTCTGGGACCGCGGCCGCGGCAAGGTCCGCACGCTCCCGCTCGTCGACCTGCGCTTCGGCTACCGCACCTCGCTGCTCAAGCGCTCGATGCGGCCGACCGCGGCCGACCCCGAGGACCCGCGCGCGCCGTGGGGCCCTACCCCGCGGTACGTGGTCCTCGACGTGACCTTCCAGCTGCGGCAGGGCACGCTCGCGCAGGCCGTCCGCTACCCGGAGCTCGCGCGCACGCTCGGCGTCGCCGTGGGGGAGCGGGCGCCGATCCTCGACGTGCGGGCCGCCGTGCTCGAGCTGCGCGGACGCAAGGGCATGGTCCTCGACGCCGCCGACCACGACACGTGGAGCGCCGGGTCCTTCTTCACCAACCCGATCCTCGACACCGCCGCGGCCGCCGCGCTGCCCCCCGACGCGCCCCGCTTCCCCGCCGGCGACGGGGCGACCAAGACGAGCGCGGCCTGGCTCATCGAGCACGCCGGGTTCGGGCGCGGCCACACCGGACCGGGCGCTGCGGCGCTGTCCGACAAGCACACGCTCGCGCTCACCAACCGGGGCGGTGCGACGGCGGACGAGCTCGTCGCGCTGGCCCGCGAGATCCGCGACGGCGTGCGCACCGCGTTCGGCGTCGAGCTCGAGCCCGAGCCCGTGCTGGTGGGCGTCAGCCTCTGACGTCCAGGGGCGCGCCCTCGGCGTCCGCCGACCCGCCGGCCGTGCCGGCTCGGTCCGCGGACTCCTCGGCCCTGCCGGCTCCGACCGCCGACTCGTCGGCCCGGCCGGCTCCGTTCGCCGACCCGCCGGCCGGGCCGGCTCCGACC
>NZ_BHYL01000424.1 GCF_003851725.1 Cellulomonas algicola | reverse complement strand
ACCCCGAGGCGGCGACGCGCCGCGCCGAGCAGCGAGCCGACCGCGTCGCGGGCGGTGTCGCGGACCTGCGCCGGTGGCTGCGCGACCAGCTGGCGGCGGGGCTCGCCGGCGCGGACCGTGCGGGGTACCGGCCGTACGAGCAGGTCGCCGCGCGGCTCGTCGACGCGCAGGCGCCGGGGCTCGCGGACATGGTGCGGCGGCTGCCGTCCGTCGCGGCCTCGGGCGACGGCTGGCCCGGCCGCCTGCTCGACGAGCTCGCGATGCTCCACGTCCTGGTCGAGGCCCACGACCGGATCGGCGCGCTGCCGACCGAGCTCGCAGCGGTCGTGCGGCGACGGATCGGGCAGCCGACCCGGACGGAGGACGTCCTCGCGACGCCCCCGGTGCGCGACACGTGGGTCGTGCTGTCGCAGACCGACCGCGTCGACGGGCGCCTCACGGTGCGCCGGGTCCACCTGCACGGGCGCGCGACCGGGCGGGACGTCGCCGTCGTGTCGTTCGCCGCCGCGGCCGGACAGCCGCTCGACGCGTCGCTCGTCGTCGGGACGGAGCTCGACGCGGACGTCCACACCTACCCCGGCGACCCGCTGCGGGCGCTCGTGGGCACGCGGCACTCCGACGCCGTCACCGCGACCGCTGCACCTGCGGCCGTCGGGCTCGCGGACGTCGCCGCGGTCTGGTCGGCGACGCTCGAGGCCGACCCGTGGGCGTCGACGGTGCCGGTCGTCGCGGGGCCGGTCACGGTCGGCACGGACGGGCAGCGGTGGTGGCTCACGGACGGCACGGACGCGCACGCGCCCGTCGCGGCGGGCGTCGAGCCGTGGGGGCTGCTCGCGGTGTCGGGCGGTCGCCCGGTGACCGTGGCGGCCGACCGCACGGCGACGGGCCTCGCGCCGCGCGCCGCCTGGACGACCGAGGGGCTGGTCGCACTGTGAGCGACGACCTCGCGACCGCCGCGCTGCTCGGCACGGACCGTTCGCCCGCACCGCCGACGACGACCGACCCGGTGCTCGCGGACGCCGCCGCCGGGCTCCCCGAGCGCGACGACCCGGCGACCCGGCTGCTGGACGCGGCCGCGCTCGCCGCCACGGCCCGCCGCGCGACGGGCAGCCAGGTGGTCGC
>NZ_BHYL01000423.1 GCF_003851725.1 Cellulomonas algicola | reverse complement strand
CCCGCGGCGAAGCCGCCGCCGGGCGCGTTGTGCCCCGAGAAGAGCAGGTAGATCGAGTACACGAGCATCGTGTGGAACAGCAGCCGCACGACGACCTCGAAGATGACGGACCGCCGCTGCGGCGCGAGCGTCTTGCCCGCGCTGAGCCACTGCCGGTCCCGCGACGACGACGAGCCGCCCTCGGCGGGCAGGTCGTCCCGACGGCGGCGCAGGACCGCCATCGGGTCCTCGCTGCCGCCCCACACCGCCCGGTCGGCGGGCGCGTCGCCCGCGCGGTAGATCGCCCCGCCGCGACGCGAGAGGAAGACGAGCGACGCGACGCCGGTCGCGGCGACCAGCAGCACCGAGATCTCGCCCATGGTGTCCCACGCGCGGATGTCGACGAGCGTCACGTTGACGATGTTCTTGCCGCCGCCGAACTCGACGGCCTCCTCCGCGAAGTGCTCGGACACCGGCGCGTGGACGCGCGCGTTCGGCACGACGAGCGCGATCCCGGCGACGGTCAGCCCGACCGCGAGGCCGACGCCGAGCCGCACCCACCGGCTCGCGGCGAGCGGCCGGTCGGAGAAGTACGGGGGCAGGCGGCGCAGGACCAGCACGAACACCACGAGGGTCACGGTCTCGACGAGCACCTGGGTGAGCGCGAGGTCGGGGGCGCCGTGCAGCAGGAACAGGCCGGCCACGGCGTACCCGCCGATCCCGAGCAGGATCACGGCCTTGAGGCGTCGGCGTGCACGCGCTGCCAGGATCGCCGAGGTGACCGCGACGGCCGCGAACACGATCTGCGCGGGGTTGTCCCAGCGCCGCATCGACTCGGGCACGCTCGTCTGCGTGATGAGGACGGTCGCGACCGACCCGACGAAGACGATGAGGATGATGCCGAGGTAGAGCGGCAGCGAACCACGCTGCGTGACGGCGGTGACGTCGGCGGCGAAGTCGTCGAGCCGGCGCATGAACTTGCGGTAGACGCTGTCGGCCTCGGGCCCGCGGTACAGCCCGGACTGCCACCGCTCGACGCGGGCGCGGGCGAGGAACAGGAGCGTCCCGACGCCGAGGATCCCGAGCGTGAGCCAGAAGACCGGTGACACGCCCGCCCAGAGCGTGAGGTGCCCGGGCTCGCCGTACGGGTACGTGTCGGCGTAGGGCGCGAGCAGGTGCTCGCCCAGCTGCGGCAGCAGCGCGACGGCCAGGCCGAGCACGGCCAGGATCATCGCCGGCCAGACCAGCAGGAGCGTCGGGTGCGTGATCGGCGCGGGGGTCGCGTCGGGCTCGGCGCCCTCGTGCAGCGCCGGTCCGCCGCTCGCGTCGGGCGCCGCGGCCTCGGGGATCACGGCGGGCTTCGTCGCGAACGCGCCCCACCACAGCCGCAGCCCGTACGCGACGGTCAGCGCGGACCCGACCGCGACCATGACCAGCACGATCGGGCCGATCGCCCCCTCGTCGAGGTGCGCGACGCCCTCGAGCCCCGCCTCCTTCGCGACGTACCCGGCGAACGGCGGCAGGCCGATCATCGACGCCGTGGCGAGCCCGCCCGCGAGCGCCGTGAGCGGCAGCTCCTTGCCGACGCCCGACAGCCGCCGCAGGTCGCGCGTCCCGGTCGCGGCGTCGACGACGCCGACCACGAGGAACAGCGACGCCTTGAACATCGCGTGCGCGCCGATCATCGCGAGGCCCGCGAGCGCGGTCGCCTGCGTGCCGAGGCCGACGAGCAGCACGATGAGGCCGAGCTGGCTGACCGTGCCGAACGCGAGCACGAGCTTGAGGTCGTGCTGCCGCAGCGCGCGGTAGCCGCCGAGCAGCAGCGTCCCGCCGCCGAGGACGACGATCATCCAGCGCCACACGGGTGCGGTCGCGAACGCGGGCGCGAACCGCGCGACGAGGTAGACACCGGCCTTCACCATCGCGGCGGCGTGCAGGTACGCGCTCACGGGGGTCGGCGCGGCCATCGCGGCGGGCAGCCAGAAGTGGAAGGGCAGCAGCGCGGACTTGGTCGCGGCGCCCAGCAGCAGGCAGACGATCGCGACGGTGGCGATCGTCCCGCCCGGCGGGTCGGCGATGACGGCGGACATCCGGTACGTGCCCGCGGCCTCGCCCAGCAGCACGAGGCCGACGAGCATCGCGAGGCCGCCCGCGGTCGTGATGACGATGGCCTGCATGGCGGCGCGACGGCTCGGCTTGCGCTCCGAGTAGTGCCCGATGAGCAGGTACGACGTGACGGTCGTGAGCTCCCAGAACACGAACAGCAGCAGCATGTCGTCGGCCGTGACCAGCCCGAGCATCGCCCCGGCGAACGCGACGAACACGCCGCCGAACCGGCCCAGCCCGTGCGCCGTCACGGAGAAGTACCCCGCGCAGTAGACGAGCACGAGCGCGCCGACGCCGCCCACGACGAGCGTCATGAACCACGAGAGGGTGTCGAGCCGGAACGTCAGCTCGAGGCCCAGCGCGGGGATCCACTCGACGACCTCGACCGGGCCGTTCCCGGCCTGCACCTGCTGCGTCCAGGTGAGCGCCCAGACCGCTGCGGAGGCCGGTGCGAGGGCCAGCACCCAGAACGCGCGACGCCCCAGCAGACGGACCAGGGTGGGCGCGACGACGGCTGCTGCGAGGTGCACGGTGAGCAGCAGCAGCACGCGTCCGGCTCCGTCCTGTCGGGGGCGGGTGGTCGGTCGGGAGGCTTCAAGGAGTTGGTCAAGATCCTATCAACCGCTTTCCCGTGGTCGTCCCACGGCGGCCGCCGCCACCCGTCTGCCGCACTCCCCCGACGGCCCCGTCGTGGCGCCCGGGTCGGCGCCCCACGCGGTCCCCGTGACGGGGTCGCCGGGGCATGAGGGGCGAGCGCGTGCCGCGTGCGTCCGGACGTCCCGTCAGGGCCGTCCGGGTCGCCGTTACGGTGTGCGCGTGAGCGTGCTGCAGTGGGTGTGCCTGGCGGTCGTCGTCGCCGCGACCGTGGTCGGCGTCGCGCTGTTCTCCCGGGGCGTCGTCGCCATCGTGCGGACCGTGCGCATCGGCCGCGTCGCCCCCGGCCGGTCCGGTCCCGTCGGCACGCGCCTCGCGACGCTGCTGCGCGAGGTCGTCGGGCACGGACGGTTCCAGCACCGGCCCGTCGTGCGCGTCGCGCACTGGGTGGTCATGGTGTCGTTCCCGCTGCTCGTGCTCACGCTCGTCGCCGGGTACGGGCAGGTCGTGTCGCCGACGTGGGCGCTGCCGCTGATCGGGCACCTGTGGCCGGTCGAGTGGGTGGTCGAGGCGTTCGCGTGGGCCGCGCTGCTCGGGATCGTCGCGCTGTTCGTCCTGCGGCTGCGCATCTCGCCGCGGGCCGCCGCGCCCGAGGTCGAGCGTCGCCGGTCGCGGTTCTTCGGGTCGAACCAGGCGCAGGCGTACTTCGTCGAGGCCACGGTGTTCGCCGTCGTCGCGGCCGTGCTGGTGCTGCGCGGCCTCGAGTACGCGCTGCTCTCGCAGGCCGGCGAGACCGGGCTCGGGCTGCACTTCCCGCTCACCGCCTGGTTCGGCGGCTTCTGGGCAGGCGGGTCGACGGCCGCGCTGGAGACGGCGGTCGTCGTGGCCGCGACCGTGAAGATCGTCGTGTCGATGTCGTGGTTCGTCGTCGTCGGCCTGCAGCCCACGATGGGCGTCGCGTGGCACCGGTTCCTCGCGGTCGTCAACGTCTACGCGCGCCGCGAGCCCGCCGGCGGTCCCGCGCTCGGGCCGCTCGTGCCGCTCACGCTCGCCGACGGCACGGCTGTCGACCTGGCCGCGCTCGAGGACCTGCCCGACGACGCCCGCCTCGGCGCGGGCGCGATCGAGGACCTGTCCTGGAAGCAGCTCCTCGACACCGCGACGTGCACCGAGTGCGGCCGCTGCCAGGACCAGTGCCCGGCCTGGGCGACCGGCAAGCCGCTGTCCCCCAAGCTCGTCATGCTCTCGCTGCGCGACCACGCCGCCGCCACGGCCCCCTACCTGCGCGCGACAGCCGCGGCGGGCGCGGTGACGGAGGGCACGGCGGCCCCGGTCGACCGCCGCGCAGCGGTCGAGGACGACCCGCACGCCGGCGTGGACCTGGTCGCCGCGGGCGTCATCGACCCCGACGTGCTCTGGGCGTGCACCACCTGCGGTGCCTGCGTCCAGCAGTGCCCCGTCGACATCGAGCACGTCGACACGATCGTCGACGTCCGCCGCTACCAGGTGCTCATGGAGTCCGCGTTCCCCAAGGAGCTCGGCGGCACGTTCACCAAGCTCGAACGGCAGGGCAACCCGTGGGGCCTGCCCGCGCGCGCCCGGCTCGACTGGGCCAAGGGACTCGACTTCGACGTGCCCGTCGTCGGTGCCGACGTCGAGTCCGCCGCCGACGTCGACTACCTGTTCTGGGTCGGCTGCGCGGGCGCCTACGAGGACCGCGCGAAGAAGACGACGCGTGCCGTCGCCGAGCTGCTGCACGCCGCCGGGGTGTCGTTCGCCGTCCTCGGCGACGGCGAGACCTGCACCGGCGACCCCGCCCGCCGCGCGGGCAACGAGCTGCTCTACCAGATGCTCGCGTCGCAGAACGTCGAGGTGCTCAACGAGGTCGGCGCGCAGCGCATCGTCGTGACCTGCGCGCACTGCTTCAACACGATCAGCCGCGAGTACCCGCAGCTCGGCGGCCGGTTCACCGTCCTGCACCACACCGAGCTGCTCAACACCCTCGTCGCCGACGGGCGGCTGGTGCCGGTGGAGCCGGGCGCCGACGCGGGTGCGGGTGGGGGCACGGTCGGCCAGCGGATCACCTACCACGACCCCTGCTACCTGGGCCGGCACAACCAGGTCTACACGCCCCCGCGCGAGCTGCTGGCCGCGATCCCCGGCGCCGAGCTCGCCGAGATGCCGCGCAACCGCGAGACGTCCTTCTGCTGCGGCGCGGGCGGCGCGCGCATGTGGATGGAGGAGTCCGTCGGCACCCGCATCAACGCGACGCGCGCGGCCGAGGCGATGAGCACCGGAGCCGACGTCGTCGCGACCGCCTGCCCCTACTGCACGGTCATGCTCTCCGACGGGGTCGCGGCGGTCGCCGCGTCCGACGGGGGCGCCGACGGCACGGCAGCCGCAGGTCCGGGCGCCGAGCCGGTCGGCACGGACGCCCCCGCAGGTCCGACCTCGCCCGCCGGCCCGGACCGCGGGCCCGCCGGCGGTGCGCCCGCCCGCGCGTCGGTGGGAGTCCCCGAGGTCGCCGACATCGCCGTCCTCCTGCGCGACTCCCTCCGCGCCCCCACCCTCTGACGCCCCGTCAGCGCGGGCCGTCGCCCGGTGGCGGGTCAGTCGTCCTTCGGCTTGGTGTACACCGCGTGCATCGCCGCCTTCGCCTTGTCCGGGAGGACCGCGGCGGCGGCCATCTGCATGCGGGCCTTGAGCGAGTGCACCTCGACCTTGTCCTTGCCCTTCATCAGCGCCTCGTACCCCTGCCGCGCGACGTCGGCCGGGTCGTCCTTCGGGCTGTCCGCGACGGGCGTGTCCTCCATGCCGGCCTGCTCGAAGAAGCTCGTGTCGGTCGGCCCGGGTGCGAGCACCGTGACGGTGACGCCCGTGCCCTCGAGCTCGTGCCGCACCGCCTCCGCGAACGAGGTGAGGAACGACTTCGACGCCGCGTACGTCGCGTAGTACGGGCCGGGCTGCGTCGCGGCGGTCGACGACGTCACGAGCACCCGCCCGGAGCCGCGCTCGACCATCGCGGGCAGGAGCGCCTTCGACAGCCGCACGGTCGACTCGACGTTGAGACGGATCGTCTCGAGCTCGCCGTCGAGCGGCGTCTCCACGAACCGGCCGCCCTGCGCCGTCCCGGCGTTCAGCGCGAGCGCGTCGACGGGCCGGCCGAGCGCGCGCACCTCGGCGAGCAGCGTCTCGACGCCCTCGACCGTCGACAGGTCGGCCTGGACCGCGCGCGTCGCGACCTCGCCGCCGAGCCGGTCGGCGACCAGGGAGACGTCCGCCTCCAGGGCCGTGAGGAGCAGGTCGAACCCGCCGTCGGCGAAGCACTGGGCGAGCTCGAGCCCGATGCCGCTCGACGCGCCGGTCACGACGGCGAGCGGGCGGGGCTGGTCGATCGGTCGGTCGGGCACGGCGGTCTCCTCGCTCATCGCGGGCCCACGCCGGTTTCCTCACGCAGACCGTCGACGCTAGGCGCGCCCACCCTCGCCCGCACCTCGGCCCCAGCCGACCCCCGCTCCTCGGGCGCCGGGCTCGACGACCCGGCGGCGTGCGGGGGTTTCCCCCACCCCCACCTCGTCGGGTCACCCGATGGATCGGGCAGCGCCGCGCGGGCGACGGTGGACGTGTCCGCATCGTCCGGTCCCTCCCGGCCGGACGTGCCCCCGACACCGGGCCACCGCCCGCGGAAGGAAGTCCCATGCGCAGCACCGCACCGACGCACCCCGCGACCCCCGACCAGCCCGTCCCCGAGGGGACCCCCTCGACCGCCGGCCCCGGCCCTCTGCGCCACCGGCGCGCCCTTCGCGGCGCGGCCGCGCTCCTCGCCGCGGGCGCCCTCGTCGGCGGCACGCTCGTCACGCCGGCGACGGCCGGAGCACCCACCGCCACGACCGGCGCACCCGCACCGGAGCAGGCCGACCAGGCGCGCGGGGGGCACGGTCGCGACGC
>NZ_BHYL01000422.1 GCF_003851725.1 Cellulomonas algicola | reverse complement strand
CGCGTGCCCAGGTCACCGGCCTGCCGCTGCGGGCCGCCGTCGCCGAGCTCGTCGCCGCGCGCGCCGCCGACGCGGCCGGGTCGCGCCGGGCCGCCGCCGACGTGCTCGGGCTCGACCCCGACCTGCCGACGCTGCTCGTGTCGGGCGGCTCGCTGGGTGCCGTCTCGGTCAACACCGCAGTCTCGGGCGCGGCCGCCGACCTGCTCGCGGGCGGTGCCCAGGTGCTGCACCTCACGGGGCGCGGCAAGGCCGACGCGGTGCGGACCGCGATCGAGGGTGCGCCGGGTGCCGAGCGGTACCAGGTGCGCGAGTACCTCGCCGACATGCACCTCGCGCTGGCCGTCGCCGACCTCGCCGTCGGACGGTCGGGTGCGGGCACCGTGTGCGAGCTCGCCGCGCTCGGCATCCCCGCGGTCTACGTCCCGCTGCCGGTCGGCAACGGCGAGCAGCGGCTCAACGCGGCGCCCGTCGTCGCCGCCGGCGGCGGGCTGCTGGTCGACGACGACGCGCTCACGTCCGCGTGGGTCAGCACGCACGTCCCGCGGCTGCTGGTCGGTGACGACGCCGTCGCGACGCGCGAGCGCATGGCCGCGGCCGCGGCGTCGGTCGGCGTGCGCGACGCCGCGGACCGGGTCGCCGCGCTCGTCGAGCGCCACCTCCCGGGAGGGGACGCGTGACCGCGACCGTGGCGGACCTCGGGCGCGTGCACCTGGTCGGCGTCGGTGGCGCGGGCATGTCCGCGATCGCCGCGCTGCTCGCGGCGCGCGGCCTGCACGTGAGCGGTTCCGACGCGGCCGACGGCCCCGCGCTGCCGGGGCTGCGCTCCGCCGGCGTGGTGGTGCACCTCGGTCACGACGCGGCGCTCGTCGCGGACGCCGACACGGTCGTCGTGTCGTCGGCCGTCCGCGAGTCCAACCCGGAGCTCGCGGCGGCCCGCGCCGCCGGGCTGCGGGTGCTGCACCGCTCGGAGGCGCTCGCCGCGCTCATGGCGGACCGTGACGCCGTCGCGGTCGCGGGCGCGCACGGCAAGACGACGACCTCGGCGATGGTCGCGACCGCGCTGCTGCACGCCGGCGCCGACCCGTCGTTCGCGATCGGCGGCACGGTCCTCACGGCCGAGGGTGCGCTCGGCGGCAGCCGCGACGGCAGCGGACCGGCGTTCGTCGCCGAGGCCGACGAGTCCGACGGGTCGTTCCTCGCGTATGAGCCGCTCGTCGCGGTCGTCACCAACGTCGAGCCCGACCACCTGGACCACTACGGCTCGCGCGAGGCGTTCGAGGACGCGTTCGTCGCGTTCGCGCGACGCGTCCGGCCGGGCGGCGTGCTCGTGGCGTGCGCCGACGACGACGGTGCGGCGCGGCTCGTGGCGACGGTCGCGCAGGCGCTCGCCGACGCGTCCGTCACGGTCGTGACCTACGGCCGGTCGGACGACGCCGACGTGCGGGTCGGCGACCTGCGTCCCGCGGGTGACGGCTGGGCCGTCGACCTGACGACGGACGCGGTGACGGTCACCGTGCACCTCGCGGTGCCGGGCGAGCACAACGCGCTCAACGCGGCGGCCGCATGGGCGGCGACGCGCGCGCTGGGCGTGGACCCGGTCGACGCGGCACGCGCGCTCGGCGAGTTCCGCGGCACGGGTCGCCGGTTCGAGGACCGCGGGACGGTGGCCGGCGTGCGCGTCGTGGACGACTACGCGCACCACCCGACGGAGGTCGCCGCGATCCTGCGCGCCGCCCGCTCGGTCGTCGGCGACGGCCGTGTCCTCGTGCTGTTCCAGCCGCACCTCTTCTCCCGCACGCGCACGTTCGCGCGCGAGTTCGGCGCCGCCCTCGACCTCGCGGACGTCGTCGTCGTGACGGACGTCTACGCGGCGCGCGAGGACCCGGACCCGAGCGTCACGGGCGCGCTGCTCGTCGCGCAGGTGCCGACCGCGGGTCGGGCCACGTTCGTGCCGGACCGCGTCGAGGCCGCGCGCGCGATCGCCGCGGCCGCCCGTCCCGGCGACCTCCTCATGACGGTGGGCGCCGGCGACGTGACCGCCCTCGTCCCGGTCGTGCTGGAGGCCCTGGGGAGCCGGCCCTCGGGAGGGGGACGGCCGTGAGCCCGTCGCGCCCGCCGAAGCCGCGCGTGGCGCCGCCGTCGCGGCCGCGCGCGGTGCCGGCGG
>NZ_BHYL01000421.1 GCF_003851725.1 Cellulomonas algicola | reverse complement strand
GGTCCGCCCACGGGCCCCATGGGCCCCGGGGCGTCGGCCGGGCCGGCGGCCGCGAGAGTGCCGTCGTCGGCGGACGCTGCCGGAGCGGCCCGTCCGGTCGACTCGCCGTCGGGTCTGCCCACGGCCCCGCCGACGGGACCTGCGACGGGCCCGTCGCGACGCGTCCCGGTCCGTCCGTCCTTCGGCAAGCCGTCGACGCGGCCGGTGAAGGCCGTCGCCGCCTCCGCCTCCGCGGCGACGGGCGCGGGGGACGAGTCCGGTGCGTCCTCCGGCGGCACGGGTGGCTCGGGCGGGCGGCCGCGCTGGCTGCTGCCGGCGATCATCGGTGCGGTCGTGGTCGTGATCGCTGTAGTCGTCGGGGGGATCCTGATGTCGCGGAACACCGGCGACGAGACGCCCCCGCCGGTGGCGAGCACGATCCTGCTGCCGTCGCCGACGCCGACGATCCAGCCCGCGGCCCGGACCGCGACGACGGCGTTCGCGACCGCGCTGCCGACGACGGTCCTCCAGTACGCGCTGACGGGCTCCGCGCCCGACGACGAGTGGCTGGCGGCCGGTGCGGTCGAGGCGTACACGGACACGTTCGGCGACGGCGCGGACGGCGACGTCGTCGTGCGGGCCGGGCAGTGGGAGACGCCGGAGGAGGCGTCGACCTTCGCCGCGCAGCTCGTCGCAGCCCTCCCCACGGCGGCGGCCGCGCCGAGCCCGTCCGCGACCGCCGGTCCGGCCGACGCCGGCCTGCCCCAGACGGGCGAGGTCGTCGCGGGTGGCACGCCGGCCGGGACGTACACGATCGTCGACGCCGGTGACGGCACCGGGGTCGCGGTGTGGACCAACGGCTCGTCGGTGTTCCACGTCGTCGCCCCGGTCGCGGACATCGCCGACCTCTACGCCGCCTTCCCGCTGTAGCGGCGTCCCGCACAGCTGCCCGTCGGGCCCCGGACGCGTCACGCGCCGGGGCCCGACGTCATCACGCG
>NZ_BHYL01000420.1 GCF_003851725.1 Cellulomonas algicola | reverse complement strand
CTCCGTGAGCGCGTGCGCCGCGCGCCGCATCCGTGCGGCGAGCGTCCGCCGGCGCGCGACCGCCGCCGGCGGGACCCCGACGGGTGTGCCCGTCGGGGGCGTCGCGGGCGGACGTGCCCCCTGGTCGCGCATGCCGCCTCCCGCGCGTGCGCCCGGGCCGTCCTGCCGGGCGGGTCCCATGGTGCCGGTCCTCCCTCGGATCGTACGGACGGACCGGTCAGGCGTCCCGGTGGGCGGTCCCGGTCGCAGTGCCGACGACCGCGAGCTCGACGAACTCGTCGACATGCAGCACGCGCAGCGCGGCGCGGACGGGTGCGGGCACCAGGCGCGTCCCTGCGTCGCCGCGCAGCCGGACGGGGTCGTCGAGCACGAGGACGCGCCCGGCCCGGACGAGCCGCGCCCCACCGGCGGCGTCGATGTTGTGCAGCCACTGCACGTCGGGGCCGTAGGTGAGCGCCACGACGACGCCGCGCGGGGTCCGGAACGCCATGACGGGGGTCCGGTACCGGCGCCCCGACGAGCGACCGACGTGGTGCAGCGTCGCGAGCGGCGGGACCCGGTCCGAGAAGACCCCCATCACCGGGTTGGTGACGGCCCGGTTCACGCGGGTGATCCAGTGCGGGATGGGCATGGGGTGGACCGTACCGACGCTCCGGCGGCGCGGCACCCGGGGTCCGTCGCAGGCGGCGTCCGAGGGAGCGGGTGCGCAATCTAGGAGGTCGTGCGGGACGGTGCGACCGGGGCGCCCGGCGTGTCGCGATCGGTCTCGCTGGGCGGGACTCGACTTGCCTCCGCGCGCCGGTCCCGCCCACGGTGGAGAGGTCCGCAAGCGCTGCCCCGGCGTCGGACGGCCCCCCGGGTCGACCGCGACGGGGTGGTGTTCCCCGGCACGAGAGGAGCGCCTGTGCTCACCCTGACCGAGAACGCCTGCACCGCCGTCCGGACCCTCACGGAGCGGGCCGGCCTGCCCGACGAGACGGGCGGGCTGCGCATCGCCGAGCAGGACGCGGGAGGCTTCGAGCTCGCGCTCGTCGCCGCGCCTGTGCCCGGCGACGACGTGGTGACGGACGCGGGCGCCCGCGTCTACGTCGACCAGCGCGCCGCGCACACGTTGTCCGCGCAGCGCCTGGACGTGGAGCCGACGGCGAGCGGCTCGAGCTTCACGCTCTCGCCGCAGTGACCCGGGTGCCGCGGTGAGTCCGTGGGCCTGGACCGTCCCCGCTCGCTGAGCGGGACGGCGTCCCCGACGGCGGGGCGGGAGGCGTCACTCCCGCCCCGCCGTTCCGCTGTCCGGGTACCGCGTGGGGGCGTCAGCGCGGCGGTGCGTCCGGCGCCGCGAGCCCCTTGCCGACCGTGAGCAGGAGCTGCGTCACGACGTCGTGCGGGCCGGCGGTGCCCTGCGCGAGCTCGCTCCACGCGGCGTACAGCGACGCCCACACGGTGGTCTGCACCCACGCGGCGCTGAGCCGGGTGTCGAGCGACCCGTCGGCCAGCCCGCGCGTGCACGCGGCGTCGAGCGCGTGCGTGAAGCCGTCGGCCGGGTCGCAGTCCTCGAGCGGCACGACGCCCGTGAAGACGAGCGTCAGCAGGTCGCCGAGTCGCAGGCACTCCTGGCACGCGCGCAGGATCGCGTCGAGCCCGGGCCCGTCGTCGAGCCGGGCGCGGTCGGCGACGCCGGCGAGCCGCGTGCCGGCCTCCTCGGTGACGGCGGCGAGCAGGTCGCCGCGCTCGGGGAAGTAGCGGTGGAGCGTGGTGCGGCCGACGTCGGCGGCGTCGGCGATCTGGCCGAGGCTCGCGCCGGCGTCCTGCGCGAGGGTGCGGATCGCGGCGTCGACGATCGCGCGCCGGGTGCGGGCGCGTGCGCCGCTCGCGATGTCCGTGCTCACGTTCGGACAGTAGCACCGTGTTCCACAGTGGAATCACTGTTGACCGCGATGGAACACCAGTGTTCCACTAGACGCATGCCGCCGACGCCAGCGCCCGCCACCGAGACCCCCGACACCGCCGACCCGCCCCCCGGCGCCGCGACCGCACCTGCCGAGCCCGACCTCCCGCGCGGCGAGCGGCTGCGCATCCTCGTCTCGTTCGCCCGCCCGCACGCGCGCTCGCTGTCCCTCGGGCTGGTCCTGGGCCTCGCCGCGACCGCCATGGGCCTCGCGACCCCGATGGTCACCAAGTGGGTCCTCGACTCGCTCACGGAGTCGGGCGACCTCGCGGCCCCCGTCGGCGTGCTGCTCGCGCTGCTCGTCGTCGGGTCCGCGGTCGGCCTCGCGCAGTGGATCCTCATGGGGACCGTCGCCGAGCGGATCGTCTACGACGCCCGGCGCTCGCTCGTCGACCACTTCCTGCGCGCGACCGTGCCCGCGATCACCCGTCGGCCCGTCGGTGAGCTCGTCACGCGGACCACGTCCGACACCGTGCTGCTGCGCGAGGCCGCGTCGTCGAGCCTCGTGAGCCTGGTCAACGGGACCGTGTCGCTGATCGGGACGCTCGTCCTCATGGCCGTGCTCGACCTCGTGCTGCTCGGCACGACCATCGCGGCGATCGTCGTCGTGGGCGCCGTCATGGCCGTGCTGCTGCCGGGCATCGGGACCGCGCAGCAGGCGTCGCAGGAGTCGATGGGCCGCCTCGGCGGCACGCTCGAGGGCACGCTGCGCGCGGTCCGCACCGTGAAGTCGAGCCGGGCCGAGCGGCGGCAGGGCGACAAGATCCTCGTCGACGCGCAGGGGGCGCGGGACCACGCGATCCGCGCGGTGCGGACCACCGCCGTGGCGTGGACGGTGTCGTGGGGCGGCATCCAGCTCGCGATCGTCGTCATCCTCGGCCTCGGCGCGTGGCGCGTCTCCGAGGGGCTGCTCGCGGTGTCGAGCCTCGTCGCCTTCCTGCTGTACGCGTTCAACATCGTCGGCCCCATCACCGAGCTCACGCAGAGCTTCACGCAGCTCCAGTCCGGCATCGCCGCCGCGGCGCGCATCCGCGAGGTCACCGCGATGGAGACGGAGGAGCCGCCGACCGGCACCGCGGCAGTCGCGTCGTCCGCACCGGCGAGCAGCCGGGCGGGCGCACCGACCGCACCGGGCGCGGCGGTGGCACCGGACGGGCCGGGCGACGCCGGGCAGGACGGCGGGCGCGTGCACGACGGGCGTGCGGAGGCGAGACCGGTGGTCGACGCCTCGCTGCCGGTCGTCGAGCTGCGCGACGTGACCGCCGCGTACGGGCCCGACGCGCCGCCCGCGGTCCGGGACGTGTCGTTCGCGATCCCTCGACGCGGCCACACCGCGCTGGTGGGTCCGTCGGGTGCGGGCAAGACGACGGTCTTCTCGCTGCTGCTGCGCTTCCTCGAGCCCCAGGAGGGGACGCTGCTGCTCGACGGCGTCCCGTTCGCCGAGGTCGGCCACGACGCGCTGCGCGCGAGGTTCGCGTACGTCGAGCAGGAGACCCCCATCGTCCCCGGCACGATCCGCGACAACCTGCTGTTCAGCGCCCCCGACGCGACCGAGGAGGAGGTCGACCGGGTGCTGCGGGCGGTCCGCCTCGACGGCGCGTTCGACGGCCTGCCCGAGGGGCTCGACACGTCGCTGTCCTCGACGTCGGTCTCGGGCGGGCAGCGGCAGCGGATCGCGCTGGCCCGCGCGTTGCTGCGGTCCCCGGAGGTGCTGCTGCTCGACGAGGCGACGGCCCAGGTCGACGGCCTGACGGAGGCGGCGGTGCACGACTGCATCCGGGCTGCGGCCGAGACGGGCGCGGTCGTGACGGTCGCGCACCGCCTGTCGACGGTCGTCGACGCGGACACGATCCTCGTCATGGAGGACGGCCGGGTCCGCGCGTGTGGCACGCACACCGACCTGCTGGCGACCGACGACCTCTACCGCGACCTGGTCGAGGCCCTCCGCATCGGCGTCGAGCTCCCGGCCCGCACCGCCGTCTGACTCGCACCGCACACCCGGGCTCGGCGCCCGGACGCGACGAGACCGCGGCGTCCGCTCGGACCGGCGACGTGGATGTCGCCGTCTCTGCGCGGAGCCGCGGTCTCGGTGGCGGGGGCCCCCCCGGGGG
>NZ_BHYL01000419.1 GCF_003851725.1 Cellulomonas algicola | reverse complement strand
TCCGCCCCCGCACCCGCGTCCGCCCCCGCACCCGCGTCCGCCTCGACCCCTCCGACGCGGCGCACGCCCGCCCCGGCACCCGCGCCTGCGCCGGCCGCCGTCGCGACCGCCGCCACCACGACGGCCTGGTCGCCGTCCCCGTCGTCGACGCCTCCGTCCACGCCCTGGGCGACGGGTGCCGTCACGGTCCCGCAGCCGAGCCGCCCCGCGGATCCGGCCGCCCGCAGCACGTCGACGACGGACATCGCCCCCTACCCCTCGCTGCCGCCGGGCTTCAACGGCCCGACGGGACCTGTCGCGGTCGTCCCGCCGCAGCTCGCGGGTGTGGCCGCGGACCTGTGGGCCTCGGCGTCGCGGTACGCGGCGAGCGAGCAGGGGCGCAGTGCGGGGGCGACGGCGGTCGGCGGCGCGCTGGTGGCGGACGGCATCGTCGGGTTCGGGCGGAACCGCGAGGGCCTCGGCGGCGCGGTCAAGATGATGCTGTTCGGGCTCGTCTTCTTCGCCGTCGGCATGTTCCTGGTGAAGCCGATGCTCATCGACGCGGGGACGGTCGGCTCGGGCGAGGCGAAGGCGGTCGGCACGGTCACGAACCGCAACGAGTCGCGCGACGACGACGGCGACCGGCTCTGCTCGCCCGACGCGACGTTCACGGTCGCCGGCACCGTCTACACCGCGTCGGCCGGCTACCGGTCGAGCGCGTGCCCGTTGGTCGGCGGCTCGGTCGACGTCATCTACGACGTCGCCCGCCCCGCGGACGCGCGCATCGCCCCCGACGCGACGTTCCGCCTGCTCGGCTGGGTCTTCCCGGCGGCCGGGCTGCTGTTCTTCGTCGTCGGCCTGTGGACGACCGTCGTCCGGGCGGGGCAGATCGGCGTCGGCGGTGCGCTGCTGCTGCGTGGCCTGCGCGGTCGCCGGTCCGCGGCGGGGGCCGGGACCCCCTGAACGACGACGAGGGCCACCTGCGCGCACCGGGTGGCCCTCGTCGTTCTTTCGCCTGGCGGCGAGAGGCTGTCAGTGCTCGGGCGGTGTCGCGACGGCGACGAGCTCCCGGATGAGCGCCGCGGCGGCGGGCACGAGCTCGCGCTCGCCGGCGACGAGCGACGGGTCCTGCGACCGGACGGCGGCGGCGTCGTCGAGCGCGCTGATCAGGTCGGTGCCGACGCACGTGAGGAACGCGGCGAGCAGCGCGCGCGCCGCGGCGGAGTACTCGCCCCCGGCGTCGACGACGACCTCCGCGATGATGAGCGCGGTGAGCGCGACGTCGAGCTCGGCCGGGCCGCTGCGGGCGTTCGACCAGTCGATGAGCGCGGGTCCGTGCGCCTCGCTGAGGATCACGTTGGCGGGGTGCAGGTCGAGGTGCACGACCGTCGGGCCGCCGGTGACGTGCGGCCACTGCGACCGCGTGTCGCTCCAGCCGTCGGGCGCGGGGATCTCGTGCAGCCGACGGTGCAGGTCGGCGAGGATCTGCGCGCCGTCGTGGATCGACACCTCGCCCGCCGTGAGCGCCTGGAGCAGGGTCGGCCCGTGCAGCCGCTCCGCGACCAGGTCCGGCCCGTGCACGCCGAGCACGGCGGGGGCGGGGAAGCCGTGCGCGACGACGTGCCGCAGGATCTCGGCCTCGCCCGTCGCGTCGCGCCCGTCGCGGTCGCGCCGCAGGACGCGCCGGTCGTCGAGCGCGTAGACGTCTGCGACGGTCCCGGTCGCGAGCAACGGCCCGGGCGGGTCGGCGCTGAGGTCGACGTCGAGGTCCTCGAGGTCGGACGGGACGCCGGGGTGGTGGGGCTGCGTCGGGACGGCGGGGCCGCTCGTGGACGCTCCCTCGCCGGCCGGGTGAGGGGCGGACGCGTCGCCTGCGGGTGCAGGGTCAGGGGCGAGCTCGGCGGGGTTCATACACAGACGGTAGACGCATCCGCCCGGCTTGTCCCGGGCACCCGTCCGACTCCACGCTGACCTGCGCCGGAGCGACAGTTGAACCGTCGCCTATCGGCGCTTGACCTTCGACGCTCCTCCGCGCGGGAGCCGATCAGGGGCGTGAGACCCGCCGCAACGTGTGCACCGCCGCCTCGTGCGTGGCCGGCAGCCGCTCGACCCAGACGCGGACGGGCTGCCGGGTCGCTGCTCTGACCTCGAGGCGGTCGACCCTCCGCGCGATCTCGACCTGCAGCCGCTGCACGCGCTCCTCGAGCGGGTCCTGCCGCCGCGACAGCACCGCGAACACGCCGCCGCCGAGCGTGGCCATCGGGTGGCCGTCGCCGAACGTGGCCGTCATCGCCGCACCGACCGCGGCCGACCGGGCCGCGCGCGTGAACGGGTCGACCGCGCCCGCAGCGACGTCGACGATGACCAGGTGGTGCGACTCCTGCGCGGGCAGCGCGGCACGCTCGCCGTCCTGGTAGGTCTCGGCGAGCCGGACCGCGAGGTACTGCCGCGTCGGCAGGCCGGACTCGGGGTCGAGGGACGTGCCCACCGACACGGCCGCGGCCTGCGCGTCGGCCCAGCCGTCGCACAGCGCACGCACCGCGAGCAGCGGGGGCTGCGCCTCGCCGCGCGAGCGGTACAGGCACGCGAGGTCGTCGATCGTCTCGGCGATCCCGACCCCGTCGTAGCCGCGGGCACGGCCGAGCTCGGCGGCCGCGAGCGTCGGGTCGCGGTCACCGAGGACCGCGCCGGCCAGGTCGTCGACCGCGGGGTGGTACCAGTCCGCGGGCCGCAGCCAGACCGAGCCGAGGCTCTCGTGCCGCCAACGCTCGCGCAGCGCCACGCCCGCGGCGTCGTCCCTGCCGATGTCTGTCGTCACGCCGGATGAGAGGGCGCCACCCGCCGGCGGTGACGCGGGATGCGGAACTTTTCACCCACCCGTTCGAGCGCTTTCCCCGCCGCTCGCCGCCCGGAACCGCCGGAGCATCCCGTACGTTGCAATTGGGCGATTGCGGTCTGGACACCCGATCCATCCGTTGTGGCAGGCTGTGCGCTCGACGAAGAACGCTGACGGGAGCAGGTCGTGGTGGCAAGCACGCGGCTCGGTGACGGCGTCACAGGGGACGCCGAGCTGATCGCTGCCGTGCGCACGGGTGACGCCGCCTCGTTCGGCACCCTCTACGAGCGTCACGCGGGTGCCGCGTTCGTCGTCGCCCGCCAGTACACCGACTCGCACGCCGACGCGGACGACGTCGTGGCCGACGCGTTCACCGCCGTGCACGGCGCGCTGCAGCGGGGCAACGGCCCCGAGTCCGCCTTCCGCGCCTACCTGTTCACCGTCGTGCGCCGCACGGCCGCCGACCGCCGCGAGAAGGCCCGTCGCGTCGAGCCGACCGACGACCTGGCGACCCTCGAGCGCGGGACCGCGTGGGCCGGCACCGCGGAGGAGCCGGCCCTCGAGGGGTTCGAGCGCGGCGTCGTGTCGCGGGCGTTCCACTCGCTGCCCGAACGGTGGCAGGCCGTCCTGTGGCACTCGGAGGTCGAGGGGCTCGCGCCCGCGCAGATCGCCCCGATCCTCGGCCTGACCGCGAACGGAGTCGCCGCGCTCGCCTACCGCGCGCGCGAGGGTCTGCGGCAGGCCTACCTCCAGCAGCACCTGCAGGACCCGCTCGACGAGGGGTGCCGCACCGTCTCCGGCAAGCTCGGCGCGTACGTGCGCGGGGGCCTCGGGACGCGCGAGAACGCGCAGGTCGAGAAGCACCTCGACGACTGCGGCGACTGCCGCGCCCTGGTCCTCGAGCTCGGCGACGTCAACCACGGCATGCGTGCCGTGGTTGCACCGCTCGTGCTCGGGATCGTCGGCCTCGGCGCGCTGGCCCACGTGCTGCCCGTCGGTGGCGGCATCGCCGCGGGTGCGGCGGCGCTCAGCAGCGGTGCCGGCGCTGCGGGCGGGGCCGCGGGGGCCGGTGGGGCGGGTGCCGGTGGGGCGGGTGCCGCGACGGCTGCGGCGACCGGGACGACGGC
>NZ_BHYL01000418.1 GCF_003851725.1 Cellulomonas algicola | reverse complement strand
GCCGCGGAGACCCGCGCGACCGCGACGCTCCTGCCGGTGTTCGCCCCCGTGTTCACCGGCGGCGTCGTGCGCGGCCTCGCGCTCGCCGCGCGCGCTCGCGTCGCCCGGCGCCGCGTCTCGTGAGCGCCCGCCGCCCCCGCGCCGACGGCATCGGCACGATCGGTGCCGCGATCGCCGTCGCCAGCGCAGCCGGGTGGCTGCTGCAGCTCGTCGTGGGCCGCCAGCTGGGCCCCGCGCAGTACGGGGAGTTCATCGCGTTCTGGGGCGTGGTCTTCGGCATCGGCGGCTCGCTGTCGACGCTCGAGCAGGAGGTCGCGCGACGTGCCGCCCGGTCCGAGCTCGTGCAGACGCCGTCGACCGGCTCCGTCGCGGTCGTCGCGGCGCTGCTCGCCGGGGCGGTCGGCGCCCTCACCCTCGTGCCCGCGGTCGCGGACCGCGTCTACGGCGGCTCCGCGACCGTGTTCGGCACGATCGTCGTCCTGACCTCCGTCGGCTTCGCCGCGCAGTTCGCCGTCCGCGGTTACCTCGTCGGCACCGCCCGCACACGCTCCTACGGGCTGATCGTCGTCGCCGAGGCCGCGCTGCGTCTCGTCGTGCTCCTCCTGGTCCTCGTCGCGGGGGTGCTCGACCTCACGACCGCCGCGCTCGCGGTCGGGGTAGGGTCGTTCGCGTGGCTCGCCTGGCCGCGCGCCACCGCCACCGTGCTGGGCAGCGCGCGCACCCTGCCGACCGACCTGCGTGCCGCGGGCGGCCGCGCGGTGTCGCTCCTGGGCGGCGGTGCGCTGACGGCCGCCGTCATCACCGGCTTCCCCACGCTCGTCACGGCCCTCACCGGCGAGGCTCCCGGAGCGGCCGGCGGCGCGCTCTTCGCCGCGCTCACCGTCTCGCGGCTGCCCCTCCTGCTCGTGTCGCCCGTGCAGGCCGTCGCGGTCCCGCGCGTCGCGCGCTGGCGTGCCGACCTCGACGAGGGGCGGCCGTCGCCAGCCGGCCGGGTCGTGGTGCTCGGCACCGTCGCCGCGGTGGGTGTCGCCGCGCTCGGCGGGGTCGTCGGCGCCCTGATCGGCCCGTGGCTGGTCCAGCTGCTGTACGACGAGTCCTACGTCGTCTCGCCCGCCGCGGTCGGCGTGCTCGTGGCGTCCGCGTGCCTGCTGGCGTGGCTGCTGCTGCTGTCGGCGGCGCTCATCGCGCTGTCGGCGCACCGCACGATGGTCGCGACGTGGCTGTCGGCCACGGGCGCGACGTGCGTCTGGCTCCTCGTGAGCCCCTGGCCGCTCGTCCCGACGACCGTGGCCGGCGCGCTCGTGGGCCCCGTCGTGGGCCTCGTCGTCGCGCTCCCCGCGGTGCGTGCGCGTCTGCGCCCCGCGCCCGTCAGCTCGCCGGCGACGTCCTGACGGACGGCTCGACCGGACGGCCCGTCGCGCTGCCGCCTGCCGGCGTCGTGCCGCCGGCGGTCGTCGTGCCGTCCTCCGCGGTCGTGCCGTCCTCCGCCGTGCCGTCGGCCGCCGGCACCGCGACCGCGGGACGCTCGCCCAGGACCTCGTCGGCGGGCGCGGGCGTGCGCAGCTCCGCGG
>NZ_BHYL01000417.1 GCF_003851725.1 Cellulomonas algicola | reverse complement strand
GGCCGGCTCCGACCGCCGACCCGCCGGCCCGGCCGGCTCCGTCCGCCGACCCGCCGGCTCCGTCCCCCGACCCGCCGGCCCGTCCGGCGCCGTTCGTCGCGCCGGCCTGACGCTCGGAGCGCGCCGCCGTGCTCCCCGCTGGAGCCTCGCCGTCCTCGCCCGCGAGCCACGCGTCGACCCCCGCGAGCAGCCGCCCGCGCACGCTCTCCGAGGCGCGGCTCGCGAGGATCGACGACCGCGCGAGCGCCGCGAGCTCCTCGTCGGAGAACCCGTGCACGTCCCGCGCCGCCTCGTACTGCGCGACCAGGCGCGACCGGAACAGCAGCGGGTCGTCCGCCCCGAGCGCGACCCGTGCACCGGCCGCGACGAGCGTGCGCAGGGGCACGTCGCGGTCCGCGCCGTAGACGCCGAGCGACACGTTCGACGCCGGGCACACCTCGAGCGCGACGCCCTCGTCGACGACCCGGTCGAGCACCCGCGGGTCCTCGGCGCTGCGCACGCCGTGACCGAGCCGGTCGGGGCGCAGCGCGTCGAGCACCTCCTCGACGTGCGCGGGCCCGAGCAGCTCGCCACCGTGCGGCACCGCCGCGAGCCCGGCGCGACGTGCGATCGCGAATGCCGGTCCGAACGCCCCGGTGTCGCCGCGCCGCTCGTCGTTCGACAGCCCGAAGCCGACGACCTCGCCGGGACCGTCCCCTGCGTGCCGGGCGGCCAGCCGGGCGAGCGTGCGCGCGTCGAGCGGGTGGCGCATGCGCGACGCCGCGACGACGACGCCCACGTCGACCCCGGACGCCGCACCCGCGCGGCGCGCCTCGTCCAGCACGATCTCCAGCGCGGGCGTCAGGCCGCCGACGAACGGCGCGTACGACGTGGGGTCGACCTGGATCTCCAGACGTCCGGACCCCTCGGCGGCGTCGTCCTCGACGGCCTCCGCGACGATCCGCCGCATGTCGTCCTCGCTCCGTACGCACGCGCGCGCCGCGTCGTACAGCCGCTGGAACCGGAACCAGCCGCGCTCGTCGGCGGGCACGTGCAGCGGGTCGGCGTCGAGCAGGACGGCCGGCAGCCGGATCCCGTGCCGGTCGGCCAGGTCCGCGAGCGTGCCGGGCCGCATCGAGCCGGTGAAGTGCAGGTGCAGGTGCGCCTTCGGCAGGAGGGCCAGGTCACGCATCGGCACAGTGTGCCAGCCGCGGCCGGGTGCTTCCGCCCGACCGCCGCCCGCCGCGCAGCCGCCCGTGCGGACGTCCGCGCACGGACGGCCGTCGCCGCAGCGCCGGCTCAGCCGACCGCGGTCACGTCGACGAGCCGGTAGCCGACACCGCGCACGGTGTCGAAGTGCTCGGCGCCCACCTTGCGCCGCAGGTACCGCACGTACACGTCGACGACGTTCGACCCCGGGTCGAAGTCGTAGCCCCACACGTCCGACAGCAGCCGCTCGCGCGTGAGCACGTCGCCCGGGTTGCGCAGGAACGTCTCGGCGAGGGCGAACTCGCGCGCGGACAGCTCGACCTCCTGGTCCCGCACGCGGATCCGCCGCGTCCGCAGGTCGAGCTGCAGCGGTCCGTGGGACAGCACCGTGACGTCGCCGGACGGCTGCGGCTGCTGCTGGCGCAGGCGCAGGCGCACCCGGGCGAGCAGCTCCTCGAACCGGAACGGCTTGGCCATGTAGTCGTCGGCGCCTGACTCGAGCCCCGTGACGGTGTCGGTGACCGACGAGCGTGCCGTGAGCACGATGACGGGGAGCGCGTGCCCGGCCTCGCGCAGACGGCGCAGCACCTGGAACCCGTCGAGGTCCGGCAGGCCGAGGTCGAGGATGACGAGGTCGACCCCTCCTGCGCGGACGCGGGTCAGCGCGGCGTCGCCGGTCGTCACGGCGGTGGCCTCGTACCCGGCCGTGCGCAGGCCCTTGGCGACGAAGGCGGCGATCCGCTCCTCGTCCTCGGCGATGAGGATGTGCGTCATCAGTGGTGCTCCGCGAGGTCGGCGATGCGGTCGGGGACGGTCGTGTCACCGTCGACGAGGTCGACGGCGGGAAGGTCGAGGACGAAGACGGCGCCGCGGCTCCCGCGCTCGGGCGGGCGCTCGACGACGACCGTGCCGTGGTGCGCCTGCGCGATGGCGGCGACGATCGGCAGTCCGAGGCCCGCGCCGTTCTGCGACCGGTCCGCCTGGCCGCGGTGGAAGCGCTCGAAGATCCGGCGCTCCTCCGACGCCGGCACGCCCGGACCCTCGTCGCGCACCCACAGCATGAGCCGGTCGCCCACGACCTCGGAGCCGATCCAGACGGTCGACCCCGGGGGCGAGAAGCGGTAGGCGTTCGCGAGCAGCTGGAGCCACGCCTGCGTGATGCGCTGC
This sequence comes from Cellulomonas algicola, assembly GCF_003851725.1. Taxonomy (GTDB): domain Bacteria; phylum Actinomycetota; class Actinomycetes; order Actinomycetales; family Cellulomonadaceae; genus Cellulomonas; species Cellulomonas algicola. Next base: position 7,104 of record NZ_BHYL01000417.1, on the reverse strand, counting down.
TCGTCGAGGCTCACGGTGACGTCCGCGCGCGACGTGACGACCCACCGGCGGTCGCCGAGCCCGCGCGCCTTCTCGTGCACGTCGTCGGTCAGCCGCCCGACGTCGGTGGGGGCGAGCCGCACGAAGTCGGGCCGCTCGGCGGTGGCCAGGATCATGAGGTCGTCGACGAGGCGGTGCATGCGGTCGAGCTCGTCGAGCGCGAGCGACTGCGTCGTCCGGACGTCCTCCGGGTCGTCGGGGTCGAGCAGCTCGAGGTGCCCGCGCACGATGGTCAGCGGCGTGCGCAGCTCGTGCCCGACGTCGTCGAGCAGCTCGCGCTGCGAGCCGAACGCGCGCTCGAGCCGGTCGAGCATCGCGTTCACGGTGTGCGCGAGGTCGCCGAGGTCGTCGTTGCTGCTGACGTTGATCCGCTCCGACAGGTCGGACTCGGTGACGCGCCGCGCGGTGTCCCGCAGCAGCCGCAGCGGGTGCAGCAGGCGTCCGACGACGAACCACGCGACGACCGAGATGCCGAGCAGCGCGAGGATGCCGACCGCCGAGTACGTGAGGAACGTCGTCTGCAGCGTGCGCATCTCGGCGCTGCGGTCGAACGCGACGACGAACAGCCCGAGCGCGGGGTCGCGGTCGACGCGCACCGGCGCGGCCATGAGGCGGTACTCGGTCACGCTCGTGCGGACGGTCTGCACCGTGGGCCTGCTGGTCGAGAGCGACAACCGGCTGAGGTGGTCGATGAGCTCGGTGTCGGTGTCGAGGCGGATCGCGTTCGTCTCCGGCGCGGCCCGCCACTTGAGCCGGCCGGACAGCAGGGCGATCACGCCCTCGTTCTTGCCCGGGACACGGTTGCGCACCGCGACCTCGAGGACGTCCTCGACCGTCTCGACGGGGACGTCCGTCGTCGGGTTCTCCTTCTCGACGACCCGCAGTGCCGACAGCGCACGCGCGAGGGAGTTGTCGATCCGGGCGTCCGTCTCGCGCGACTGCAGCCAGAACGCCGACGCGCCGGCCACGAGCACGGTGAGCGCGGAGAGGACGATCACGGCCGTGAGGATCCGCACGCGGACGGTGAGGTGCGCAGCGGTGAGCGGCGCAGGCGCGGGAGCGCTCCCGCGCGCGCTGCGTGGCTCGTCCGGACGCATGGCGGACAGTATGGACCGGGGCACCGACGGCGCGCAGTACCGGATCAGCAGCGTCACGACCACGAGGGACGGCCCGCGGGCGTGCGCCCTCCGACCGTCAGCGGCGCGTCACCCGTGCCGTCCGGGTCGACGTCGGTGGGTGCGGCCGGGCTGCGCGAGCCCGGCCGCGACGGTCACTCGGCCTCGGCCAGCAGACGCTGGATGCGCGACACGCCCTCGACGAGGTCGGCGTCGGCGAGCGCGTACGACAGGCGCAGGAACCCGCTGGGGCCGAACGCCTCGCCCGGCACGACCGCGACCTCGACCTCGTCGAGGATGAGGCTCGCGAGCTCGGCCGACGTGCGCGGCGTGACGCCCCGGATCGTCCGGCCCAGCAGACCCTCGACGGACGGGTACGCGTAGAACGCCCCCTGCGGCGCGGGCACCTCGACGCCGTCGATCGCCCCGAGCATCTCGACGATGGTGCGGCGGCGGCGGTCGAACGCGGAGCGCATCTCCTCGACCGCGGCCAGGTCGCCCGTGAGCGCGGTGATCGCGGCCCGCTGCGGCACGTTCGCGACGTTCGACGTGAGGTGCGACTGCAGGTTCGTCGCAGCGGCGATGACGTCGCGCGGGCCGATCATCCAGCCGACGCGCCAGCCGGTCATCGCGTACGTCTTCGCGACGCCGTTGAGCACGACGCACGTGTCCGCGAGCTCCGGCACGACGCGCACGATCGGCGTGAACACGGCGTGGTCGTAGGTGAGGTGCTCGTAGATCTCGTCGGTGACGACCCAGATGCCGTGCTCGAGCGCCCAGCGCCCGATCTCGGCGGTCTGCTCGGGGGAGTACACGGCGCCCGTCGGGTTGGACGGCGAGCAGAACAGCAGGATCTTGGTGCGCGGCGTGCGGGCGGCCTCGAGCTGCTCGACCGTGACGAGGTAGCCCTGGTCGACGCCCGCGAACACCTCGACGGGCACGCCGCCGGCGAGGCGGATCGCCTCGGGGTAGGTGGTCCAGTAGGGCGCGGGGAGGAGCACCTCGTCGCCCGGGTCGAGCAGCGCCGCGAACGTCTGGAAGACGGCCTGCTTGCCGCCGTTGGTGACGAGCACGTCGGCCGGGCTCACCTCGTACCCGGAGTCGCGCAGCGTCTTCGCGGCGATCGCCTCACGGAGCGCGGGGAGCCCAGCGGCGGGCGTGTACCGGTGGTTCGCCGGGTCCTGCGCTGCGGCGACGGCGGCGTCGACGATGTACGCGGGGGTCGGGAAGTCCGGCTCGCCGGCGCCGAACCCGACGACGGGCCGGCCGGCGGCCTTGAGCGCCTTGGCCTTGGCGTCGACCGCGAGGGTCGCGGACTCGGCGATGGCGGCGACCCGGGCGGACACGCGGGCGCGGGGGGTGGTCTGCTCGCTCACGGGCCCCATAGTGGCAGAGGTCACGCGACGGCGGCCCGGCCTTTCGACCCGTGGCGGGCGCCGGGGGCAGGGTGGCGCGGCGTGCTGCGCGAGCCCTCCGCGGACGTGGTTCGACCCATGCGGTCGCGTCGCGTACAGTGGACCCCCGGCGGTTGACCTTCGCCATGATGAGCCGCGCCCTCGCATCTCCGGACGTGAGGGTACGGAGCGTCATGGAGCGGGTGCGGCCGCCGTAGGGCAGTGGCGCAATTGGTAGCGCAGCGGTCTCCAAAACCGCAGGTTGCAGGTTCGAGTCCTGTCTGCCCTGCGCACACGTCCCGGCTCCCGGCCGGGCGTGAGCAGGATCGCCGGACGGTCCGGCGCGTCGCGTCAGCCGTCCCACCGCCGGGCCGCACGGTCCCGGTGGCCACCACGAGACACAGGGGCCAGACGTGAGCGAAACCGCACCGGCCGCGGCGTCCGACGCCGGGGGCCCGGCGACCGCCCGCGAGCCCAAGTCCGTCAAGGGCGAGAAGAAGCGCGGGCTGTTCGCCCGCATCGCGCTCTTCTGGCGCCAGGTGGTCGCCGAGCTCAAGAAGGTCGTCCGGCCGACGCGCTCCGACCTCATCACGTACACGACGGTCGTCCTCGTGTTCGTGGCGGTCGTGATGGCGTTCGTGACGGTGGTCGACCTCGGGATCGGCCGTCTGACGTTCTGGGTGTTCGGGGGCTGAGCCCTCGCGGCCGCACCGGCCGGCCCACGGTGGCGAGGAGTCTCGCCACCCGCACGCACCCCATGCGGGAGAAAGCAGGTTCGCACGTGTCGCAGGAGTCGCAGGAGCCCACCGGCGCCGAGACGGAGCTCGAGGACGCCCTGGCGTCGGTCGAGGCGGTCGAGGGCGCCGCGGGCGACGAGCTCGCTCCGGCCGACGACGCGTCGACCGACGAGGTCGCCGAGGTCGAGGACGAGGGCGCCGAGGTCGAGGAGTCGGCCGAGGACGCCGAGCCCGACCCCGACGAGGACCCCGTCGCCGCCTTCAAGTCGCAGCTGCGCAGCCAGCCCGGCGACTGGTACGTCATCCACTCGTACGCGGGCTACGAGAACCGCGTGAAGGCGAACCTCGAGAACCGCACGCAGAGCCTCAACATGGAGGACTTCATCTACCAGGTGGAGGTCCCCATGGAGGAGGTCGTCGAGATCAAGAACGCGCAGCGCAAGGTCGTCAAGCGCGTCCGGATCCCCGGCTACGTCCTCGTCCGCATGGAGATGACCGACGAGTCGTGGGGCGCCGTGCGGCACACCCCGGGCGTCACCTCGTTCGTGGGCCACACCCACCAGCCGGTGCCGCTGACGCTCGACGAGGTCTTCTCGATGCTCGCGCCGTCGCTCACCCCCAAGGCCCCCGCCACGGCGGCCGCGGCCACCAAGAGCACCTCGCAGATCCAGGTCGACTTCACGGTCGGCGAGTCGGTCACCGTCACGGACGGCCCGTTCGACACGCTGCCGGCGACGATCTCCGAGATCAACGCCGAGAACCAGAAGCTCAAGGTGCTCGTCTCGATCTTCGGCCGGGAGACCCCGGTCGAGCTGTCGTTCAGCCAGGTCGCCAAGATCTGACGCTGACGCTGCCGCCCCGCACCGTGGGGCGGCACTGCAACCGGGTCATCGCCCACGGCGTCGGCCCACGAACCAGAGAGGGACGGCTTCATGCCCCCCAAGAAGAAGGTCACCGGCCTCATCAAGCTCCAGATCAACGCCGGTGCGGCGACGCCCGCCCCGCCGATCGGCCCCGCGCTCGGTCAGCACGGCGTGAACATCATGGAGTTCTGCAAGGCCTACAACGCGGCGACCGAGTCGCAGCGCGGCAACGTCATCCCCGTCGAGATCACGGTGTACGAGGACCGCTCGTTCACCTTCATCACGAAGACGCCGCCGGCCGCCGAGCTCATCAAGAAGGCCGCCGGGGTCGCCAAGGGCTCCCCGACGCCGCACACCGTGAAGGTCGCGACCCTCACGTCGGCCCAGGTCCGCGAGATCGCGAGCACCAAGCTCGAGGACCTCAACGCGAACGACCTCGAGGCCGCCGAGAAGATCATCGCCGGCACGGCCCGCTCGATGGGCATCAAGGTCGAGGGCTGACGTCCTCACCCCGCCGGTCGGCGTCCGCGCCGACCGGCACCACGCGGCACGAGACCTCGTGACGTGACGAAGTTCAGTGGCAGGGCCCTGTGCGGCCCGACGGACCACGACTGCTGAGAAGAGAGAAGCAGATGGCGAAGCACAGCAAGGCGTACCGCAACGCCGCCGAGAAGATCGAGGCCGGCAAGGTCTACAGCCCGCTCGAGGCCGTCCGCCTCGCGCAGGGCACGTCGACCACCAAGTACGACGCGACCGTCGAGGTCGTCTTCCGCCTCGGTGTGGACCCGCGCAAGGCGGACCAGATGGTCCGTGGCACGGTCAACCTCCCGCACGGCACGGGCAAGACGGCGCGCGTCCTGGTCTTCGCGACCGGTGAGCGTGCCGAGCAGGCCCGCGCGGCCGGCGCCGACGAGGTCGGTGGCGACGAGCTGATCGAGAAGGTGGCCGCCGGCTACACCGACTTCGACTCGGCCGTGGCGACCCCGGACCTCATGGGCAAGGTCGGTCGTCTGGGCAAGGTCCTGGGCCCGCGCGGTCTCATGCCGAACCCGAAGACCGGCACCGTGACGATGGACGTGGCCAAGGCCGTGTCCGACATCAAGGGCGGCAAGATCGAGTTCCGCGTGGACCGTCACGCGAACCTGCACTTCATCATCGGCAAGACGTCGTTCTCCGACGTCAACCTGGTGGAGAACTACGCGGCGGCGCTCGAGGAGATCCTGCGTCTCAAGCCGTCCGCCTCGAAGGGTCGCTACATCACGAAGGCGACCATCTCGACGACGAACGGCCCCGGGATCCTGCTCGACCAGAACAAGACCCGGAACCTGACGGTCGAGGACGACGCCGCCTGAGGCTCGTCCCCCGCGCACGAACGGCGAAGGCCCGGTCCCCCCTGCGGATCGGGCCTTCGCCGTTCTCGTCCCCACCGGTCCTGCCCGGCTCTCCCCGTGCGGGTCACCGTCACCGCTGCTCGTCGGACCGTCCTGCGCCGGGTGGACGCGGACGCTCCCCCCGGCGGTGCCGGGCCCCTGCGGCCCGGACGCCCGAGCCCCGACGCGCGGGGCGGGCGTCCCGACGGGCGCGGCTCGCGACCGCGTACGGATCAGGAGCGGCGCGCGGGCACCGACGTCGTGCGGGTGCGCCCGACCAGCTCGAGCGGTCGGGACCACAGTCCTGACAGCCACGCGCGCTCGTCCTCGCTCGGGTCACGGTCGAGCGTGAGCTGGGCCGTCCACTCGACCGCGGAGGCGAGCGTGCGGGCGACGGCCGTCGCGCGGTTCGGCAGCGCGTCGCCGCCGAGCTCGCGGTACTGGCCGGCGAACGTGGCGACGGGGTCGAGATGCCACGCGGGGTCGAGCGCCGGACCGAGCGCGAGCGCGAGCCAGTCGAGCGCGGTCGCGACGTCCCACCGCGGGTCCCCGCAGCCGCTGCGGCCCGCGCGCGCGGGTGCCAGCGGACCGTCGGGCGTGTCCCGACCGGCACCGAGCAGCACCGCACGCACAGACCCGCGGGTCCGCGTCACGACGACCTCGTCGCCGGTCGGGTCGCCGTGCACCCACTGCACCGGCAACCACGCGCGGCGGGTCTCCGCGACGGCGCGGCGGATCCCCGGGTGCGCGCGGACCGCCCAGACGGGGCCCGTGTCGCCGGGCAGGTCGTCCAGCCAGTCGGGCAGCGGCTCGGTCAGCACCCAGGGGAGCTCGGCGACGGGCGTCGTCGGGGTCAGCGGCGTGCGGTGCAGGCGGACCAGTGCCGCCGCCCACGCGGCGAGCAGCTCGCGCAGGTCGACCCGCAGCGACGGCAGGGGTCCGTGCGCGTGCATCTGCTCGGTCAGGTCCTCGAGCTCGCGGACGAGCGATCGGGCGCCGGTGCCGGGCGCGTCGACGGGGAAGGGCGCGATCGCGTGCCGCCCTGTGGTGCCGTGCGGGCTCTCGTCGGGCTCGGGACCGAGTCCCACGACCTCGGGAGACCGCCCAGCGGCGGCGTGCCGGCCCGCGGACGGCCGCAGCGCGATGACGCGTGCCGTCGGCTGACGGTCGACTCCTTCTGCCAGGACGCTCATGTCGGGCGGTCTCCTCGTGGTCTCGGTCGGGTCGTCAGCGGGTGCGGCCGCGGACGATCGCGGTGACGTAGCCCGCCCAGAACGCCTCGCGCTGACGGCGTGCGGCCTCCGCTCGGACGCGGGCGAGCGCCAGCGCGGCGCGCTGCGGGCCGTAGATGCGGGCGTAGGCCTGCGCGAGCGCCTCGGTGAACGGTTCCGTGAACGGCTCCGTGAACGGCTCCGTGAACGGCTCCGTGAAGGGCTCGGTGAACGGTTCGGTGAAGGGCTCGGTGAACGGGTTCGCTCCGAGGGCCTCGGTGAACGGCTCCGTGAAGGGCTCGGTGAACGGCTCCGTGAAGGGCTCGGTGAACGGCTCCGTGAAGGGCTCGGTGAACGGGTTCGCGCAGAGGGCCT
>NZ_BHYL01000416.1 GCF_003851725.1 Cellulomonas algicola | reverse complement strand
CGCTCGACGACGCCGGCCACGCCGGGTCCTCGGCGGGCTGGACCCCGACGCGCGGGAGCGAGCCTGCGTCCGGCGGCACGCACGGAGCCCCGGGCCGGGCCGGCGGACCCGCGGGCCCGTCCGGGTCGGCGGCACCCCTCTCGGGGGCCGTGCCGGTGGTCGGAGCGGGCGGTGCGGCAGGCCGACCGACGGGTGGCGCGCACGGGATCGTGCTCGTCGCGGACGACGGCGAGCGGCTGCTGGTCACCGGTCTCACGCTGATCGGGCGCAACCCCGAGCCGCGTCCCGGCGAGGTCGTCGCCGGGCTGGTCCCGATGATCGACATGACCCGGTCGGTGTCGAAGACGCACGCGTCGGTCCGCTGGGACGGCGCGACGCTGTGGGTCGCCGACCGCGGGTCCACGAACGGCACGGCGCTGGTGCGCCCGGGTGCGCAGCCCCTGCGGCTCGGCACGGCGACGGAGGAAGAGGCCCCGGTGGGCTCCCAGCTGCGGCTCGGGGAGCGCGTGTTCCGCGTGGAGGCGACGGCATGACGGTTCCGCACCCGGCGCTGGACGCGCGCGCGGGCGAGGTCCTGGTGACGGAGACGCGCGCCGAGGTCGCGTACCTCAGCGAGACGCGCGCCGACCTGCTGGTGCGTGCGCGCGCCGACGGGCGGCGGGTCGCGCTCGTGAGCGACGAGGTGACGCGGCTGTCGTACCCGATGCGCGAGGCGCTGCGGGACTCGGGCGGCGCGTGGGTCGTGCGCGGGATCGACGGCACGCTGCGCGACGGGTCCGACGGGCGTCGGCTGTCGTCGGTCGGCGAGATCGCCACGCGCGGGCCGATCACGGCCGCCGAGGACGTCGCCGTGCGGTTCCTGCGCCCCGTCGCGCCGCAGTCGGTGCAGCTCGTCGTGTCGCAGGCCGTGCGGCACCGCGCGACGGTCGACACACAGCTCGGCGGCACGGCCGAGCTGTTCGCCGAGGACCTGACGGGTGCGGCCCCGAGCGGCTGGGGTGCGCACGAGCCCGCCGTCGTCGCGTGGGACCGCGCGCGGCTGACCGAGCTCGCGCGGAACCGGATGCCGGAGGAGACGACGGTCGTCGTGGCGGGGACGCCCGAGCGGCCGCTCGTCGGCACGATCCGCACGACCCGCACCGAGCACGGCCTGGAGGAGACGACGCAGCTCGTCGTCGGCGTCGGCGCACCGGGCAGCCCGCAGGCGCGCGCCGCGATCGACGCGCTCCCCGGCACGTTCGAGCGGCTCGCGACGCGCAGCATGCCGCTGTTCGGCCTCGTCATGGGCCGGCAGGGCCGCCGCGACCTCACGTTCCCGTCCGTCCTCGAGGCGCCGCCCGTGCCCCTCGGCATGCTCGTCGGCCCGCCCGGCGTCCGCGACCTCGGCCTGCCGGTCGACGAGCTCGTGCGGACCCTCGGCGCGCGCGTCGTCGGACGGCCGCGCGTCCCCGGCCTCTACTTCCCGCTCGGCACGCTCGAGCGCGACGGCTGGCAGGCCTTCGACGAGGTGCTGCGGGCGATCGGCCACGACCGGGTCCGGGAGGCGCTCGGTGCCCCGCGCGGACCGTGGGAGGGGGTGCTCGATGGCCCGCGACCCTGATGCCGTCCTCCTGGAGTCCGTGCGCGTCCACCGGGCGCGGCTGCGCGCCGCGTTCCTGCACGGCGACCTGCGCGACCGGCGGACCACCAACGACAACGTGCGGCGGTTCGTCGGGAGCGTCGTCGTGGCCGCCCTCGCGTGCGCGGGCTGCGCGGGGTACTCGTTCGTCCAGGCGAACAGCGGGTCCCTGCGCGGAGGTACGTCGAGCCCGCAGTCGACGATCGGAACGACACCGTGAGCACCTTCACCCGGCTGACCCTGGTCGGCGCGGAGCGTCGCGCCGAGGTCGTCGTGCCGTCCGACGAAGGCGTCGCCGCGATGCTCCCGCAGCTGCTCGAGCTGCTCGGCGAGTCGCCGCGGCTCGCGCCGCAGGCCGTCGCGCTGGTCCGGGTCACGGGCGACCAGGTCGACCTCGCGCTCGACCCCGCGTCGCAGGGGCTGCTGGACGGCGAGGTGCTGCGCGTCGTCCGCGCCGCGGCCGCGCCGCCGCCTGCGGAGGTCGCCGACGTGACCGACGCGGCCGCGGAGGAGCTCCGCGTGCGGACCGACCGGTGGTCGGCGTCGTCGCGCCGCGTGCTGGCGGCCGTCGTCGTCGGGCTCGCGACGGCGGCGACCATCGTCGCCGTGCCGCTCGTCGAGCAGGCCGTCGCGGGCGCTGCCGCGGTCGCGGTC
>NZ_BHYL01000415.1 GCF_003851725.1 Cellulomonas algicola | reverse complement strand
GCCGACGTCAGGGCCGGCCAGCACGCGTCCGCCCCGAGCGGCGCGCGGACGCGGCCGAGGCCGGCCCGGGACGTGCCCGGACCGGCCTCGGTGTCGTGCGGGTGGCGTCAGCTGCAGGCCGCGCCGTTGAGCGTGAACGCCGTCGGGTTGGTGTTCGTGCCCGAGTGCGAGCCGTTGAAGCCGATGTCGACGCTCTGGCCGGGGGCCAGGGTGCCGTTCCACGCGGCGTTCGTCGCGGTCACCGTCGACCCGGACTGCGTCCAGTTCGCGCTCCAGCCCTGCTGCACCTTCTGACCGTTGGTGAACGTGAAGCCGAGGCTCCAGCTGCTCAGGGCGGTCGTGCCGGTGTTGGTGACCTTCACCGAGGCGGTGAAGCCGTTGTTCCAGCTGCTGGCGTTGTACGTGACCTTGCACGAGCCGGTCTGCTGGCCCGACTTCGTCGTGACCGACAGGGCGCTCGACGCGGCGGACACGTTGCCCGCGACGTCCCGTGCCCGGACGGTGTACTGGTACGCCGTCGCGGCGGTGAGGCCGCTGTCGGTGTACGTGGCGGAGGTCGGCGAGCCGACCTTCGTCGTGCCGCGGTAGACGTCGTAGCCCGCGAGGCCCGAGCCACCGGTGTCGGTGGACGCGTTCCACGTGAGGGTCACGCTCGTCTCGCCGACCGTCGTGGCGGTGAGGCCCGTCGGGACGCTCGGTGCGGTCGTGTCCGGCGTGGTGTCGGACTTCGTGGTGACCGTGACGGCCGTCGAGGCGGCGGACACGTTGCCGGCGACGTCACGCGCCCGGACCGAGTACTGGTACGCGGTCGCGGCGGTGAGGCCGGTGTCGGTGAACGTCGTGCCCGTCGTCTGGCCGACGCGGCTCGTGCCGCGGTACACGTCGTACCCGGCGAGGCCCGAGCCGCCCGTGTTGTCCGTGGACGCGGACCACACGACCGTCACGCTGTTCGTCGTGCTCGCGCTCGACAGGATCGACGGCACGCTCGGCGCCGTCGTGTCGGACGGCGTCGCCTTCGTGGTGACCGCGAGCGCCGAGGACGCCGCGGACACGTTGCCGGCCGCGTCGACCGCCCGGACGGTGTACGAGTACGCCGTCGAGGGGGTCAGGCCGGTCTCGGTGAAGGAGGTCGTCGTCGACGAGCCGACCTTCGTGCTGCCGCGGTACACGTCGTACGACGCCACGCGGGTGTCGTCCGTCGAGGCCGTCCAGGAGATCGTCGCCTCGGTCGAGGTGACGAGACCCGCCTGCAGGCCCGTCGGGACCGACGGCGGCGTGGTGTCCGGCGTGGTGGTGCCGTCGTCGAAGAGCCGCGCGTAGTCCGCGAGCGCGCCGGCGATGGCCGTCTGGGCCCAGAACCGGTGGTACGTGAACTTCGGGTCGGCGCCGCCGTCGAGCGCGGCCTGGACCTTGGACCACTGCGGGTCCTTCTTGTAGAAGCTGCGGATGTCCAGGAAGGACACGCCGGGCTTGATGACGTCGCCGTTGGGCATCGTGCCGGTCCAGCCGGACGGGATGTAGATGCCGTCACCGTTGGCGACGTAGGTGTCGTCGAACCGCTTGTAGTCGCCGCGGGTCTCGACCGTGGCCACGCCCAGCGGGTCCTGGTTGTTGGTCCAGATGGCGTCGAGGAGCGCCTTGGCCTTGTCGCGCGACGCGGTGTCGCCCGACTTGGCGGCGTAGAACAGCAGCGCGCGGGCGGTGTCGCCGGCGACGCCGACGTCCTGGCCGTAGGACGTGACCTCGACGGTCAGGCCCGGGTTGCCGGTCGGCGACGCGGCGTTCCAGGTGTCGGGCTTGCCGGTCCACTTGAGCTCGCTCGGGACCTTCCAGTTGGCGCCGTCGGTCGAGATGTTCGCGACGACCCACGGGACCCACTTGTCGAGGATCTTCTTCGCCTGGGCGTTGCCCGACGCGTAGTAGAGCTCGGCGACGCGCTGCACGCCCCACGCCTGCATGCCGAACCAGCGGTTCGACGGCGGGTCGACGTAGACCGGGGCCTCGGTGTAGCCCATGCCGTAGAACGTCGGCGTGCCGGCCGGCGGGGTGGCGTAGGCGCCGTCCCAGCTGTTCGTCGCGCCACCGGCGATGCCGCCGTTGGAGGCCTGCAGCCACGTGTAGAACTCGAGCTGGCGCTGCATCGAGGCCGCCCAGTCCGCCTTGGCGGTCGGCGACTTCGGGGTCAGCTTGGCGTCGGTCGACAGCGCCCACGCGGCGAGCGGGTTCTGGTAGCCGAAGTGCGCGTGCGACGAGCCGATGCGCCACGCCCAGCCGGCGTTGGAGTCGGTCGCGCCGCCCCACGCCATGTACCAGGAGAGCAGGTAGTGCGCGGCCTCACGGCCCTGGCCGGCGGCGCAGGAGGGCGAGGTGCACCCGATCTTCTTGAAGTACTTGTCGAAGAGCGTGTACCGCAGGTAGTCGCCCATCTTGGCGGCCTTGGCCACGGTCGCGGCGACGTCGGCGGCCTTGCCCTGCTCGGTCGCCCACTGGTTGGCCCAGTAGACGGCCTCGACGGCGCGGGCGTCGGCGTCGGACGCCGAGGTGTACTTCCACTGCTTCGCGTACGACGCGTCCTTGGTGAACAGGTCGAGGAACCCGTTCTTGCCGCCGTACTTGAACTCCTCGCACGACGGCTGCGGGACGGTCTCCCAGACCGACTCCTGCGGGCCGCGCTGGAAGGTGTTGATGAACGACGTGCCGGTCGCGGTCGGGCCGAGCGTGCACCCAGCGCCCGGCGTGGCGCCGAAGCCGTAGATGTTGTCGACGTCGGCCAGCCAGTGCATCTGGTAGACGTCCGCGTTGCCGTAGGTCGACTTGAGCTCGGCGCCGATCGGGTCGGTGCCGCCGCTGATGCCGCTGTTGAGCTGCGACGGGTAGGAGCTCGGGTGGTTGAACTCGGGCGCGTAGGTGGCCGGCGAGTTGGGGTTGTAGAAGGAGTTCGTGGGCTGATCCACCGACTGGGGGATCATGTACTTCTCCATCGTGTCCCAGGCGTGGTTGAGCGGTGCCCAGTCCTGGGTGACCTGGCCGTAGAGGGCCTCGAGCCACAGCCAGTACGAGTACGCCTCGGAGGTCGTCTCGTGGCCGTAGTCGGGCGCCTCGACCATGAGGGTCTCGACGGCGTGGTACGGGATGCCCTGGGCGCTGAAGTACCCGTTGGCCGGGTCCTTGATCTTGTCGTACTGCGCGAGGAACCGGTTCGCGTACTCGCCGTCGACGGCGGCGCGGACCGGCGAGGCCGCGGGGACGGTGACCGTGGCGGGCAAGCCCGCTCCGGTCGCGGCGAGCGCGGGGGTGATCCCCGCGGTCGCCAGGAACGACGACACACCTACGGTGGCTACAGCCACCCAGGCGGTTCGCCGGCGGGTCGTTGACGACATCGTCCGTACCTTTCTGGTGTGCGGGCCCGCCCGCGCGACGTCGCGCCGGCGTGCCCACCGGGTCCCGTGCGGGCACGCGCGGGACGGTGGCGGAGGTGCACTCCTGCCCGGCCTGGCCCCGGGCCGGCGCTCGCGTCGATGCGAGGGCGGCTCGGGGTGCACGTCGGGCAGGTCGGGCCAACCATCCGCAACCGCACAGGGACCGTCCAGACTCCTAAACCTTTCGGGTGGGAGCGCGACCACGGTCCGTCGGTGCGTCGTCGCATTCCCACGCCGCTCCCACGACGACGGCCCCCCGGG
>NZ_BHYL01000414.1 GCF_003851725.1 Cellulomonas algicola | reverse complement strand
GCCCTGGCCGCCACCGCCGCACAGCGCGACGGCCGCGCGTCCGGAGCCGCGGCGGGCGAGCTCGAGGGCGGCGTGGCCGGCGAGGCGCGCGCCGGACGCGCCGATGGGGTGGCCCAGGGCGATCGCGCCGCCGTGCAGGTTGGTGCGTTCGAGCGGGTAGTCGAGGTCGGCAAGCGACTGGGCGACGACCGAGCCGAAGGCCTCGTTGATCTCGACGAGGTCGAGGTGGCCGACGTCCCACCCGGCGCGCTTCACGGCGGCCTCGATCGCCCGTGCGGGCTGGGAGTGCAGCGACGTGTCCGGCCCGGCGACCTGGCCCCACGCGCCGACGGTGCACAGGACCGGCCAGCCGCGGGACTCGGCGACGTCGCGCGCGGCCACGACGACGGCGGCGGCGCCGTCCGTCAGCGGCGACGCGTTGCCGGCGGTGATCGTGCCGTCGGGCGCGAACGCGGGGCGCAGCGCACCGAGGGACTCGATCGTCGTGGTCGGGCGGATGCCCTCGTCGGCGTCGACCGTGACGGGGTCGCCGCGGCGCTGCGGGACGGGGACGGGCACGATCTCCTCCGCGAAGACCCCCGACGTCACCGCGGCGGCGGCGCGCAGGTGGCTCGCGAGCGCGACCTCGTCCTGGGCGAACCGCGTGATGCCGAGCGCCGCGTTGCCACGCTCGGTCGACGCGCCCATGGACTCGCCGTCGAAGGCGTCGGTCAGGCCGTCCCGCGCGAGGGAGTCGACGGCGGTGATGTCGCCGTACGTCCAGCCGCGGCGGGAGCCGGGCAGCAGGTGCGGCGCGAGGCTCATCGACTCCTGACCGCCCGCCACGACGACGTCGGCCTCGTCGCAGCGGATCAGGCGGGCCGCGTCGATGATCGCCGTGAGGCCTGAGAGGCACACCTTGTTCACGGTGGTCGCCGGGACCGTCCAGGGCAGGCCGGCGAGGTGCGCCGCCTGGCGCGCGGGGTTCTGGCCCGAGCCCGCGAGGACGACCTGGCCCATGAGGACGGCGTCCACGGCGGTCGGGCGGATGCGCGCGCGCTCGACGGCGCCGCGGATGGCGGCCGCGCCGAGCTCGGCCGCGGTCAGGGTGGACTGGGCTCCGCCCAGGCGCGTCATGGGCGTGCGGGCGAACGAGACGAGCACCGCGTCGCGACCGGTCATGTCAGCACCATCTCCCGCACGTCGTCGCTGGTCAGCAGGGGGACCGCGGAGGTCGCGGCGACGACGTCGGACACGCTGACGCCGGGTGCGCACTCGCGCAGCAGCAGGCCGTCCGGGGTCACGTCGAGGACGGCGAGGTCGGTGATGATCCGGTCGACGACGCCCACGCCTGTCAGGGGCAGGGTGCACTGCGGCAGGATCTTCGCGGAGCCGTCGCGCGCGACGTGCTCCATGAGGACGACGATCCGGCGGGCGCCGTGCACGAGGTCCATCGCGCCACCCATGCCCTTGACCATCTTCCCGGGGATCATCCAGTTGGCGATGTCGCCGCCGGCGGAGACCTGCATCGCGCCGAGCACGGCGACGTCGACCTTGCCGCCGCGGATCATGCCGAACGACGTGGCGGAGTCGAAGAACGACGCTCCCGGCGACAGCGTGATGGTCTCCTTGCCCGCGTTGATCAGGTCGGGGTCGACCTCGTCGTCCGTGGGGTAGGGGCCGACGCCGAGCACGCCGTTCTCGGACTGCAGCACGACCTCGACGCCCGGCGGCAGGTGGTTCGGGACGAGCGTCGGCAGGCCGATGCCGAGGTTCACGTAGGCGCCGTCGGGCAGCTCGCGGGCGGCGCGTGCCGCCATCTGCTCACGTGTGAGGGTCACGACGCACCTCCGGCCCGCAGCGTCCGCCGCTCGATGCGCTTGTCCGCGGCCTCGGCCTGCGTGAGCGGGACGACGCGGTCGACGAAGACGCCGGGCAGATGGATCGCGTCGGGGTCGAGCTCACCGACGGGCACCAGGTGCTCGACCTCGGCGATCGCGACGCGACCGGCGGCCGCGCAGAGCGGGTTGAAGTTCCGGGCCGACCGGTGGAAGACGAGGTTGCCCGCGTGGTCGCCCACCGCCGCGCGGACCAGCGCGAAGTCCGCGGTGATCGCCTCCTCGCGCACGTACTCGTGCTCCTCGCCGCGCATCGAGAACCGCTCGACGGGCTTGGGCGGTGACGCGACCGCCACGCCGCCGTCGGCGTCGTACCGCCAGGGCAGACCGCCCTCGGCGACCTGCGTGCCGACACCGGTGCGCGTGTAGAACGCGGCGATGCCGCTGCCGCCCGCGCGCAGCCGCTCGGCGAGCGTGCCCTGCGGGGTCAGCTCGACCTCGAGCTCGCCCGCGAGGTACTGGCGTGCGAACTCCTTGTTCTCGCCGACGTACGACGCGACGACCCGCCGCAGCCGCCGCTCCTGGAGCAGCAGCCCGAGGCCCCAGTCGTCGACGCCGCAATTGTTGCTCACGACCTCGAGGTCCTGCGTGCCGGCGTCGAGCAGCGCGCGGATCAGCACGCTCGGGATGCCGCACAGACCGAACCCGCCGACGGCGAGCGTCGCGCCGTCGGGGATGTCGGCCACCGCGTCGGCGGCCGAGCGGACGACCTTGTCCATCGTGCCCCTTCCCTCCAGAGGTCCCTGCTCCCGGTGCCGTCAGACCATCGCAAGCACCGACGCGGGCCGGGCGAGCACGCGGCCGACGTCGGCCAGGAAGCGCGACGCCTGCTCGCCGTCGACCACGCGGTGGTCGAACGAGACCGTGAGCGTGAGCACGTCGCGCAGCGCGACCGCGCCCTCGTGCTCCCACGGCTGCCGGCGGACCGCCCCCACCGCGACGATCGCCGACTGGCCAGGCACGAGGATCGGCGTGCCGCCGTCGACGCCGAAGACGCCCACGTTCGTGATCGTGAGCGTGCCGCCGGACAGGTCGGCGGGCGTGG
Source organism: Cellulomonas algicola (assembly GCF_003851725.1). Classification (GTDB taxonomy): domain Bacteria; phylum Actinomycetota; class Actinomycetes; order Actinomycetales; family Cellulomonadaceae; genus Cellulomonas; species Cellulomonas algicola. The sequence continues at coordinate 918 of NZ_BHYL01000414.1, read as the reverse complement.
TCGTGCCCGCGCGCGCCGACTCGGTCAGGGCGCGCAGCGCGTCGGCGAGGTCCGGCAGGCGCAGCGTGTCGGCCGCGTGGACGACCGGGACGAGCAGCCCGCGCGGCGTCGCGGCCGCGATGCCGAGGCCGACGTGCGCGTGCCGGACGATCTCGCCCGCGGGCTCGTCCCAGCGCGCGTTGAGGTCCGGGTGGTCGCGGACGGCGAGCGTCACGGCCTTGGCGACGAGCGCGAGGAGCGTGACGCGGTGGCCGTCCATCGCCCGGTCCGCGCGCAGGTCCGCGAGCAGCGCGGTCGTCGGCGTCACGTCGACGGTGAGGAACACGGACGCGTGCGGGGCGGTGAACGCGCTCGCGACCATCGCGGCCGCCGTCTGCTTGCGGACGCCCGTGACCGGGACCCGGACGTCGTCGTGCGACGGGGTCGTCGCCGCGCGTGCGGGGGAGGCGACGGCGGCGGACGACGACCGGTCGGGCACCCGCTCCGGCGACGACGTCCTCGCGGCCGTCGGGGGCGCAACCGAGACCGACGGAGTCCCCCGCGGGGGCGTCGTGCCGGTCGGGACGAGCGCGCGCAGGACGTCGTCGCGCGTGATCTGCCCCGACGGGCCTGTGCCCTGGACCCGCTCGAGGTGGACGCCGAGGTCGTGCGCGAGCTTGCGGACGGGCGGGGTCGGGCGCGGGGGAGCGGCGACGGTGCCGCCGGGCTCGCCGGCGACGACGGCGTCCGCCGGGTGCGCGTGCGTCCGGTCGTTGCCGTGGCCGTTCGTCGACGCGTGCGCCGCGAGCCAGGCCGCGGAGCGCGGTCGGCGGTGCGGCCGGGCCGACGCCTCGACGAGCGGGCCGTACCCGACGAGCACCGACGTCCGCTCGGGGACGGCCTGCGCGGCGGGCTCGGCAACCTCCGCCGACTCCGTCG
>NZ_BHYL01000413.1 GCF_003851725.1 Cellulomonas algicola | reverse complement strand
GGGCGGGACCGGCGGCCCGGCCGGGCGTCGTCGTCGGGCTCGACGTCGCGGTGCTGCTCGGGGCCGACGTCGGCGTGCGGCGGCGGGCGCTGCGGGTCGCCGCCGTGCAGGCCGGGTGCCCCGCGGGGGCGCTCAACCGAGGGCACGTGCTGGCCGTCGACGCGCTCCTCACGGGCTGGCACGGGCAGGGTCCGGTGCCGCTTCCGGGCGGGGTCGCCGCCTCACGCGCGTGTGGCAGGCTTCTCCTCGGGCCGGCCCCGCCGGTGCACGACGAGCGACAGGAGCGGTGACGGTGGAGCCAGTCGACATGGGCGCGGACCTCGAGCGGGTCCTCCTCACCGAGGAGCAGCTGCACGCGCGGCTCGACGAGATCGCGGCGCAGGTCGACGCGGACTACGCGGGCAAGGACCTGCTGCTGGTCGGCGTCCTCAAGGGCGCGGTCATGGTCATGGCCGACCTGGCGCGTCGCCTGCACTCGCCCGCGCAGATGGACTGGATGGCGGTGTCGTCGTACGGCTCGGGCACCAAGTCGTCGGGCGTCGTGCGGATCCTCAAGGACCTCGACACGGACCTGCACGGCCGCCACGTCCTGATCGTCGAGGACATCATCGACTCGGGCCTGACGCTGTCGTGGCTGCTGTCGAACCTGCGCTCGCGCGGGCCGGCGTCGGTCGAGATCGCGACGATGCTGCGCAAGCCCGACGCCGCCAAGGTCGAGGTCGACGTCCGCTACGTCGGCTTCGACATCCCGAACGAGTTCGTCGTCGGGTACGGCCTGGACTACGCCGAGAAGTACCGCAACCTGCCGTTCGTCGGGACGCTCGCGCCGCACGTCTACGCGTGACCTGCGCGGGGCCGCCCACGGCCGGTGATGTGCCCTGGGCGAACACCGCGGGTTGCCACAGGATCGCCGTGTAAGTTCGAAGGCCACCAGCCCTGCGAGCGGAGGATGAGGGGCCTGGCCCCGATCGCCCATGAACCTCAAGCGTCTTGCCCGCGGCCCGATCCTGTGGATCGTGCTCGCCGTCGTGCTCCTCTGGATCGGTGCGACCGCGCTCGCCACCCCGAAGGTCAGCCGGATCGACACCTCCGACGGCCTCGAGCTCCTGGCCGACGGCAAGGCGGAGTCGGCGAAGATCACCGAGGGTCAGCAGAGGGTGGACCTCACGCTGTCCGAGGACTTCGTCAAGGACGACGAGAACTTCGGCGAGCGCGTGCAGTTCTACTACGTGGTCCCGCAGGGGCCCGCGATCGCGGACGCCGTCGCGTCGGCCGACCTCCCGGACGGCTACACGTCCGAGGTGCCGCAGACGTCGTGGTGGTCGAGCCTGCTCGGCATCGTCCTGCCGTTCGTCATCATCCTGGCGATCTTCTGGTTCCTCATGTCGAACATGCAGGGCGGCGGCTCGCGGGTGATGAGCTTCGGAAAGTCGCGCGCCAAGCTCGTGAGCAAGGAGTCGCCGCAGGTCACGTTCGCGGACGTCGCGGGCGTCGACGAGGCGCTCGAGGAGCTCCAGGAGATCAAGGAGTTCCTCTCCGAGCCGGCGAAGTTCCAGGCCGTCGGCGCCAAGATCCCCAAGGGCGTGCTGCTGTACGGCCCGCCGGGAACCGGCAAGACGCTGCTGGCCCGCGCCGTCGCGGGTGAGGCGGGCGTGCCGTTCTACTCGATCTCCGGCTCGGACTTCGTCGAGATGTTCGTCGGCGTCGGCGCAAGCCGCGTGCGCGACCTGTTCCAGCAGGCCAAGGAGAACTCGCCGGCGATCATCTTCGTCGACGAGATCGACGCGGTCGGCCGGCACCGTGGCGCGGGCCTCGGCGGCGGGCACGACGAGCGCGAGCAGACGCTCAACCAGATGCTCGTCGAGATGGACGGGTTCGACGTCAAGACGAACGTCATCCTCATCGCCGCGACCAACCGGCCCGACATCCTCGACCCGGCGCTGCTGCGTCCCGGCCGGTTCGACCGGCAGGTCGCGGTCGAGCCGCCGGACCTCAAGGGCCGCGAGAAGATCCTCACGGTGCACGCGCAGGGCAAGCCGATGGCCCCGCACGTCGACCTCGTCGCCGTCGCGCGGCGCACGCCCGGGTTCACCGGCGCGGACCTGGCGAACGTGCTCAACGAGGCCGCGCTGCTCACCGCACGCAAGAACGCGCAGATCATCGACGACCACGCGCTGGACGAGGCGATCGACCGCGTCATCGCGGGTCCGCAGAAGCGCACGCGGGTCATGAACATCAAGGAGCAGAAGATCACCGCGTACCACGAGGGCGGCCACGCCCTCGTCGCGGCGGCGCTGCGCTACACCGACCCGGTCACGAAGGTGACGATCCTGCCGCGCGGCCGTGCCCTCGGCTACACGATGGTCATGCCGACCGAGGACAAGTACTCGACGACGCGCAACGAGCTGCTCGACCAGCTCGCGTACGCCATGGGCGGCCGCGTCGCCGAGGAGCTCGTCTTCCACGACCCGACGACGGGTGCGAGCAACGACATCGAGAAGGCCACGGCCACGGCGCGCCGGATGGTGACGCAGTTCGGCATGAGCGCGCGTCTCGGCGCGATCCGGCTCGGCCAGGAGTCGAACGAGGTCTTCCTCGGCCGCGACGTGGGCCACCAGCGCGACTACTCGGAGGACGTCGCCGGGTCCATCGACCTCGAGGTGCGGGCGCTCATCGAGCGCGCGCACGACGAGGCGTGGGAGATCCTCGTCGAGTACCGCGAGGTCCTCGACGACCTGGTCCTCGAGCTCCTCGAGAAGGAGACACTGAACGCCGAGCAGCTCGCCGAGATCTTCAAGCCGATCGTGAAGCGCCCGCCGCGTCGCGTGTGGCTGTCGAGCGAGCAGCGGGCCGTCTCGACCCAGGGTCCCGTGCTGACGCCGGCCGAGAAGGCCGCGCAGAACGGCCACCCGGTGATCCCCGAGGACGAGGCCGCGGTCGTCGGCGACGAGAACCCGGCGCGCAAGGTCGTCGAGCTCCCGCCCGAGCAGACGCCGGACACGCGGGGCTGGAGCCGGGACGGTGAGTGACGTGGTCGACGGCGTGCCGTCGTCGATCAGTCGCGTGACGGGTGCCGGCCGTGCGGTCGGCGAGTACGACGAGAAGCGTGCCGAGGCCGCCGTGCGCGAGCTGCTGCTCGCCGTCGGCGAGGACCCGGACCGCGAGGGTCTGCTCGAGACGCCGGCCCGCGTGGCACGCGCCTACCGCGAGATCTTCGCGGGCCTCTACCAGGAGCCCGCCGACGTCCTCACGACGACCTTCGACCTCGGCCACGAGGAGATGGTCATGGTCAAGGACATCGAGGTGTACTCGACGTGCGAGCACCACCTCGTGCCGTTCCACGGCGTCGCGCACGTCGGGTACATCCCCGGCGCCGACGGCCGGATCACGGGCCTGAGCAAGCTCGCCCGGCTGGTCGACGTCTATGCCCGCCGCCCGCAGGTGCAGGAGCGCCTCACGTCGCAGGTCGCCGACGCGCTCGTCGAGATCCTGCAGCCGCGCGGCGTGCTCGTCGTCGTCGAGTGCGAGCACCTGTGCATGTCCATGCGCGGCGTCCGCAAGCCCGGGTCGCGCACCGTGACCTCGGCCGTGCGCGGGCAGATGCGCGACGTCGCGACCCGTGCCGAGGCGATGAGCCTGGTCCTCGGCCGCTGACGCCCCTCGCGCAGCGCCCCTAGGCTCGGCACCGTGACCCGCCCCGACGCCACCGCGACGGACCTCCCGCGCCGCCCGGCGCCCTTGCCGGCGCACCTGCACGACGTCGGCCGCACGCTCGTCATGGGAGTCGTCAACGTCACGCCCGACTCGTTCTCCGACGGCGGCCGCTGGTTCACGCCGAACGCCGCGGTCGCGCACGGGCTCGAGCTGCTCGACCAGGGTGCCGACCTGCTCGACGTGGGCGGCGAGTCCACGCGACCGGGTGCGCGGCGCGTGCCCGTCGAGGACGAGCTCGCGCGCGTCCTGCCCGTCGTCGAGGCGCTCGTGTCGCGCGGGGTTGCGGTGAGCGTCGACACGACGCGCGCGGTCGTCGCGCGGGCCGCCGTGGAGCGCGGGGCGGTGCTGGTCAACGACGTGTCCGGCGGACTCGCCGACGACGACATGCCGGCCGCGGTCGCGGAGACGGGTGTCGCGTACGTCGCGATGCACTGGCGCGGGCACGCCGACGTCATGGACGACCTCGACCAGTACGGGGACGTCGTCAGCGACGTGCGCACCGAGCTCGCGCAGCGCGTCGCGGCGCTGCGCGCGGCGGGCGTCGCCGACCACCAGGTCGTGCTCGACCCGGGTCTGGGCTTCGCGAAGCCCGGCGCGAGCAACTGGCCGCTGCTGGCACGCCTGCCCGAGCTCGTCGCCGACGGTTTCCCCGTGCTCGTGGGCGCGAGCCGCAAGCGGTTCCTCGGCCACCTGCTGGCCCGCCCCGACGGCACCCCGGCACCTCCGCTGGCCCGCGACCGCGCGACCGCTGCGATCACGGCGCTGGCCGCGGCGGCGGGCGCGTGGTGCGTGCGCGTGCACGAGGTGGCAGGCTCGGCCGACGCGGTCAGGGTGGCGGCCGCCTGGCGGGGCGCGGGCGGTGGCCCTGCCGGGGGG
>NZ_BHYL01000412.1 GCF_003851725.1 Cellulomonas algicola | reverse complement strand
ACGAGTCCCGCGAGGGGCGGCCGGGCCGCTGCCCGACGCATCGCGTCCGTGGGCGGCCGGCGCGTCCGACCACGCGCCGGCCGCCACGTGACGGGCATCTCGCGCCCCGCGCGGCGCTCACCCCGCTCCGGGGGCGACAATGGGCGCAGACAGCCGCCCGTCCTCAGGAGCCCACGTGACCTCGGAGCATGCCCCGCGCGTCGCCATGCTCTCGGTCCACACGTCGCCGCTCGACCAGCCGGGCACGGGCGACGCGGGCGGCATGAACGTCTACGTCCTCGAGCTGTCGAAGGCGCTCGCGGCCCGTGGCGCACGCGTCGAGATCTTCACGCGCGCCACGTCGTCGGACCTGCCGGAGACGGTCGTCGTGCCGGGCACGGACGCGCACGGCCGCACCCTGACCCGCGACGAGTCCCGCGCGGTCCTGCTGGCCGACGACGTCGACGCCGGCATCGTGCCCCCGGTCCTGGTCCACCACGTGCCCGCGGGCCCGTTCGAGCGGCTCGACAAGAACGACCTCCCGGGCGTGCTGTGCGGCATGGCCGCGGGCGTGCTCCGCTCCGAGGCCGCCCGCCGGCCGGGCTGGTACGACGTCGTGCACTCGCACTACTGGCTGTCGGGGCAGGTCGGCCAGATCGCCGCGGACCGCTGGGAGGTCCCGCTCGTCCACACGTCGCACACGCTCGCGCGCGTGAAGAACGCCTCGCTGGCCCCCGGCGACGAGCCCGAGCCCGGTGGGCGCGTGCTCGGTGAGGAGGAGGTCGTCGCGGCCGCCGACGCGCTGGTCGCGAGCACGCCCGTCGAGGCCCGCGAGCTCGTCGACCTGTACGGTGCCGACCCCTCGCGCGTGCACGTCGTCGAGCCCGGCGTGGACCTCGACCGCTTCGCCCCCGTCCCCGACGCCGACCGCCGCGCCGCCCGTGAGGCGCTCGGCCTGCCCGCCGACCGTGGCGTCGTCCTGTTCGCGGGCCGCGTCCAGGCGCTCAAGGCCCCCGACGTGCTGGTCCGCGCCCTCGGCGTGCTGCGCGCGACGGGCCGACCGGTGCCGCTGCTCGTCGTGCTCGGAGGCCCGAGCGGCCGGTCCACGGCGGTCCGGGAGCTCCAGGCCCTCGCGGCGGTCACGGGTGTCGCCGACGACGTGGTCGTCCGCCCGCCCGCCGACCGCGACAGCCTCGTGCGCTGGTACCACGCGGCCGACGTCGTCGCGATGCCGTCGCGCAGCGAGTCGTTCGGCCTCGTCGCGGCGGAGGCCCAGGCCAGCGGCGTCCCCGTCGTCGCCGCGGCCGTCGGTGGGCTGCGGACGATCGTCGACGACGGCGTGTCCGGCCGGCTCGTGCGTGGCCACGACCCCGCGGTGTGGGCCGACGTGCTGGCGGACGTGCTCGCCGACGAGGCCGTGCGGTCCGCGTACGGGGAGGCCGCGCGCCGCAGCGCCGAGCGGTTCGGCTGGTCCGCGGCCGCCGACCAGGTGCTCAAGGTCTACGGCGTCGCCGCCGAGGCCCGCCGCTCCCGCTGACCCCGCTCCAGCAACCCCGCAGCCGACCGCGGCCCGGCAGCACGACCCGCGCCCCGTCCCAGGGACGGACGTCCCGGCGACGCTCCGCGCACCCTGCGGCAGGATGGGCGCATGACCTACACCCTCGTGCTGCTCCGCCACGGCGAGAGCGAGTGGAACGCCAAGAACCTGTTCACCGGCTGGGTGGACGTCCCCCTCTCGGAGAAGGGCGTCGAGGAGGCGAAGCGCGGCGGCAAGCTGCTCACGGACGCGGGCGTGCTGCCCGACGTCGTCCACACGTCGCTCCTGCGCCGCGCGATCACGACCGCGAACTACGCGCTCGACGCCGCGGACCGCCTCTGGATCCCGGTGAAGCGCAGCTGGCGCCTCAACGAGCGCCACTACGGCGCGCTGCAGGGCAAGGACAAGAAGCAGACGCTCAGCGAGTACGGCGAGGAGCAGTTCATGCTCTGGCGCCGCTCGTACGACGTCCCGCCGCCGGACATCGAGCTCGGCTCGGAGTTCTCGCAGGACACCGACCCGCGCTACGCGGGCGAGCCGATCCCGCGCGCCGAGGCCCTCGCGCAGGTCCTCGAGCGGGCGCTGCCGTACTGGGAGTCGGACGTCGTGCCGGACCTCCAGGCTCGCAAGACGGTCCTCGTCGCCGCGCACGGCAACTCGATCCGCGCGATCGTCAAGCACCTCGACGACGTCGACGCCGACACGATCGCCGGCATCAACATCCCGACGGGCATCCCGCTGCTCTACGAGCTCGACGAGGAGACCCTCAAGCCCGTGACGAAGGGCGGCACGTACCTCGACCCCGAGGCCGCCGCCGAGGCCATCAAGGCCGTCGCGAACCAGGGCCGCTGACCGAGGGCCCTGCAGGAACCACGAAGGCGCCGCCACCCGAGCAGGGGTGGCGGCGCCTTCGTCCGTCCGGCGCGAGACCGCGGTGCTGCAGTCCTGGCGTGCCCGACGTCAGCGTGGTGTCAGGTGGCCGAGCGGTCGAGCTCCTGGCTCAGCACGCCCGTGACCAGGTAGGTCACGCGGCGGGCGATCGACACGCCGTGGTCGCCGAAGCGCTCGTAGTAGCGGCCGAGCAGCGTGACGTCGACGGCCTCCTGGATCGAGCCGTCCCAGCCGCCCGACAGCAGCGCGGCGAACGTGTCCTCGTGCAGCTCGTCGAGCAGGTCGTCGTCCTGCTCGATGCTCTCGGCCAGCGGCAGCTCGTGGTTGGTGAGCAGCGTCGTCGTGCGGCGCGCCACGCGGACGGCCGCGTCGTGCATCTCGGTGAACGTGCCCGACAGCCCGTGCGGGATCGCCTGCCGCGGGTAGCGGCCGCGCGCGACCTGCGCGATGTGGCGGGCGAGGTCACCCATGCGCTCGAGCGTCGCGCTCATGCGCAGCGCCGACACGACGATGCGCAGGTCGGTCGCGACGGGCTGCTGCTGGGCGAGCAGGAGCACGCAGCGCTCGTCGAGGTCGCGCTCGATCGCGTCGATCTCGACGTCCGCCGCGATGACCGACTCCGCGAGCGTCACGTCCGCCGTGAGGAGCGCGACACCCGCGTCGGTGATCGCGCGCTCGACCCGGCCGCTCATCGCGACGAGGTCGTGGCCGAGCTGCGCCAGCTCGGCGTCGAAGATGTCCCGCATGTAGTCCTCTCCTGCTGCGGCCCGCTGCCGCGCGGTCGACAGGCTCGCACCGCCAGATGAACGGCTGGACGCGTCGAGGTGAACGTGCGACGGCGGTCCTCGGCAGGAACGTCACCCGGATGCTCTCGCTTCGGCACCGTTTGCCCGATACGTTCGCCTCGTGAGCGTCCGGCACGTGGCGCAGGTCGGGGCACCGGGGGTCAAGGTCACGACACCTCCCCTGGGGCTCCACGTCGTGCCGCGACCGGGTCCGACGGCCGAGCTCGAGGCCGCCGTCGCGGGCCACCGGGTCGCCGCGGTGGTCGCCCCCGCGGGCTTCGGCAAGACGACGCTCGTCGCCGCGTGGGCCGCCCAGACCGCGCACCCCGTCGCGTGGCTCACGCTCGACGAGGCCGACGACGACCCCGTGAGGCTCGTGCGGGGGCTCGAGGCCGCCGTCGCCGTGGCCGTCCCTGACGCCGATCGCACCGCCCTGCGCCGCGCCGCGGCCTCGGCCGACCGGGGTGCGCGTGGCCGTCTCGACGCGCTGCTCGTGGCGCTGGGCGTCCGCTCCGAACCGCTCGTCCTCGTCGTCGACGACGTCCACGCGGTGCACGGCCCCACCGCGCGCGACGTGCTCGGCCGCCTCGTCCGGTACGCGCCCCCGTCGCTGCACCTCGTGCTCGTCGCGCGCGCCGACCCGGGCGTCCCGCTGCACCGGCTGCGCGTCGCGGGCGAGCTCGGCGAGGTGCGCGCGGTGTCGCTCGCGCTCGGCGCCGACGAGGTCGTCCGGGTGGCCGCCGCGGCGGGCGTGACGCTCGACCG
>NZ_BHYL01000411.1 GCF_003851725.1 Cellulomonas algicola | reverse complement strand
CCTCCCAGCCCGCGGGCAGCGTCGCCTCGGACCCGGAGAACGGGAACAGCGCGCCGGGCCCGACGAGGTCGAGGACCGCGTCCCACACGTCGGGGTGCTCCCACGACCGCACGGCCGCGAAGATCGACACGTCCGGCAGGAAGCGGCGCGCGAGCTCGTTGCCCTCCGACAGGGCGGCGTGCCGCCCGACCAGCGAGTGCCAGGCGGCGTTGTCGAGCACGTGCTCGTCGGCCAGCGGGGAAGTCGTCGACCCGACCGTCACGGATGTGTCCCTTCGTCGTGGTCCGGGCTCGCGTCCGGACGTGCGCGCGCAGGACCGTACGCCCGAACACCGGCACCGTCGTGGACCTTCCCCGCCCGTCCCGCGCAGTGAGACCGCCCACGCCCCCTACCCTCGGTCGTGCCCCCGCTGGTGCGGCAGCGCACCGTCGTCGACGACCGAGAGGACCCCATGTCCGTCACCCCGCTGTCCGCCGGCCAGAACGCGCCGCTGCCCGACACGACCGTCCGGGTCGAGGTCACCGGCGCGGTCGACCTCACCGCCCTGGTGCTCGGCGCGTCCGGCACGGTCAGCAGCGACGCCGACATGGTGTTCTTCAACCAGACCACCGCACCCGGCGCCCGCCTGACGGGCAGCACGCTCGACCTGACGCTCGGGTCGCTGCGCCCCGGCGCCGAGCGCGTCGTGCTCGTGGCGTCGCCCGCGACCGACGGGCAGACGTTCGCCACGGTCGGCGGCGTGGCCGTCACGCTCACGTCCGGGCCGTTCGCCGCGCGGTACGCGCCCGAGGGGCTGTCGACCGAGACCGCGCTCGTGCTGTGCGAGGTGTACCTCCGCGGGGGTGCGTGGAAGGTGCGGGCCGTCGGGCAGGGGTACGCCGACGGGCTCGCAGGGCTCGCCCGGGACTTCGGCGTCGACGTCGCCGACGACCCCGCGACGCCCGCGACGCCTGCACCCCCGCCTCCGCCTGCGGCCACGCCCGCACCCGCACCCGAGCCGCCCGTGTCGCTGACCAAGGGCGCCGAGAAGCTCCCCGCGCCCATGCGCGAGACGCTCGACCTGCGCAAGAGGCTCGTCACCGTCTCGCTCGAGAAGAAGGGCGCCGCCGGCCTGCGCGCGCGTGTCATCGGCGTGCTCGACGTCTCCGGCTCCACCGCCGGGCTCTACCGGCGCGGCGTGTTCACGCGCGCCGTCGAGCGGATCATGCCCGTCGCCGCCGCCCTCGACGACGACGCCGAGATGCAGATGTTCCTCATGGGCGCACGCGGCGTGCGCGTCGACGACCTCCAGGTCGGCGACCTCCCGCAGTGGCTCGAGCGCTGGACCGGCCGGCGGCCCGTCGAGGCCGGCGGCGTCAACAACGAGCGCGCCGTCATCGACGAGGTCCTGCGCTACGTCGCCACGCAGCCCGCCGACGTTCCGACGCTCGTGCTGTTCTTCCACGACGGTGGCGTCACCGACAACCGCGGCACCGAGGCCGCGATCCGCGCCGCCGTCCCGTCCCCGGTGTTCTGGCAGTTCATCGGCCTGGGCCGCTCGAACTACGGCATCCTCGCCAAGCTCGACGACCTGCGCGGCCGCACCGTCGACAACACGGGGTTCTTCGCGCTCGACGACATCGACGCCGTCCCCGACTCCACGCTCTACGACCGGCTCGTGCAGGAGTTCCCCGACTGGGTCCGCGCCTACTACCCGGCCGGTCACCCGGCGCGCGTCGCGGCAGGCCGCTGACCCGGGACCTCCGGACCACCGCCCGCCCTCACCTCCGCGGGACGATGGAGTCGTCGCCCGGCACCACCCGGCGGCGCCCGCCGACGGAGAGGAGCGGACCATGTCGCACCCCTGGGACGTGACGGTCTACCTGGTCGAGACCCCCGACGCCGCCCGCGGACCCCTCACGCAGGCCCACGCCGTGCTCGCGAGCGCCGACGGCACGACGCTCGACGGCTACGGCCGCGCGCGCGTGCCGGGGGAGACGGACGACACCACGGCGAGGCACGCGCTCGCGGTCGCGGGTGCGCTGCGCGACCTCGCGCGCCGGCTCACGCTCGAGGCCGGCGAGCGGTCCGGGCTCGAGCGCGAGGAGCTCGCGACGGCCTGCTGACCCGCACGTGCGAGGACCCGGGGCCTGTGACCCCGGGTCCTCGTCTGCCGGCGTCCGCCGGTCCGTGGCGATCGTCCACGGACCGACCGACGCCGCGGGGAGCGGCCCGCCACCTGCGGCTCACCGGCGCCGACCACCCCGTGATCGTCCGTCAGCCGTCGTCGTGCACGACGACCACCGGCACCGTCGCCTCGCGGAGGACCGCGCCGCTGACGGAGCCGAGCAGCATCCCGCGGAAGCTCCCGAGGCCGCGCGACCCGACGACGAGCAGCGCGGCACCCGTGCCGAGATGCACGAGGGCGTCGGCCGGGTCGTCGTCGACGAGCGCGAGCTCGACCTCCAGCCCGTCGTTCTCCGCGCGCAGCGCGTCCGTCACGGACGTCGCCGCGCGGTGCGTCGGGTGCTCCTCGTCGTCGGTCGCGACGGGCGGGAGGCTGCCGCGCCCGAACGGGTCGGGGATCGTCGGCCGCGCGTGCACGATCCGCAGGGGCCGGCCGAGCAGCGTGGCCTCGCGGGCGGCGAGCCGGGCGGCGACGAGCGACGCGGACGACCCGTCGACGCCGACGACGACCGCCGCGTCGACCGCCGTCGGGTGACCGGGGCCGGAGCGGACGACCGCGACCGGGCACTGCGCGTGCGCGGCGACGTGCACGCCCGTCGACCCGGTGCGCGCGCCGCTGCTCCGCACGCGCGCACCGACGACGAGCAGCGCGGCGTCGGCGCTGACGTCGCGCAGGGACGGGACGACGCGGCCGTGCAGCGCCCGCGTCTCGACCGGCAGGCCGGGATGGCGCTCCTCGACCAGGCGCGCCTGCTCGTCCAGGTACTCCTTGACCTCGGTCCCGAGGTCGTGGGTGTCGACGACCGGGTACCAGCTCCACGCCATCGTCTGCCAGGAGTCGTCGAGCACGCGCACCAGCAGGAGCGCGGCGTGCCGCCGCTCGGCCTCGTGGACCGCCCAGTCGAGGGTCAGTGCGCTGTGCGGTGAGCCGTCCAGGGCGACGACCACCGGTCCGTCGGCACGCATCGCTGCCTCCTCCGCTCCGGCGGCGGCTGGGGGCCGGCTGTGCGTCGGCCTCGACGCCGCGTCCCTTCCAGGCTCCGCCGTGCGGGCCCTCGCGACCCGGGACCTGGGTCCCGAATGTGGCCGGGCCGCGCGCTGCGGCGGAGGGGCTCAGCGGCCGGGGTGCGCCGTGAGCCGACCCGTGGTGCGGACCTCGACCGGCACGCCCTCGACCACGGCGGGCACGCGGACGCCGGGGTGCACGACGTTGACGCGCAGCGCGTACCCGCCGCACCGGCGCGTCAGGTCGACACCGCACACGCCGGGCCGCCCGCGGAGGGTCGCGCAGAGCCGCTCCTGCGCGCGCCGCGCGGCGACGAGCGCGTCGTGCGACGCGACGAGCGACGGCGCGTCGCGGGCGTCCTGCACCTCGTGCTCGTCGTGCCTCTCGTGCGCGTCGTGCCTGTCGCGGCTCCCGTGCGTCGTCATGGTCCGCACCGCCCTCCTGGTCCCAGCGCACCGCGCCGACGCACGCGTGACGAGGGGCGAAGGTCCCCGGCGGGTGACCTCGCGCCCGTCACCACGTGCCGGGGAGGTCGAGCAGGTCGTCGCACGTGCCCGTCGCGCCGTCGGCGCCCGTCCACGTCACGTGCGCCGCGCCCGTCGCGAGGTCCACGTCGAGCGACGCCACCGCGGTCCCCGCGCGTCGGGTGAGCGACAACAGTGACCCGGCGAGACCGACCTCGACCCCACCGCCGAACGCGGGATGGGTGTTGCGGAACCGGCACAACGCGAGCAGCGCCCGCACCACCGGCCGGACGAGCGCGGCCGCGACCTCGTCGGGCGTGTAGCGGTGCCGGTTCACGTCCCGCCCGACGCCGGTTCGCTCCAGCAGGTCCACGTCGTTCCCGCCCGCCAGCGCGCCCACGTAGTACACCTGCGGGATCCCCGGCGTGAACAGCTGCACCGCACGCGCCGCCAGGTACCGCGCGTCGTCGCGCCCGAGCGCGTCGTAGAACGTCGAGTTCACCTGGTACAGGTCGAGGTTCGACGCCGCCGCGCCCGTGGCCCGCGCCGACGCACCACCCGTGCGCGCGTGGATCCCCTCGACGAGCTCGTCGACCTGCGACGGCGTCAGCAGCCCCGGCCGCTCGGGCTCGCCCGGCTCGACCGTCTGGTCCCGCCCGACGTCGATCACCCCGATCCCGTCGTGCGTGTCCAGGACCGTCACCGCGTTCGCCGGCCGCATCCCCAGCCACCGCACCAGCGCCGCACCGTCGCCCGTGTACAGCGCGTGCAGCACCAGCGGCGGCAGCGCGAAGTCGTACACCAGGTCCACCGACCGCCCGATCTGCACCTGCCGCTCGTAGTAGGCGTGCACCTCGACCAGCACGTCCACGCCGCGCTCGCGCGCCCGCGCCGTGAAGTCCTCGATGAACGCGAACGTCTCCGGCGTCATGAAGCACGTCGTGCCCGGCGTCTTCACCGCGTACCCGACCGCGTCCAGCCGCACCAGGCGCACGCCCGCCCCCGCGACCGCGTCCAGGATCGACGTCAGGTACGCGCGACCCGCGTCCGCGTGCACGTCGATGTCGACCTGCTGCGGCGTGAACGTCGTCCACACGTACCGCCACCGGTCCCCGAGCCGCACGGGCGTGAACGGCAGGCCCGGCCGTGGCCGGTAGATCCGCGTCAGGTCGGCCTCCGTCGCGCCGCCCGGGAACACCGACGACATCGTGAGGAACATCGACGCGTGCGGGGACGCGTCACCGCGCTCGCGGACGTCGCGGAACGCGGGGGAGTCGGCCGAGACGTGGTTGACGATGAGGTCGACGACGACGTCGTGCGTCCGCGCGAGGTCGCGCACGTCGTCCCAGGTGCCGAGCCGCGGGTCGACGTGGGTGTGGTCGACGGGGTCGAAGCCCGCGTCGGCGCCGTCGAAGGGCGTGAAGAACGGCAGGACGTGCACGCCGCCGAACACGCCGGCGAGCTCGGGGGAGCGCAGGAGCCGGGCGAGGCCGGGCAGGTCGCCCGCGAGGCGGTCGGCGTAGGTGATGAGCTGGACCTGGTCGCGCAGCGCCATGGCGTCCTCCTGGGCCGGGCCGTCGGCCGCGCGGCGACGGTGCCGCGTGACCGGCCTCGGGTCGAGCGTCCCGCGGGTGCGCCGCGCTCGCACGCCCGGCGCGTCGCACGCGCGGCGCATCGCGGGCCTGGCGTGTCGCGCGC
>NZ_BHYL01000410.1 GCF_003851725.1 Cellulomonas algicola | reverse complement strand
GGGGACGCGCGCGGTGCGGCCCGCAGCGCCGCCACCGTCGCGGGCGCGGGTGAGGCCGTCGCGAGCGAGGGGCCGGGCGTCGTGCGCGGGACGGGCGGTGCCGCCGTCGGGGGCGAGGGAACAGCCGACCCTGCCGCGGCGTTGGTGCTGCTGCGCGAGGCGGCCGCGGAGCGCTCGGCCGTCTGGGTCGAGCTCGTCGGGCCGCAGGGCGTCCCGGAGCGGCGGCTGCTGCGACCGGTGCACGTCGAGGGTGGGCGGCTGCGGGCCGTCGACCCGGCGCGCGAGGCGGAGCTGACCGTCGCGGTGCACCGCATCGCGTCCGTGCAGCGCGCCGACGACGACCCCGGCACCCCGGGCGACACCACTGCCGCCGACGAGGCGAAGGAGACCACGTGACGAACGGCCCGCTGATCGTGCAGAGCGACAAGACGCTCCTGCTCGAGGTCGACCACGACCAGGCCGACGCCTGCCGGCGGGCCATCGCCCCCTTCGCCGAGCTCGAGCGCGCCCCGGAGCACGTGCACACGTACCGGCTGACGCCGCTGGGTCTGTGGAACGCGCGCGCCGCCGGGCACGACGCCGAGCAGGTCGTCGACGTGCTCCTGGAGTACTCGCGGTACCCCGTGCCGCACGCGCTGCTCGTCGACGTCGCGGAGACCATGTCGCGGTACGGGCGGCTGCAGCTCGTCCAGCACCCCGTGCACGGCCTCGTCCTGCACGCGCTCGACGCCGCGGTGCTCGCCGAGGTGCTGCGGTCCAAGCGCACCGCCGGGCTGCTGGGGGCGCGCCTCGACGACACGGACGTCGTCGTGCACCCGTCGGAGCGCGGGCACCTCAAGCAGGTGCTGCTCAAGCTCGGCTGGCCCGCAGAGGACCTCGCGGGCTACGTCGACGGCGAGGCGCACCAGATCGACCTCGCGCAGGACGGCTGGCACCTGCGCCCCTACCAGGAGCATGCGGTCGAGTCGTTCTGGCACGGCGGGTCCGGCGTCGTCGTCCTCCCCTGCGGCGCGGGCAAGACGCTCGTCGGCGCGGGGGCGATGGCGAAGTCGTCGACGACGACGCTGATCCTCGTGACCAACACCGTGTCCGCGCGGCAGTGGCGCGACGAGCTCGTCAAGCGCACGACGCTCACCGAGGACGAGATCGGCGAGTACTCGGGCGCCCGCAAGGAGATCCGCCCGGTCACCATCGCGACCTACCAGGTGCTCACGACCAAGCGGAAGGGTGTGTACACGCACCTCGAGCTGCTCGACGCGCGCGACTGGGGCCTCGTCGTCTACGACGAGGTCCACCTGCTGCCCGCGCCGATCTTCCGCATGACGGCCGACCTGCAGGCCCGCCGCCGCCTCGGGCTCACCGCGACGCTCGTCCGCGAGGACGGCCGCGAGGACGAGGTGTTCAGCCTCATCGGCCCCAAGCGGTTCGACGCTCCCTGGAAGGACATCGAGGCGCAGGGCTACATCGCGCCCGCCGACTGCATCGAGGTCCGCCTCACGCTGCCCGACCACGAGCGCATGCTCTACGCGACCGCCGAGCCCGAGGACAAGTACCGCCTCGCCGCGACCGCCGCCGGGAAGAACCGCGTCGTCGAGCGGCTCGTCGCGCAGCACGAGGGCGACCAGGTGCTCGTCATCGGCCAGTACCTCGACCAGCTGCACGAGCTCGCCGAGCACATCGACGCCGACCTCATCACGGGTGAGACCACCGTGCGCGAGCGGCAGCGTCTGTTCGACGCGTTCCGTGCCGGGGAGATCCACAAGCTCGTCGTCAGCAAGGTCGCGAACTTCTCGATCGACCTGCCCGAGGCGTCCGTCGCGATCCAGGTGTCGGGGTCGTTCGGGTCCCGGCAGGAGGAGGCGCAGCGCCTCGGCCGGATCATGCGCCCCAAGTCCGACGGCAAGACGGCGCACTTCTACACGGTCGTCGCACGCGACACGGTCGACCAGGAGTTCGCGGCCCACCGCCAGCGCTTCCTGGCGGAGCAGGGCTACGCCTACTCGATCGTCGACGCGGAGGATCTGGACGTCGCGCAGTAGGTGGTGAGGGCGGCCGCAAGTCCGTACTCGCGACCTACGGAGCGGAGTCCGGATCCGACCACAAGCGCGGAGGATCTGGACGTCGCGCAGTAGATCGTGAGGTCGGCCGGAGGCCGCACTCGCGATCTACGGAGCGGAGTCCAGATCCGACCACAAGCACAGAGATCTGGACGTCGCGCAGGCGGTCGGAGCGCAGTCCAGGTCCGACCACGAGCACAGGGACCTGGACCCGACCTGTCGGCAGGGAACCGGCCCGACCTCAGCCCCGCGCGACGGCCCCGTCGCCCGTCGCCCACGACAGCCACCGCACCGCCTGCGACCGCATGAGCTCGCGGACGTGCTCGGCGAGGTCCCAGAGCGCGGGTCCGACGCGCGCGGCGTCGTGCACCCAGCCGGGTGCCGATCCGGTCCACCAGGCGGCGACGGCGTCCCGCTGCCAGACGAGGCGTGCGGCGACGTCGGTCCGGGCGCGCTCGACGGCGGCCGCGACGTCCCCGACGACCTGCGCGACGCCGGCGTCGAGGCGGGCGCGGTCGACGAGCGACTGCACCGGCACGTCGGGGGCGACGACCGCGCCGGTCGTGCCGCGCTCGGCGGGCCCGGCGGCGTGCGCGGGTGCGGTGAGGGCGACCAGGCCGACGAGCGTGAGGACCGCGACCGCGGCCACGTGGCTCACGCGTCTGGTCCGCGGCACCTGCCCCCACCTTCCTGTCGACGCGGGCCGGCGGGACGCGTTCGTCCCTGTGAGTCCGCTGTGTGCGACGACCCTCCCACCGCCGGTGCCCGCAGGTCAACGTGCCGCGCCGCGCTGACCTGGGGCGACGCTTCACCGGCGCCGACAGGGCGCGGCCGGTCGACGGCGGCCGCGGGAACCCGGGGGGCTGGTGTCTCGTTGCGGCGGGTACCACCCTGAGAAAGGATCGTCGCGTGCGTCCCCGGTCCCGCGCGTCGTCGCCCGTGCCCCTCGTCGGTCCTGCGTGCGCGGCCGCTGCGCTCGCCCTCGCGGCCGTGCCCGCGCTCGCCGCCGCACCGGCCGCTGCGGTGCCGCTGCGCGCCGCCGAGCCGGTGTCGATCACCGCGGACATCACGGACGAGGTGGGCGCGCTCGGCGGGTCGCAGGGCGTGGTGCAGGCCTCGCTCGACGAGCTCTCGGCCGCCACGCCGTACGACCTGTACGTGGTGTACGTCGCGGACTTCGGGGGGCAGAACCCGGTCGACTGGGCGCAGGCGACCGCCGCGCAGTCGGGGCTGGGCGAGTCCGACTTCGTGCTCGCGGTGGCGACGGAGGCGCGCCGGTACGCGCTCGTGCCGGAGTCGACGGGCGACCTGTCGAGCGGTGAGGTGCAGGCGGCCGCGACGGCCGCGGAGGACCACCTGTCGCAGGACGACTGGGCGGGTGCGGCGGTCGCGACCGCCGACTCGTTGCGGGCGTCGGCGACGGGCGCCGGCGGTACCGGCGGCGGAGGCGGGTTCGGCTTCGGCGGGGTGCTGCTGCTCGGTCTCGTCGTCATCGGCGGGTTCTTCCTGCTGTCGGCCGTCCTCCGACGCCGGCGGGACCGGCAGGCCGGACCGCCTCCGCAGCAGCAGGCCGTCGGACCGGTCGACGAGCTCGTGGCGCTCCCCACGGCGGAGCTGGACAAGCGGTCGTCGTCGGCGCTCGTGCGCATCGACGACGCGCTGCGCACGTCGGAGCAGGAGCTCGGCTTCGCGCAGGCGCAGTTCGGGCCGGACGCGACGCGCGAGTTCGAGCAGGTCCTCGCGACGTCGAAGCAGCAGGTCACCGAGGCCTTCCGCCTGCGGCAGACGCTCGACGACGACATCCCCGACACCGAGCCGCAGGTGCGCGACACGGCGACCCGCATCATCCGGACGGTCGCGCAGGTCTCCGCGGCGCTCGACGCGCAGAAGCAGGCGTTCGACGAGCTGCGCGACGTCGAGTCGCGGGCCGGCGACGCGATCGAGGCCCACGCGCGCGAAGCCGCGGCGCTGCAGGCGCGCGTCGACACGGCCCGCGCGACGCTGCAGACGCTCCAGACGCGCTACCCGGCGACGGCGCTCGCGTCGGTCGTGCACAACCCCGACCAGGCGCGCCTGCTGCTCGACGAGACCGGCGCGACGCTCGCGCAGGGCCGCACGGCCCTCGAGCAGGGCGACCGTGCGACCGCCGTCCGGTACGCGCGGGCCGCCGAGGAGGCGCTCGGTCAGGCGCGCGTGCTGCTCGACGCGGTCGACCACGCGGGCACCGACCTCGCGTCGGCGGGTCCGCGCCTCGACGCGGCGGTCGCGTCGATCACGTCGGACATCGCCGACGCGCAGCGGCTCGGCCCCGGCCGCCCCGAGGTCGCACCGCGCGTCGCGGCGGCGCAGGCCGCGATCGCCACCGCGCAGTC
>NZ_BHYL01000409.1 GCF_003851725.1 Cellulomonas algicola | reverse complement strand
GACCACGACCCGCCGAGCGCGGCGGCCGTGCCCGCGCCTGCGGCGACCGCGGCCGTCGCGAGGGCGGCGACGACGCGCATGCGGCGGCGCAGGCGGCGCGCCCCCGGGACGACGCGACCGGTGTCGACCCGGATGTCGGGCGCGACCAGCTCCACCCGCTGACGCAGTGCGCGCGCGAAGTCCTCGTCGGTGCTCATGCGCGGGTCTCCTTCCCGGGCTCTGCCGGGGAGCCGGTCGCGGGCCGTGACCCGCTCGGCGGCAACGTGCTGGCGATCGGCCCGGGTTCCGCCAGCGCGACTCGGAGCCGGGCGAGACCGCGCGAGGCGGTCGACTTCACGGTCCCGACCGACACGCCGAGGTCGTCGGCGACCTCCTGCTCCGAGAGGCCGACGAGGTGGCGGAGGACGACGACCCGGCGCTGTCGCACTGTCAGGGTGCGCAGCGCCCGGACCAGCTGGTCCCGGTCCGCGTGCGACCGGGCCTCCTCCGCCACCATCCCGTCCGGAAGGTCGTGCGGCGCCGTGAGCACCTCTCGGCGGACCTTGCGCCACGCGTCGATCCGGGCGTTCGCCAGGACGCGACGCGCGTAGGCCACGGGGTCGCGCTGACGGGCGCGCGGCCAGGCGAGGTACGTGCGCATGAGCGCCAGCTGCACGAGGTCCTGCGCACGGTGCTCGTCGCCGCACAGCAGCCACGCGGTCCGCGCGAGCGCCGGCGCGCTCTCGCGCATGAACGCGGCGAACTCCGACTCGTGGTCCGGGTCGTCGGCCGCTCGCCCACCCGCGAGCAGCACGTCGACGCGTTCGTCGACGTCGGCCGGGTCACCGCGGTCCACGGCGCTCCCCTCGGTCGACAGTGTCGTCATACCCCGTACACGGCTGGGCGGGGTCCAAGGTTGCGTCCGGCTACACGCCCGTGCGGGCCGTCTTGGTGTTGTGCGCCTGCGCGCGCGGGCGGACGACGAGGAGGTCGACGTTGACGTGCGGCGGGCGGGTCAGCGCCCACGTGATCGTGTCGGCGATGTCGTCGGCGACGAGCGGCTGGTACCCCTCGTAGACGGCGGCGGCGCGGGCCTCGTCGCCGTCGAACCGGACGAGCGAGAACTCCTCGGTCGCGACCGCACCGGGCGCGATCTCGATCACGCGGATCGGCTCGCCGACGATCTCCCACCGCAGCGTCGTCGCGAGCATCCGCTCGGCGTGCTTGGCGCCGGTGTACCCCGCGCCGCCCTCGTACGCGCCGTGCGCGGCGGTCGACGTGACCACGACGACGTCACCCGACTCACGCTCGCGCAGCAGCGGGAGGAACGCCTTCGTCACGCGCAGGGTGCCGAGCACGTTGAGGTCGTACATCGTCCGCCACTGCTCGAGGTCGGCGGTCTCGACCGGGTCGAGGCCGAGGGCACCGCCGGCGTTGTTCACGAGCGCGTCGAGCCCGCCCGTCGCGGCGACGTGCGCGGCGAGGCGGGCCACGTCGTCGTCGGACGTGACGTCGGCGACGAACGCCTCCGCACCGGTCTCGGCAGCGAGCGCCTCCAGCCGGTCGGCCCGGCGAGCCGTCGCGACGACGTCCCAGCCCTCGGCGCGCAGGCGCCGCACGGTCGCGGCGCCGATCCCGGACGAGGCCCCCGTGACGACGGCGCGGCGCGGACGGACGGGGGCGGTGCTCATCGGGTCTCCCTGGGGTTGCTCACGGTCGTGCGGGTGGCGGTCGGGCGTGCCGTCGCGCATCACAGCACGTCGGCGGCGACGGCGTCGAGCACGTCGCCGAGGATCTCGAGACCGTGCGCGGCCTCGTCGGGCGTGACGACGCACGGGGGCACGACGTGCACGCGGTTGTCGGCGGTGAACGGCAGCAGGCCGCGGGCGAGGGCCTCGGCGCGGACCCGGCCGATCACGGACGCGTCGACGGGTTCGCGGGTCGCACGGTCACGGACGAGCTCGACCGCCCAGAAGACGCCGAGCCCGCGGACCTCCCCGACCAGCGGGTTGCGGGCGGCGAGCGCGGCCAGGCCAGGGCCGATCACGTCCCGACCGACCGCCGCGGCGTGGTCGACGATCCCCTCGTGGGCCATGGCGTCGAGCGTCGCGACGATCGCGGCCATCGCGAGCGGGTGACCGGAGTACGTGAGCCCGCCGGGGAAGACGCGCACGTCGAAGGTCCGCGCGATCGCGTCGGAGATCATCACGCCGCCGGCGGGGACGTACCCGGAGTTGACGCCCTTCGCGAAGGTGATGAGGTCGGGCACGACGTCGAACCCGTCGAGCGCGAGCCATCGCCCGGTCCGGCCGAACCCCGCCATGACCTCGTCGAGGACCAGCACGATCCCGTACCGGTCGGCGATCTCGCGGACGCCGCGCAGGTAGCCGGGCGGCGGGACGAGCACGCCGGCCGTGCCGGGGATCGTCTCGAGCAGGATCGCGGCGACCGACGTCGGGCCCTCGGACTGGATCACGCGCTCCAGGTGGTGCAGCGCGCGCTCGGCCTCCTGCTCGGGGGTCGTCGACCAGAACTCCGACCGGTACGGGTACGGGCCGAAGACGTGCACGTGACCGCGCGCGTACTCGTTGGGCACGCGCCGCCAGTCCCCCGTCGCGACGACGGCCGCGCCGGTGTTGCCGTGGTACGAGCGGTAGTGCGACACGACCTTGTCGCGGCCCGTGTGCAGGCGCGCCATGCGGATCGCGTTCTCGTTCGCGTCGGCGCCGCCGTTGGTGAAGAACACCTTCGAGAAGCCCGCGGGCGCGTGCGCCAGGACCCGCTCCGCCGCCTCGCCGCGGACGAGCGCCGCGGTCGACGGTGCGATCGTCGTAAGCGTCGACGCCTGCGCGCGGATCGCCTCGACGACGCGCGGGTGCTGGTGGCCGATGTTCGTGTTGACGAGCTGGCTCGAGAAGTCGAGGTAGCGGCGGCCCGACGCGTCCCAGACGTGCGAGCCGGAGCCGCCGGCCAGGACGAGCGGGTCGAGCGCCGCCTGGGCGGACCAGGAGTGGAAGACGTGCTCGCGGTCGAGCCGCACGGCGGCGGCGTCGTCGGGATGGATGGTCGTGCTGGTCGGGACGCTCACGTCTCCCCCTCGTCGGTCGTGCCGGGCCGTGCGGCGCGGGCAGGGTGCACCCGCGCCGCACGGG
>NZ_BHYL01000408.1 GCF_003851725.1 Cellulomonas algicola | reverse complement strand
CGCCGAGGCCGCGCAGCCGCGCGACGTCGAGCTCGCGCGCCTCGAGCGCGGCCGTCGCGTGCAGCGCGGTCCCCGCGAGCGCGAGCACGAGGGCGGCGACGACCAGGAGCGCCGCGGCGGCCCGCTGCGCGGCACGCAGGGGACCGTCGACGGCCTCGCGCACCACGGTCGCTCGCTCGACGACGGGCGTCATGCCCAGCCCGCCCAGGGTGGCGGCCGCGTCGGCACGGATCTCGCCGCCCACCCACCACGCGTCGGTGAGGGGGGCGAGGTCGCCCACGCTGAGGGCGGCGCGGGACAGGGTGTCCACGTCGGCGAGCAGCGCGGGTCCGCGCGGCTGGGACGGCACGTACGGCGTCACGCGCTGCACGACGGCCTGGACGCGCGTGAGGCCGAGCGACACCTGGACGCCGTCGCCGACGCCGATCCCCAGGTCGTCGGCGAGGGGCTCCGACAGGACGACGGGCACCTCGGTGACGGGTGCGAACGCGAGCGCGGTGAGCGCACCGTCGGTCCAGTACAGGCCGGGCAGGTCGAGGCTCCCCGCGAAGGTCACGCGCACCCCGTCCGGCACGGCGTCGCCGGTGACGTCCGTGACGGTCACGACGCCGAAGTCGTCGTGCGGTGGTGCGGCCGCCGACCACGAGCCGCCGGGTGCGGGCGTCGCGGCGCGCAGGGTCACGTCGATCGTGAACCGGGGGGACCGCTGCCGGTCGGGGTCGCTCCCGACGGCCGAGAGGCGTGCGTCGACCGCGACGACGCGGGCGTCGGCCGGGACGTCGACGGGTGTCGTCGCGGTGGTGCCGTCGAGGGTCGCGGTGCCGACGGGGAGCGCGGCCCGGGCACCGTCGGCGTCCTGCACGACGAGGGTCAGCGCGGCCTCGACCGTCACGTCGTCCCCGTCGACCCGGCCCGTCACGACGACGTCGGTCCGCCCGCCCGCGACCTCGGCTCCGCCGGCGTCGTCGGCCGGCGCGAGCCCGGACGTCGCCTCGTCCCAGCCGCCCGACGGCAGCCGGCCGCGCAGCAGGCCGTCGGCGTCCCGGGTGTCGACCGCGACGAGCTGCACGGGCTCGTCGCCGCTGTTCGCGCGCGAGCCGAGCACGGTCGGACGGGTCGTGACGGTGCTGACCCGCCCACCGGTGGCGTCCCGCACGACCGCCCCGGAGCCGAGGACGTCTCCCGGCGCAGGGACCGACAGGTCCGTCCCGACCCGCGCGGCGGCCTGGTCGCGCTGCGACTGCGTCCACGTCGCGGCGAACCCCACGCCGAACGTCGCGCAGGCGGTCGCGAGCACCAGGAGGAACGCCGCGGCGGTGCCCTGGCGGCGGCGGGCGACGCCCCAGGCGGCGAGCGGCAGCGTGAGGGTGCGGGACGCACCGGCCCGGGCGTCGACCCGACGCGCGAGCATCGCGAGGGGACGCAGCAGGAGCGCCGACCCCGCCAGGAGGCACACCACGGGGGCCGCGACGAGGACGGGGTCGACCACGGTCCCGGTCGCGACCCGGTGCGCGCGCAGCTGCAGGAACGCGAGGGCGGCGAGCGCGAGCAGCAGCAGGTCCGCACCCGAGCGGGCGACCACGCCGACACGGTCCTCCCGGCCGCGCGGCGACGCGGTGCGCAGCCACGGCAGCACGAGCAGCGCGCCGAGCACGACCGTCACGACGGCGACGCTCGCGACGAGCGGCACGAGGTCACGCTCGGGGACGGCGGTCGGCCCGAGACCGACGGCGTCGGCGAGCGCGCGGTAGAGCACGAGCGCGAGGATCGTCGCGGGGACCACGGCGAGCAGCGCGAGCGCGGCCGCCTCGACCGCGGCCTGCGCGACGAGCCGGCGACGCCCCATGCCGCGCGCGGCGAGCAGCGCCGCCTCGGGTGCGCGGCGCCCGGC
>NZ_BHYL01000407.1 GCF_003851725.1 Cellulomonas algicola | reverse complement strand
CCCGTCGACCCCGCGGGGCGCTCCGCGGGGTCGACGGACGGCTCGTCGGGCGGCTCGACGGAACGCGCGACCGACGGCTCGAGCCACGGCTCGACCAGCGGTTCGACCGACGGCGAGGTCGGCGGCTGGGCCGGCCGCGTCATGGGCGTCCTGCGCGTCGCGACGCACGTCGTCGGCGTCAACGCGCTCGTCCTGCTCGGCACGCTCGCCGGGCTGGTCGTGCTCGGCCTGCTCCCCGCGCTCGTCGCGGGCGGCCGCCTCCTCGCCCGGCTCGCCGACGGACACCCCTCCGACCACCTGTGGCACGACTTCTGGTCCGCCTACCGGTCCGGCTGGCGTCGGACGAACCTGCTCGGTGCGCCCGTGTGGCCGGTCGGCGCGCTGCTGTCCGTCGACGCCGCCGTCGTGCGGTTCGTCGACGGTCCCCTCGCCGCGGTGCTCGCCGCCGGGGTGCTCGCGCTCGGCGCGTGGTTCTGCGTCGCGCTGCTCACGCTGGTCGCGGTCGCGCGTCGGTACGACGAGACCCTCCCCCGGACCTGGCGGTTCGCCGCGCTGTTCCCGCTGCTGTCGCCCGGCACGTCGCTGGCCGTGCTGGTGGTCGTCGCGGCGTGCACGGTGTCCGTCCTCGCGCTGCCCGTGCTCGCGCCCCTCGTCGGGATCGCGCTCCCGCTGCTCGCGGGCGGCTGGCTCGTCGACCGCCGCCTCGGCGCCCTGGACGCGCGCGGCGCCTGACCGCGACGCGGGGTCCGCTCACGCGCGGATCTTCTTCGTGGTGTCCCGGTCGAGGTCGCTGCCCCCGCGCTTGAGGGGCGCCGGGTTCGCCGCCTGGAAGCCGAGCAGGTACCCGCTGTCCTGCTGCGCGGGGACGACCGCACCGGCCCTGGCGTCGTTCTCGCCCGCGTCGAAGTCCGTCCACCCCTCGCTGAACGCGACCCGCGCGGGCTGGTTGCCGGGTCCTGCCGACCGCGCCGCCACCCCGGCCGCGTACTCCGCGAAGCCTCGTGCCGCGACGCGTCCGAACGGTGGCGGCCCCTGGAGCTGCGGGATGCTGGCCCGCGCGAACGCCCGGCCGCCGTCGAACTCCTGGAACGCGCTGGCACCCGCCGCGGGACCACCCGGCGCCGCCACGTTGCCGACCGCGTGGGCCTCGCCCGCCCAGTAGTCCGCGGCCCCCTCCGCCGCGGCCGTCGTCGCCGGTGGCTGCGTGCCGGCCGGGGCGGCGACGGCGTGCAGGACGCCGTTCCGGTAGTCGGCCACGCCGCGCGCGGCGGCGGTCGTCGCGGTCGCGACCGCGACGGTGTGCGGCTG
>NZ_BHYL01000406.1:595-2508 GCF_003851725.1 Cellulomonas algicola | reverse complement strand
GCACGCGCCCGCAGCGGAGCGCAGCCTCAGTCCGACCACAGGAACCGGAACTGAGGCGGAGCGCAGCGGAGGGTGCGGGCCGCGCCGGCGGCACGCGCCCGCAGCGGAGCGCAGCCTCGGTCCGACCGACAACACCGCAGCCCTGGCCGTGGCACGCTCTGGGGCATGAGCGACGCGCCCGTCTCCCCCACCGCCGCCGTCCTGGACGCGCTGGACCTGACACCGGACCCGACGGTCCCGGACCAGTTCTCGGGGCACAGCCTCCCGCAGCCCAACGGGCGCGTGTTCGGCGGGCAGGTGCTCGCGCAGGCGCTGCTCGCCGCGGGTCGCACGGTCGACGCCGACCGGCTGCCGCACTCGCTGCACGGGTACTTCCTGCGCGCGGGCGTCGTGACGGAGCCGATCTCGTTCGCGGTCGAGCGGCTGCGGGACGGCCGGTCGTTCACGGCGCGTCGGACGCACGCGCTGCAGGGCGGCGCCCCGATCCTGTCGCTCATCGCGTCCTTCCAGACGGAGCAGGACGGTGTCGACTACGCGGACGAGATGCCGGACGGCGTCCCCGCACCCGAGGACGTTCCGTCGGCGCTCGACCTGCTCGGGACGATCGACCACCCGGCGGCGAAGTTCTGGGCGCAGGAGTCGGCGTTCGACGTCCGGCACGTCGACGGCTCGATCTACCTGGGCCGCGCCGCCGAGGTCACGGGACGCCAGCAGGTGTGGTTCCGGGCGCGCGACCCGCTGCCGGACGACCGGCTGCTGCACCGCGCGCTGCTCGCGTACGCGTGCGACCAGGTCATGCTCGAGCCCGTGCTGCGCCGGTCGGGACGCTCGTGGGTGACGCCCGGCATGTCGATCGCGAGCCTGGACCACGCGATGTGGTGGCACCGGGACGCGCGCGTCGACGACTGGCTCCTGTACGTGCAGACGTCGCCGAGCGCGCAGGGCGGGCGCGGCCTCGGGGCGGCACGGGTGTTCACGCGTGACGGGACGCTCGTCGCGTCGATCGCGCAGGAGGGCATGGTCCGCTTCCCGGACTGAGCCCGCGGACGCCGAGCGGGCGGGCGTGCTGCGCCGGCCGGGCACGCGACGGCCGCTCACCGCGCGGGACGCGCGCCGTCGGGTGACACTCCCGGCATGGCTCGCCTCCGCCGCGTCCGCATCGACGCCCCCGGCTGGACCCGCCGCCGCGCGGGCAAGGGGTTCGTCTACCTCGACGTGCAGCGCGTGCGGATCACGGAGGTCGAGCACCTCGAGCGGATCACCGGGCTCGCGATCCCGCCCGCGTGGCGCGACGTGTGGATCAGCCCGTGGCCCAACGGCCACATCCAGGCGGCCGGGCTCGACGACGCCGAACGCCGCCAGTACCTGTACCACGCGCAGTGGCGGCTGCGGCGCGACCGGCTCAAGCACGACCACGTCCTCGACGTCGCGCGCCGGCTGCCCACCGCGCGGCGGCACGTCGAGCGCGACCTCGAGCTGCCGGGCATGCCGAAGCAGAAGGCGCTCGCGCTCGCGTTCCGGCTGCTCGACCTCGCGTACCTGCGGGTCGGCGGCGAGGGCTACGCCGCGAAGCACGGCTCGTACGGTCTCGCGACGCTGCGCAAGGACCACGTGCGCGTCCTGCCGCCCGAGCCCGGCTCCGACGAAGGGCGCGTGCACCTGCACTTCCCCGCGAAGTCGGGCCAGGTGCGGGACACCGTCGTCGAGGACGACGTGGTCGCGACGCTCGTGCGGACGCTCGTGCGGCGGCGCGACGACATGGAGGACCTGCTCGCGTGGCAGGACGACGACGGCGTCTGGCACGACGTGACGAGCGCCGACGTCGGCCAGTACGTGAAGCTGCGGCTCGGCGACGACGCGTCGGCGAAGGACTTCCGGACGTGGCACGCGACGGTCCTCGCGGCGCGCGGGCT
>NZ_BHYL01000406.1:0-585 GCF_003851725.1 Cellulomonas algicola | reverse complement strand
GTCTGGCACGACGTGACGAGCGCCGACGTCGGCCAGTACGTGAAGCTGCGGCTCGGCGACGACGCGTCGGCGAAGGACTTCCGGACGTGGCACGCGACGGTCCTCGCGGCGCGCGGGCGCGCGGCCGTGGGGCCGGCGCCGCGCAGCGACCGCGCGCGCCGCAAGGTCGTGACGCAGGTCGTCAAGGACGTCGCGGACGAGCTGGGCAACACGCCCGCGGTGTGCCGGGCGTCGTACATCGACCCGCGCGTCGTCGACCTGTGGGAACGCGGCGAGACGATCCGTCCCACGCGGTCCCAGCGCGTCGCGGAGCGCGAGACGCTGCGGATGCTGTCGTCGTGACCGTCACGGCTCGCCGCACGCCCGTCCGCGTCCCGTCCGACGTGCGGCGCGGCCGCACCCCACGGAGACTTCCCGGATGACCCCCAGCGCCGCAGGACCGCCTCCCGCCCAGCCGTCGGACGGCGCGATGGTGGCCGACGCGCCGGGCGCCGACGACGCCGCCCTCGCGCCCGAGCCCGTCGCCGCCACGCTGCCGGGCCTCGTGCCGGGTCCCGGGCCGGACGGGCGCCCGCGCCCCGACGC
>NZ_BHYL01000405.1 GCF_003851725.1 Cellulomonas algicola | reverse complement strand
GCGACCAGTCGTCGGTGTTGTAGTCGTTGTAGCAGAGCTTCGCACCGGGGTCGGCGGCCCGGGCGGCACGGAACGCCGCCTCGATCCAGTCGTTGCCGGTGCGCTGCAGGTTCGAGTCACGACGACCACCCGAGGACCCGTCGGCGTAGGCCTCGTTGACGACGTCCCAGGCGTAGATCTTGCCCTTGTAGTGCGTGGCGACCTGCGTGACGTGGTTGAGCATCGCGTTGCGCAGGTCCGTACCGGACATGTTCTGCATCCAGCCCGGCTGCTGGGAGTGCCACGCCAGGGCGTGCCCACGGACCCGCTTGCCGTTGCTCTGCGCCCAGTTCAGGATCCGGTCGCCGCTGGAGTAGCTGAACTGGCCACGGTTGGGCTCCGTGGCGTCCATCTTCATCTCGTTCTCGGCCGTGATCATGTCGAACTCACGGTTCGCGATCGTCTGGTACGTGCTGTCGTTCAGCCGGCCCGCCGCGATCGCGGTACCGAAGTACCGCCCGCTCTGCGCGGCTGCCGCACCGAGCGTGCTCGCCGCCGCCTGAGCGGGCATGGCCGCGGCGAGGCCCGCGGCGGCCACCGCCAGGGTCAAGGACGCGGCGACGACTGCGCGTCGCCCTCGTCGTGGTGTGGTCGTCATGGAACACCTCTCTCGGAGGACCGACGGGACGGGCCGGTGGGCTGTCGGCGCGGAGCTGGTGGACGGACGACGCCGTCTGCCCACGGGGCCGCGGCCGCCCGGCGTGACCACCCGGCGACCGACAGTGTGAGCGCTCACATTCGCATCAGGACGGGCGGAGCGACAGAGGCGAATCGTTTTGGGGTTTTATCGATCCAAGACACCAGACACCAGACACCAGACACCAGACACCAGACACCCGACACCAGGCACCAGGCACCAGGCGCCCGGCCACCCGAGCGCGTCTGCACGCCGGATCACGCGAGACGCCGGGGCCATCCGCGACGACCGACCAGGCGGAGCGGGACGGACGTCCGCAGCGTGCGCGTCCGAGCGGGTCCGGTGACAGGAGATGATCTGCGGGTGGTGATCGTCCCGGTGCTCGCGGCATGAGCCTGTCGCTGTGGCTCGCGCTCGTCGGTGCGTGCCTCGTCATCTCGCTGACCCCGGGCGCCGGTGCGATCAACACCATGGCCAACTCGCTGGGCTCGGGATGGGCCCGCTCGATCTGGGGGATCCTCGGTCAGCAGGCCGCACTCGTGCTGCACGTCGCGATCGTCGCCGCCGGGGTGGGCGCACTGGTCAGCCGCTCGCACACGGCGTTCGAGACCATCCGCTACGTCGGCGCCGCGTACCTCGTCTACCTCGGGGTGCGGCAGCTCCGGGCGCGGCCCGGGTCCGACGACAGCACGACCGAGCACGTCGTCGAGGGCGTGTGGCCGATGTTCCGCCGCGGGCTGCTCGTGAACCTCACCAACCCGAAGGCGATCGTCTTCTTCCTCGCCTTCGTGCCGCAGTTCGTGCGCCCGGAACGGCCGCTCGTGCCGCAGTACGCGGTGCTCGTCGCGACCGTCGTGGCGGTGGACGTGCTGGTCATGTGGGGCGTGTTCGCGCCGGCGGCGCGCGGGCTCGCGCGGGTCATCGCCCGGGAGGACGGGCGGCGGGTCGTCAACCGCGTGTTCGGCGGGCTGTTCGTCGGCGTCGGGGTGCTGCTCGCGACGGTGTGACGGGACGCGGCCACCGAGCGCCCGGCGAGGCCAGTCGGAACGGCGCTGACGGGCGTCACGGGGACGGTAGGGTCTCGCCGGGCGTGGGGGCGTGACGTGCGGCTCCGCGGGCATGGCGGACCCGACGACGAGGAGTGTTCCCTGGTGCGCAAGATGGTGCGCTGGCTCGCAGTGGCTGTGGTGCTGACGGTGACGGGCTTCGGTGCCGCGGCGCCGGCAGCAGCCGCCGACCCGGTGGTCGACGTGCGGGCGTTCGTCGCCGCCGGGTTCCACGGGACGACCGACGACGACTACCGCGCCTGGGCCGGGGTCCTGGCGTCGGTCCCCGACGGCCCGTCGACCCGCCAGCAGGCCACCGCTGCCCTGGCCGGGACGATCGAGGAGCTGCGGGCGTACGTCGACGGCGGCTACCTGAACGCGTGGTTCGCCGACGAGCGGCTGCGGGTCACGCGCGTCCTCGCTGCGGCGACCGGACCCGCGGTCGAGGCGGGCGCGCAGGCTGCGCTGGCCAGCAGCGACCGGCAGGACCTGTCGGACTTCCTCACGAACGGCCTCCCGGTGGCGCAGTACGCCGACGACCGGCTCATGGCGTCGACGATGCTGACGGGCGGCGTGAACAACAGCGGCCCGGCGCTCGACGCGGCCGCGCAGGCGGCGCTCGCCGGCACGCCCGCCGAGCTGCGGGAGTTCCTCCTCGTCGGTCAGTTCGTGGCGCGTGCCATCGACGCCGCCGCAGCGCCGGTGGTGCCGGCCGTGCCCGTGGTCCCCGCCGCCCCGGTGGCACCGGCCGCACAGCCCGCCGCGGCCGCCCCGCAGGCGGTAGCCGCTGCGGCACCGACGCGCGTGCTGGCGGTGACGGGCCCGTCGTCGCGGGTGTCGACGGCCGGGCTTGCGGCGGTCGTGCTGCTCGTCGGCGTGGGGCTCGTCGTCCTGGCGCGTCGCCGCGACGTCGCCTGACCCGGCCGAGCGCACGGCCCTGGTCGGAGACCTCGTCGCCCGACGGGTCGTGCGGACCACTCGTGGGGGCAGTGCCCGTCAGTCGCGCGTGGCGAGCGCGGCGAGGTCGCGGGTGGCGTAGCGGTGGTGCTGCCACTCCTCGTCGAAGATCACGCCGAGGCACTGCCGGACGGTGACGGTCGGCTCGTCAGGCCCGCCGTCACCCCACGGGTCGTGTCCGGCGTCGCGGGCGAGGTCGTCGGCCGTGAGGTCGGCGAGGTAGGCGCGCACCTGCGCGACGCGGTCGGCGCGCGCCGCGACGGCCTCGTCGAGCGTCACGGGGGTTCCGAGCGGGACGAGCCCGTACCGGTCCTCGAGCCCCTGGGCCTGCCAGAACAGCAGGCCGAGGGGGTGGAACGGCTGCTCACGGCGCAGGATCGCGAGGTTGAGCCACGCGTCGGTCGCGAGGACGAGGTGCCGGATCGTCTCGGTGAAGGACCACTCGCCGTCGACCGACACGTCGACCGTGCCGGGCGGCAGCGTGCGGGCGCGGGCGATCGTCGTGTCCCACATCGCCACCAGCGCCTCGTAGCCGGCGCGGAGCTCGTCGGGGGTCCGGGCGCGCAGCGCGGACCGTTCGGGGTGGCGGCGGTCGAGCTCGGCGAGGAGGAGCGGCGCGACCTCGACGCCCCAGATGGTCAGGCCGTCGATGTCGCCGTCGATGTCTGCGCCGGTCAGCTCGACGCCGCGCATCCGGACGCGCTGCAGGCCGACCTCGCGGAAGACGGCGCCGGCCATGCGGTCGCGCACGAACTGCGCGCCGCGCAGGTCCTGGTGCTGGAAGCGGCTGTCGCGTCGGTCCTCGAACTCGATGTCGACCATGTCCGGACGCTACGGCGCACGTCCGACATCGGCCGGCCCCGCCGCCGCCGTAGCCGTCAGAGGCGGACCGTCTCGTTCTCGCCGCCGTCGTAGCGCTCGCCCGTGAGCTTGGCCTTCACGAGGCTGATCGCGGTCGTCAGGCGGTTGCCCGGTGCGTCCCAGTACTCGGCGGTCTCGCCGTGCACGACGAGCAGCACGAGCCCGGGCGTCTCGGGACCGTCGGGGAACCACGCCTCGGCGACCGGGCTCCACAGCTCGCGGGCCTTCGCGACGTCGCGCACGACCTCCGCGGTGCCCGAGACGGACACCCAGGACGTGCCGCCGACGAACGCGGCGTTCACGGGGCTGCCGTGCGCGATCTCGTCGACCTTGTGGCTGTCGGCGTCGGCGAAGAACCACAGGTCGCCGCTGAACTCGGCCTCCTGGATGCCCATCGGGCGGCTCACGAGGCGGCCGTCGGCGGCGACGGTCGTGAGCATGGAGACCTTGGAGTCGCGGATGAGCTCCGTGACCTTGGCGATGTCGTCGTCGTGCGTCATGCCGTGCTCCTCCGTCGCCGGGTGCGCCGCTGATGCGGTGCCCGGCCACGGTAGGTCGCGGTGGCCGAGGCTGCACGGCGGCAGCGCGCGGGCACGGAGCGGCGTCCCGTCCGACGCTTCGATAACGATGTCGAAGCCGTTAGGGTCGGGCGCCAGGACCGCCGTCGCTCCGCGCCACCCCGGGGTCCTGCGACCCGCGAAGGAGAAGACGATGCCGTCCGACCACCTCACGTTCGACAACCCCGTCGAGCGCCACGCGCACATCAAGCCCCACGCGTCGTGGCAGCCGCTCCCCGGCCTCGACGCGGAGCTCGACCCGAAGGCCGACCACGGCGAGACGACGTACCGCGGGACGGGCCGCCTGCCCGGGCGCAAGGCGCTCATCACGGGCGGCGACTCGGGCATCGGGGCGGCCGTCGCGATCGCGTTCGCGCGCGAGGGCGCTGACGTCGCGCTGAGCTACCTGCCCGAGGAGCAGGTCGACGCGGAGGCGATCGCCGCGCACATCCGTGCCGAGGGCCGCGCGTGCGTGCTGCTGCCGGGCGACATCCGCGACCGCGAGTTCTGCCGGACGATGGTCGCCGACGCGGTGGCCGGGCTCGGCGGGCTCGACATCCTCGTCAACAACGCGGCCCACCAGGTCTACCACCCGTCGTTCGACGAGCTCGACGAGGCCGACCTCGACCGCACGATCCAGACCAACCTGTACGCGATGTTCTGGATCACGCGCGACGCGCTCCCGCACCTGCCGCCGGGCGCCACGATCATCAACAGCACGTCGGTGCAGGGCTACAACCCGTCGCCGATGATCATCAACTACGCGTCGACGAAGTTCGCCATCATCGGCTTCACGAAGGCGCTCGCGGCCGACCTGGCGCCGCGCGGCATCCGCGTCAACGCCGTCGCACCCGGTCCCGTCTGGACGCCGTTGCAGGTCAGCGACGGGCAGCCGGCGGAGAAGCTGGACGGGTTCGGCGAGTCGTCGTGGCTGGGCCGGACCAGCCAGCCCGTCGAGCAGGCACCCGCCTACGTCTTCCTCGCGTCGCCGGAGTCGAGCTTCGTCGTGGGCGAGGTCATCAACGTCAACGGCGGGGCGAACGTCCCCTGACGGCGGCGCACACCCCCGGGGTCCCCGGGGCGCCGAGGTCGCGTGAACCTCACGGCGGGTGCTCATGTGCGGCGCGCGACGTGCCGATCTGGTGAGTGCGTCCGACGACCACGGACCGGGCACCCGCTGCCCGACGTGAGGAGCCCGCCCGCCATGACCGCGTCACCGAAGCGCCATCGGCACCGCGCCGAGCCCGCGCCGCGCCGCCTGCCTGCGTGGTGCCGGTCGCGCGCCGTCGCGCCGCTGGTCAGCGTCGGCATCGTGACCGTCGCGGTCCTCACGAGCGCCAGCGCGAGCTCACGGGGGCCGGCCGTCGGTGCCGAGCCCATGCACGACGTGCTGTCCGCCACGCGGCTCTCGCCCGTCGCGGACGCCGTGACCGCCCCGGCCGACGCGTCGTGGACGGCTCCCGACGCCGAGGCGGCGTGGCTCGCACCCGCCATCCGCGCCGAGGTCGACCGCATCGCCGCCGAGAAGGCCGAGGCCGAGCGGCTCGCCGCCGAGGCCGCGGC
>NZ_BHYL01000404.1 GCF_003851725.1 Cellulomonas algicola | reverse complement strand
GGGCGGGGCGACCTCGGGGGCGCACGGGTCGGCGGGGGCCTCGCGGTGGGCGCGGGCGGCGCGGTCGGCGGGGGCTCCTCGGTCGGCGGGCGCCGCCTGGTCGGTGGACAGCGGGACGACGAACGCGCACGCGGCGAGCATCGGGAGGGCGAGGGCCGCCACGAGGGCGGCACGGGCGGCACGGGCGGCACGGGCGGGGTGCGAGGTCCGGGACGTGGTCACGACGAGCCGGTCGGCACGCGCGACCGCCGACTTGAGCGCGCGGCCCGGCTAGCGCCTGATCTCGCCGTCCCGTGGGAAGGACGTCCCGACCGGCCCTTTGCCGAACGGTGGCAAACTGTGGGCGACACCGCCCTACGAACGCAGGAGTGCTGCAGATGGCCATCGCCACCCCCGAGGTCTACGCCGAGATGATCGACCGGGCGAAGGCGGGCAAGTTCGCCTACCCGGCCGTGAACGTCACGTCGTCCCAGACCGTCACCGCCGCGCTGCAGGGCTTCGCGGAGGCCGAGTCGGACGGCATCCTCCAGGTCTCCGTCGGCGGCGCGGAGTACGCGTCGGGCGCGACGGTCAAGGACCGCGTCGCCGGCTCGATCGCGCTCGCCGCGTACGCGACCGAGGTCGCGAAGGGCTACGGCATCACCGTCGCCCTCCACACCGACCACTGCGTCAAGAAGAACCTCGACTCGTGGGTCCGCCCGCTGCTCGCCCTCGAGGCGGAGCAGGTCAAGCGCGGCGAGAACCCGACGTTCCAGTCTCACATGTTCGACGGCTCGGACATCCCGCTGGACGAGAACCTCGTCATCGCGGCGGAGCTCCTCGAGCTCTCGCAGGCGGCCCGCACGATCCTCGAGATCGAGGTCGGCGTCGTCGGCGGCGAGGAGGACGGCCACGAGGCCGAGATCAACGAGAAGCTCTACACGACGGCCGAGGACGGTCTCGCGACGGTCCGCGCGCTCGGCGTCGGCGAGAAGGGCCGCTACCTGACGGCCCTCACGTTCGGCAACGTGCACGGCGTCTACAAGCCGGGTGCGGTCAAGCTGCGCCCGTCGATCCTCGCGGAGATCCAGAAGGCCGTCGGCGCCGAGGTCGGCAAGGACTCGCCGTTCGACCTGGTGTTCCACGGTGGTTCGGGCTCGACGGCCGAGGAGATCGCCGAGGCGGTCGACAACGGCGTCATCAAGATGAACATCGACACGGACACGCAGTACGCGTTCAGCCGTCCGGTGGCCGACCACTTCTTCAAGAACTACGACGGCGTCCTGAAGGTCGACGGCGAGGTCGGCAACAAGAAGGCGTACGACCCGCGCGCGTGGGGCAAGCTCGCCGAGGCGGGCATGGCGCAGCGCATCGTCGAGGCGGCGCAGCAGCTCCGCTCGGCCGGTCACAAGCTCTGACGCACTGACGACGACGGGCCCCCCCCCCCGCCGTGGGCGGGGCC
>NZ_BHYL01000403.1 GCF_003851725.1 Cellulomonas algicola | reverse complement strand
GCGCGGCCGCCCCGATCGCGGGCGTGACCAGTGCGGTGGCGACCGCCCAGCGGCGCACCCGCACGTCCAGCGTCACGGGCGGGCGCACCAGGACCCGCACGCTCGCCGCCGCGAGCACCAGGCCCGCCAGCGCCAACGGAGTCGCTAGCACCGCCGCGACCGGCCCCACGGGGATCCAGACGCTCACGCCCGCGGCGAGGCCGGCGAGCGGCCACCACGCGGACCCGGGACGCGGGACCACGTGGGCTCCGAGCAGGCGCAGACCGAGCGGCACGACGACCGCCGCACCGATCCCGACGACCACGTGGACGACGGTCAGCGCGGGGGCTCCCAGCACGTCGGTGCTCACGCGCCGCCCGCCGACCCGCCGCCCGGCGACCGCACGTCGGCGCTCACCGTGCCTGCCCGCCGCGCCCCGCCGCCACCCACGACGTGCGCGTCGGCGGTTTCCCGTCCGCTCGCGTCGCCCGCGCGCTCGACGTCGTCGTCCTCGACCCGCATCGCCTCGCGCACGAGGTGCAGCAGGTCGTCCGTGACGCGCCGGGCGACAGGGAGCCGCGCGAGGCTCACGAGGCGGCCCACGAGCGGTGCCGCCCCGTCGACGAGCGCGCGCGTGCGCCGCTGGTCGGGCGACCCGTCGTGCACCCAGAACAGGGTGACGCCGAGCTGCGCGAGCCACAGGAGCTCGGGCAGGTCGGCGCGCAGGTGGCGCGGTACCGCGGGTGCGGCGGCGTCGACGACCTGGCGGAACACGTCCTCGCTGGTCGCGCGCGCGCCGCGGGACGCCGGGGAGAAAGGGCTCGCCGCCGACGTGGGCCGGATCGCCACGGTGACGAACTCCGTCCCGAACGCGTGGTACCCGGCGAACGCGTCCAGGCCGGCGTGCAGCACGCCACGCAGCAGCGTCGGAAGATCACCGCCCGCGGCGAGCACCGCCGCGGAGCGCCGCGCGTGGTCCTGCGTCACGTCGAGGTAGAGCTCCTGGACGAGGTGGTCCTTCGACGCGAAGTGGTAGTAGGCGTTCCCGGTCGCGACACCCGCCTCCTGCGCGACGAGCCGCATCGTCGTCGCCGCGTAGCCGCGTTCCCGGAACAGCCGCAGCGCCGTGGCCCGGACGAGCGCACGCGTGTCGCGCACCTCGCGGGCCCCACGCACCGCGCCGGGCTCCGGCACCTCGTCGGCCCCCCGCACCTCGTCGCTCTCGCTCTCCGGCACCTCGACGGCTTCCGGCACCTCACCAGCCGCGAGCATGTCGCCGTCCGGCGCCTCACGCGCCACGTCGCGACGGGTCTCCGCCTCGTCCATGCCCCTGCTCCTCACGGTTGAACATGTTCAACTGAACGTGTTCAACACGGTAGCGCAGCAGGCGCGAGCGCGGAGCGGGGGGGGTGTGACGCGCGACGCACACCGTCCGGCGTCGGAGCCGGAGGGCGTAGGGCGTAGGGCGGTCTAGAAGAGGCGCGAGTCGACGTCGTCGACGCCGCGCATGGCGTCGTAGTCCAGCACCAGGCACGAGATGCCGCGGTCCGTCGCGAGGACGCGGGCCTGCGGCTTGATCTCCTGCGCCGCGAACACGCCGCGCACGGGAGCGAGCAGCGGGTCGCGGTTGAGCAGCTCGAGGTAGCGGGTGAGCTGCTCGACGCCGTCGATGTCGCCGCGGCGCTTGATCTCGACGGCGACGGTGCCGCCCAGCGGGTCCTTCGCGAGGATGTCGACCGGGCCGATCGCCGTCGGGTACTCGCGGCGCACGAGCGTGTGCCCGTCGCCGAGCAGCAGGATCTGCGCGGCCAGGAGCTCCTGGAGGTGCGCCTCGACACCGTCCTTCACGAGACCGGGATCGACGCCGAGGTCGTGCGCCGAGTCGTGCAGGACGTCGTACAGGTCGATCTCGAGCCGGTCGTCGGACTTCGTGTGCTGCACGGTCCACACGGCCGTGACGCCCGCAGCGCGGGACTCGTCGTCGGGCTCCCCCACCGCCATCGTGCAGGGTGGGCTCATCCAGTTGAGCGGCTTGTACGAGCCGCCGTCGGAGTGCAGCAGCACGCTGCCGTCGGCCTTGACGACGAGCAGACGCGTCGCCCGCGGGAGGTGGGCGTTGAGCCGGCCGCTGTACCGGGCGGCGCACGAGGCGACGACGAGACGCATGGACGACGACCTTCTGTGAAGACGGGGCGTACGGCGGGGGGACGGAGCCCTCAGATCACCGAGCCGACGTGCGACGGCGTCGCCTCGATCCACGAGGTGAGCCCCGCGTACGCGTCGGGCGCCATCATGAGGTGGACCGTGCGGCCGCTCACGCGGCAGGTGACGACGACGACGTCGGCGCCGCTCGGGTGCGTCCCCGCGACGCGTTCGACGACGGCCAGACCGGAGCGGTCCCAGCGCAGCGACGGGCGGGG
Organism: Cellulomonas algicola; assembly: GCF_003851725.1. Taxonomy (GTDB): domain Bacteria; phylum Actinomycetota; class Actinomycetes; order Actinomycetales; family Cellulomonadaceae; genus Cellulomonas; species Cellulomonas algicola. The sequence goes on along the minus strand of NZ_BHYL01000403.1, from coordinate 600 downwards.
CGCGAGCGACCAGCGCCGCCACCAGTAGAGCCGCTGGGAGCCGTACTGGGCGATGCCGAGCGACCACGGTCCGGACTCGGACCGGCCGACGGCGCACCGGAACGAGCCCACCCGCCGCTCGAGCGCGTGCACGCGCGAGACCCACATGAGCACGACGGCCAGGAGCAGCGCGGCAGCGCCGATCAGCAGGCCGACGACCACGGGGCTCACCGTCGCGTCGACCTCAGTGCGTGTCGCCGGCGGAGGCCGGTCGGGTGCCGGACGCGACCGTGTCGACGACGACGGTCACGGTGTCGGAGTCGACGGACAGGAAGCCGCCGTCCACGTGCCAGCGCAGCGGCTCGCCGCCGCCGACCGGCTGGACCCGGACCTCGCCGGGGCGGAGCACCGACAGGATCGGGGTGTGGCCGGCGAGGATGCCGATCTCACCGTCGGCGGCCGGCGCCGACACCTGACGAGCGGTGCCCGACCAGACCTTGCCGTCGGTCGCGACGAGGTCGACCTCGAGGTCAGCCACGGACCTCCTCCTTCACGTTCGATGCGGGGGCGGCGCGCCCTGCGACGCGCCGTCGGCGGAGAACCGACCTCCCGCGCCCCGCG
>NZ_BHYL01000402.1 GCF_003851725.1 Cellulomonas algicola | reverse complement strand
GCGGGACGCCGTGCGACGCGTCCCGGGCGAGCCCGTCGGCGGCACGGCCGGCGGGGCGCCCCCGTCGACGGTGCCGGCGAGCGCGGGCCGCACCGGCTGGTGGGACCGCGGTGCGCGGCTCCTGCGGGTCGCGCGGGAGCGCGGCTGGTGGGACGACCGGACGGCCGCCGTGGGGACGCTGCTGTTCGGTCTCGTGCTCCTCGGGCTGGGCGTCGCGAGCTCGGCAGCGCCGTGGGTCCCCGACGTGGTCGCCGACCGGGTCGGCCTGTGGCACGTCGTGCTGCTCGTCGTCGCGTCGACCGCCCTCGTCGTCAAGCGTCGGCACCCGGTGGCGGTGCTCCTGGTCACCGCGGCCTGCGCGCTGCTCGACGCCCTGCTCGGCGGCAGCGTCGCGACGCTCGTCGCGCTGTTCGACGCGCTCTACACCGCCGCGCTCCTCACCCGCGAGGCCGTGCGGCGGCGGATCGTGGTGGCCGTCGTCGTCCTCGTCGTCCTGTCGGCCGTCGTCACGCTCGCGCTGGGGGCACCGGCGCGCGAGGCCGTCCTCATGCTCCTGCAGTCGGTCGCGATCTTCGGGACACCGCTGTGGTGGGCGCACGACGTGCGGCGACGCGACGAGCTCGCCGCGCTCGAGTCGGACCGTGCTGCGGCGGAGGGACGTCGGGCGGAGGCGGAGCGGGACCGCGCCGAGGCCGAGGGCCGGCGCGCAGAGGCGGAGCGGCAGCGCGCCGACGCCGAGCAGGCCGCCGCCGAGCTCGCTCGAGCGCACGCCGACGACCTCGCGCACATCGCCGACCTCGACCGCGAGTCCGCCGTCCGCGAGGAGCGGGCCCGCACGGCGCGCGACCTGCACGACGTCGTCGCGGGGCACGTGTCGGCCGTCGCGATCCGCGCCGAGGCCGCGCTCGCCGGACCGCCGGACCCCGACGCCGACCGTGACGCGCTGAGGGCGGTCCGCGCCGGGACGCTCGACGCGCTCGCGGAGCTGCGCGCCATGATCGTCGTCCTGCGGGGCCGCCCCGACGCGGTGACCGCCCCCGCCGGGCTCGACCGCCTCGACGACCTGCTGCGCACGGTCCGTGCCGCCGGGCAGCGGGTCGTGGTCGCCGGCTCCGTGCCCGTCGGGCTCGCCGCCGCGACGGACCACGCCGCGTTCCGCATCGTCCAGGAGGCCCTCACGAACGCCGCCAAGCACGCGCCGCGCACGACGACGCACCTCGTGCTCGACGCCGGCGCCGACGCGCTCGACGTCACCGTCAGCAACGCGACCGACGGCTCGTCCGTCACGCCGCCCCTGCACGGCGGGACCGGGCTGCTCACCATGCGCGAGCGCGCCGAGGCGCTCGGCGGGACGCTCGACGCGGGCGAGCGCGACGGCACGTGGACCGTCCGCGCGCACCTGCCGGCGGTCGTCGGATGAGCGCCGGCGGAGCGCCTTCGCCGCGACGCGCGCCCACCGTGCTGCTCGCCGACGACCACGCCGCGATCCGCGCGGGGCTGCGGCTCCTGCTCGAGCAGGGCGGGATCACGGTCGTCGGCGAGGCCGCCGACGGTGCCGCCGCGATCGCGAACGCCCGCGCGCTGCGCCCCGACGTCGTGCTCATGGACGTCCGCATGCCCGGCGTCGACGGCATCGAGGCGACCCGTGTCATCACGCGCGACGGGCTCGCCGACGTGCTGGCACTCACCACGTTCGACCTCGACGAGTACGTCCTCGGCATGCTCCGTGCGGGCGCCGTCGGGTTCCTGCTGAAGACGACCGGCGCCGCGGCGCTCGTCGACGCCGTGCAGCGCGTCGCCGCGGGCGACGGGGTCCTCGCGCCGGAGGTGACGCGACGGCTGCTCGCGGACCTCGTCGCGGCGGCGCCCGAGCCCGCACCGGACGTGCCCGAGCCGGCGCAGGCCGAGGCGGTCGCGGCGCTCACGGGCCGCGAGCGCGACGTGCTCGCGTGCCTCGGCGCGGGGATGTCCAACGCCGACGTCGCCGCCGCTCTCGTCATCGCCGAGTCGACCGCGAAGACGCACGTCAGCCGCGTGCTCGCGAAGCTCGGGTGCGCGTCGCGCGTGCAGGCGGCGATCGTCGCCGTCGAGGCGGGCGTCGTCCGCGACTAGCGGGCGTCTCGACGAGCCGACCGTCGCGTCGGCCGTCGAGGGGCAGACCTCCGACCAGCGGGCGTCGCCCGCCCGGAGTCGCGAGGTGACCCGGCCGGTCACGCGTCCGCCCACGCCTCCCGGGCCGTGCGGACGGCGCGGCCGGTGCGCGCCGACTCCTCGATCGCGAGGCCGAGCAGGTGGTCCTGGCAGCCGTCGGCGAGCGGGTACGGCGGCGGGCCGTCGCCGCGCACCCACGCGCCGGTGCCGGCGAGCAGGGTCGCCGCGGCGACGTCGTCGTCGGCCAGGCGGGCGCCGTCGAACGGGTTGCGGTACAGGACGCGGCCGTCGAGGCTCACGTGCTCGAGGTCGAACCCGTCGAGGTCCTGCTCCACGCCGGACATGCGGCGCACGAGCGACGACGTCACGACGGTCCGCTCGTCGACCCAGCGCGTGAGGCGGTCGTCGACGAGCTCGCCGTGCGAGCCGCGCACGACGATCCGATTGGTGCGCAGCGGGTTGTGCCACTGGTTCTCGGTGAAGTCGTACAGCGCGGTGCGCCCGCCGCCGAAGTCGAGCGTCGCGAGGAGCGACCAGCGGTCGCGCGGCTCGGTCTCGCCGGTCCAGCCGTCGCGGCTCCTCGGGTCGAGCAGCGGCGCGGTCGTCGAGACGGCGTGCACGTCGACCTCACCGCGTCCGGCGTCGAGCAGCCGCCGGACCAGGCCGACCGCGTGGTAGAGGTGCGTCGACGAGATCTGCACGCTCGTCGGCGTGCCCAGCAGACCCTCGTCGACGAGCGCGATCCGGGCCTGGTGCTGCGGCATCGACGGGCTGTGCTCGGCGACCTGGACCAGGCCGGACGCGCCCACGTCGGCCCACAGCGCCCGCAGGCCGTCGGCGTCGGGCGCGGGCGGCGTCTCGGCGAGCACGGGCACACCCAGGCCGACGAGCTCGCGCGTCGCCTCGGGCGTGACGGGCCACGGCACGGAGACGACGACGAGCTCGGGCCGGTCCGCGACGAGCTCGGGGATCGTGCGGACCGTCGGCACCTGCCACGCCCGCTCGACCTCGGCACCGCGCTCGGCGGTCCGTGTCACGACCCCCACGCACCGGAACCTGTCCGGCATGAGCCGCGCCGCGCGGAGGAAGAACTCCGCGCGCCAGCCGCTTCCGACGACCCCGAACGTGACCGGTCCACCCTTGCCCATGCGCCCGCCTCTCCGTCGACCCGGACCCGCCCGAGGCTAACCCGGCCCCCACCGCCTCGCCGACCGACCGCCCGCCCGTCCGACGGCCGCCCGACCGCCCGTCCGCCCGCCCGCCCGACGGTCCGCCCGACCGCCGCGACGCACGACCCGGGTCTGAGTACCGCGCGGACGCGATGAGCGGTACCCAGACCCGGGTCGACCGGGTGTCGTCGACGCCGAGCGGTCGGCGCGGCGCCGCGCGTGCCGGGCGTCAGGCGCGGGCGGCGCGGAACGTGTCGAGCAGCGGCACGGTCGAGCGGCCGACGAGCGTGCGCAGGTCGGCGGTCGCGTCGGCCAGGTCGCCGCGCGCGATGCCCTCGTCCATCGTCAGCAGGAACCCGATCGTGCCCGCGTCGAGGCCGGCGCCCTCGAGGATCGCCCGGTGCTCCTCGGGTGACACGGCGCGGTGCTCGACGGGCCGGCCGAGCGCCTCGGCGGCGGCCGCGGCGAGCTCGTCGTGCGTCCACGCGACGTCGCCGCTGAGCTCGTACACGCGCCCGTCGTGCCCGTCGGTGGACAGGACCACGGCGGCGGCCTCGGCGTAGTCGTCGCGCGGTGCGGAGGCGACCCGTCCGCCCGCAGTGCTCGACACGACGACGCCCGTCGCGGCCGCCTGCTCGAGCACGGGCAGGTAGTTCTCCGAGTACCAGTTGTTGCGCAGGACCGTCCACGTGAGGCCGGACGCGCGCAGGACCTCCTCGGTCGCCCGGTGCTCCACGGCGAGGGGCAGCGGCGTCGTGTCGGCGTGCGGGGCGCTCGTGTAGACGACGCGGCCCACGCCGGCGGCGGAGGCGGCCTCGATGGCGCGCGTGTGCTGCGGGACGCGCTGGCCGACCTCGCTGCCGGACACGAGCAGCACGACGTCGGCGCCCTCGAACGCGGCGGTCAGCGTGGCGGGGTCGTCGAAGTCGGCGACGGTCGTGCGCACCCCGCGCGCGGCGAGGTCCGCGAGGCGGTCGACGGAGCGGCGGCCGGTCGCGACGACGTCCTGAGCGGGCACGCCGCGGTCGAGCAGGTGGTCGACGACGAGGCGGCCGAGGTGGCCGGTGGCTCCGGTGACGACGATCGACATGGTGGTCCTCTCGGTGGCCCGGCAGCCCGGGCGGCGGGTGTGTCGTCGTCGTCAACCGGGCCGCATCGGCACACCTTCCCGTCGGGAGGTACCCACTTCGACGTAAGGTACGGACGTGACGGTAAGCAACGAGGTCAGCGTGATGGACCGCCTCCTGACGGACGGCGTCCTCGCGTCCGCGTGCCCCAGCCGGGTCCTGCTCGACCACGTGACGAGCAAGTGGGGCGTCCTGCTGCTGGTCGCGCTGTCCGAGCGCTCGATGCGGTGGGGCGAGCTCCGTCGCGTCGTCGAGGGCATCAGCGAGAAGATGCTGGCCCAGACGCTGCGGACCCTCGAGGCCGACGGGCTCGTGCACCGCGAGGTCACGGGCACCGTCCCGCCGCGCGTCGACTACTCCCTCACCCCGCTGGGCGACGAGCTCGTCGCGCGCCTGCTCCCGCTCATGGCGTGGGTCGCCGACCACGCGGACGCGATCGTCGGGGACGCCGCGACACGCTGAGGGCGTGGGCACGTCACCACCGCGGGTGGCTGCGGCACCCCCGGTGGAGGTGCGAAGGTTCCGTCCACAGCACCGACGCTGCCGTCGAAAGGGCCCCGCACCATGTCCGTCTCCGCCGTCAACGTCCCGGTCGCGCTCGTGCGGTTCGCGATCGCCACGCTGGCGCTCATCGGGACCCACGAGATCTGGCTCGACGGCGACCTCGACGGGCTCGTCTACTTCACCAACCAGTCGGGCCTGATGCTCGCGGTCGTGATGATCTGGGCCGGGTTCGCGTCGCTGCTCGGTCGCCCGCAGCCGCCCGCGTGGCTCAAGGGCGGCATCACGCTGTTCCTCGCGATCACCGGCCTGATCTCGTACTTCGTGCTGGCGCCGGAGGCCGCCGACGCCCCGGCGGTCGCGTTCGGGCTGACGTCGGGCACCATCGAGCACGAGATCACGCCGATCGCGGCGTTCCTCGACTTCGTGCTGCTCGACGCGCACCGCCGGCTGCGGCTGCGGCACGCCGCGTACTGGCTCGGCTGGTTGCTCGCGTACTGCGCGTTCGCGACGGTCCGCGGGCTGGTCTGGGACCTCGGCTACCCGTACGGCTTCATCGACCTCGGCGAGCTCGGCTGGGGCGGTCTGGCACTCAACGTCGCGATCTACGGCGTGGGGTTCTCCGTGCTCGGTCTCGCGCTGGTCGGGATCGACCGCGTGCTGCCGCCGCGAGCGCTCCTGGGCCGGCCGGCCCCCGACCGGCCCCGCGCCACGGCCGACGCCGCCGACGCGCCGGTCCACGCC
>NZ_BHYL01000401.1 GCF_003851725.1 Cellulomonas algicola | reverse complement strand
CGCGCGACCGGCGCCGCGGGAGCCTCCGCGTCGCCCGGGCCGACCAGGCGCGCCGAGGCGAAGGCGGCGCCGTCGGCGGGCAGGCCACGCTCGAGGCGGTCGAGGCGCGCGCCGAGGCCGGACCGGGTGTCGTCGGCGGCGGGCAGCAGCAGGCGCGCCATGAGGAGCTCGAGGTGGAGGCGCGGCGACGTCGCGCCCGTCATCTCGGTGAGGGCGGCGTTCGCGAGGTCGGCGGACCGGGAGAGCTCGGACGCGCCGAGGTGCTGGGCCTGCAGGCGCATGCGGGCGAGCTGGTCGGCGGGCACGTCCCGCAGCGCGGCAGCGGCGGCGTCGCCGGACGCGGCGATGACGATGAGGTCGCGCAGGCGCTCGAGCAGGTCCTCGACGAAGCGTCGGGGCTCGTGGCCGGTCGTGATGACGCGCTCGACGACACGGAACGCGGACCCGCCGTCACGCGCGGAGATCGCCTCGACGAGGTCGTCGAGCAGCGCGGCCGGGGTGTAGCCGAGCAGCGCGGCCGCGTCGTCGTAGTCGAGGCCGCCCTCGCCCGAGCCGGCGATGAGCTGGTCGAGCACCGAGAGGGTGTCGCGCACCGAACCGCCGCCGGCGCGCACGACGAGCGGCAGCACGCCCGACCCGACCGGCACGCCCTCGCTCGCGCAGAGCTGCTCGAGGTACGGCACGAGCACGTCGGGCGGGACGAGCCGGAACGGGTAGTGGTGCGTGCGCGAGCGGATGGTGCCGATGACCTTGTCGGGCTCGGTCGTCGCGAAGATGAACTTGATGTGCGGCGGGGGCTCCTCGACGATCTTGAGCAGCGCGTTGAAGCCCTGCGGCGTGACCATGTGGGCCTCGTCGAGGATGAACACCTTGAACCGGTCGCGGGCCGGGGCGAACGTCGCGCGCTCGCGCAGCTCACGGGCGTCGTCGACGCCTCCGTGGCTGGCCGCGTCGATCTCGACGACGTCGAGGCTGCCCGGCCCGCCGCGCGCGAGCTCGACGCAGGACGGGCACGTGCCGCACGGGGTGTCCGTCGGGCTGGCCTCGGTGTTCGCCTCGCAGTTGAGGATGCGCGCGAGGATGCGGGCCGACGTCGTCTTGCCGCATCCGCGCGGGCCGCTGAACAGGTACGCGTGGTTGACCTGGCCGCTGCGCAGCGCCTGCCGCAGGGGTGCGGTGACGTGGTCCTGACCGATGACCTCGGCGAAGCTCTCGGGCCGGTAGCGGCGGTACAGGGCTGTCGTCACGCGAGAACCCTAGACGCCCCCACCCACGCGCGGGAGCGTCCGTCCCCGGCCTGCACGGACGCGCGGCGACGCCGGCGACGTGCCGCGGACGGCCCGGTCAGCCGAGCAGCACGACGCCCGCGAGCACGAGCACGACGACGGCGCCGACGGGCGACGCCCACGACCGCCCGCGCTCCCCGACGACCCGCCCGAGCGCACCCGACACCACGCCGAGGACCGACTGCCAGGCCGCCGACGCGAGGCTCGCACCCGCCACGAACAGTGCGCCCGCGACGAGCACCGACGACCCGTGCGCGCCGAGCCGCGCCGCGAGCCCGACCGCGACCGTCGCGAAGATCAGCAGCGTCGCGGGGTTCACGATCGTCAGCCCGACGAACCGCACGTACGCGGCCGCCGGGGTCGGTCGCGTCACCCACGCCCGGGACACCGTCGCCGCCCCCGGCCCGCCGTCGGCGACGGTTCTTCCGCCGCCGGGCCCGGGCGGGTCGACGTCGACCGCGGGCGTCGCGGCGCGCGGCTCCACGGGCACGGCCGCGACGGCCACGCCTGTCTGGCCGGGCACGGCCGGCTCGGACGCCCCCGTCTCGCGC
>NZ_BHYL01000400.1 GCF_003851725.1 Cellulomonas algicola | reverse complement strand
CCGCGGCCCAGGTCGCGTGCGTCGGCGACCGGCGCCTGCGCGCCGGGCCGAGCCGTGACGCGCGGGGTCGCACGCGCGTCACCCTCGGGCGCGGGCGCCGCGTGATCGCGCGCTGCGGACCGGGCGGTCGCTCGACGGTGCTGGACCGCACCGACCGACCCGATGCGCTCGGTGACGCGCCGCGTCACGTCGCGGACCGCGTCACCGTGCCGCCACACCGTCCTGAGGACGTGCGTGACGGTGCCGAGCTCGCCGTCACCGGCACCGGCGACGGCCGCGCGCCCGACGAGTGTCGGCGCCGCCCCGCGGAACGTCTGCACGGCCTCGTCGGGGTCGGCCAGGAGGAGCAGCCGCGCACCGTCGTCGACGAGCACCCGCAGCAGCCGCGCGGTGGCCGAGGTGCTCTCCTGGTGGTCGTCCACCACGACGAGCCGCCAGCGCGGCCGCACCGCGCCCGGCACCTCGTCGTCCCACGCGCGCAGCGCCTGCGCGGCCTCCTCGACGACGACCGCGGGGTCGAGCCGCGCGCCGAGGTCGGGCGTCGCGGACCGCAGCTCGAGGACGTCGAGGTACTCCTCGTACACCTGCGCCGCGGCCGTCCACTCGGGCCGGCCGTGCGCCGCCCCGAGGTCGGCGAGGTCGACTGGTCCGAGCCCGCGCTCGGCGGCACGCATGAGGAGGTCGCGCAGCTCGTCGCGGAACGCGCGCATCGTCGGGACGTCGGCGGGGACGTCCCCCGGCCAGACGGGCCGCACGCCCTCCCCCGCGGCGTGGCCGGCGAGCAGCTCGGCGAGCAGCAGGTCCTGCTCCGCCCCCGAGACGAGGGTCGGCGGCACGAGACCGAGGTGCCCGGCGCGCGCCCGCAGCACCGCGAACGCGACCGCGGGCGCGGTCTGCACGAGCGGCCGGCCCGACGTCGCACGCAGCCGGGCCGCGAGGCGGTCACGCAGGTCGGCGGCGGCGCGACGGCCCGCGGAGACGACCAGGACGTCCTCAGGCGCGAGGCCCGCGTCGACGGCCGCGACCACCGTCTCGAGCGCGACGGTGGTCTTGCCCGTGCCGGGCGCGCCGAGCACGAGCAGGGCCCCGTCGTCACCGTGCACCGCGCGCTCGACCGCGATCGTCTGGTCGTCGTCGAGGCCCACCGGCCTGCCCGGTCCCCGCGCCGGCCCGTCGGCCAGGGCGGGGCGCACGAGGCGCAGCGCGGGGGGCGTGGTCACGGCCCCGATCCCATCACGGACCGCCGACACCGCGGTCCACCGTGAGGTCGTCAGGCGTGTGCCGGGCGGACTGTCAGGCGCACTGTCAGGGGAAGGGCCACGGGTTGGGGACGCACGGCGCTGCCTTGTACGACTGCTGCTGCATGAGCGGGGCCAGCGCGCCGGGCGCCGGGCACTTCTCGTGCCCGTGCCCGAGCAGGTGCCCGACCTCGTGGTTGACGAGGTACTGGCGGTAGGTGACCTTGTCGCCCGCGAGCTCCTGCGTCGCGAGCACCCAGCGCCGCAGGTTGAGCACCGCGTTGCCGGCCCGGCCGCACGAGACCTGGCCGTTCGTGTCGAGCGGCGCGCACAGGTCGTCGACGCTCTCGGGGGACGCGAGGGTCACGCGGAGCTCGGCCGGCCCGTCGGTGCGCGCGAACGACACCGACCCGTCGGCTCCCCAGCCGCGCGGGTCGTTGAGCGTCGTCATGACGGTCTGCGCGAACCGCGCGCCGTCGACGGCGAGCCCGTCCTCGACCTCGACGCGGATCGTGCGCACGCGGCCCGTACCCGGGCCGGGGTCGCTGCCGGGGACGACCGAGAAGGTCCCGGCGGCGCGCTCGGGGATCTCGGCGGACAGCAGCCCGGCCTGGACGTCGACGAGCGTGAGACCCGGCGGCAGCGCGACGACCGGCGGGTCCGCCGACAGCAGGGAGTCGAAGGTCGGCACGGGCTCGGGCGCCGGCTCGCGCACGGCCGACCGGCTCGTGTCGGCGGCACGGCCCTGCGCGTCGTCCGCGACGGCCGCACCCGTGCCCCCGACCTGCACGGACGACACCGAGAGGGCGAGCGCACCCCGGAGCGTGCCCGACGCCGACACCCCCGGCAGCGTCACGGTCGCCGTGCCGGCCCCCAGCAGGAGGCCACCGAGCGCGACGGCCGACGCCACCGCCACGGTCCGCCCGTCGGCGAGAGGTCGACCCCACCGGCGTCCGGGCGCACGGCGGGCGCGCTCGTCCGGACGGGGCATCTCGGGCGGGGTCACGCGGACATCGTCGCATCCCGGACACGTGCCGTCGCTACCATGCCGGGATGACAGACGGGACCGACGGCTCGCCCCCACGGCCGCGCAGCCCGCGGATGGCGCGCGACGAGCGCCGTGCCCAGGTGCTGCGCATCGCGCAGGACCTCTTCTCGTCCGAGGGTTTCCACCACGTCTCCATGGACGACATCGCCGACCGCGCCGAGGTCAGCAAGCCCGTGCTCTACCGGCACTTCCCCTCGAAGCTCGACCTCTACCTCGCGGTCGTCGACCAGTGCGGCTCCGACCTGCTCGCGGCCGTGGACGAGGCCGTCGCCCCCCTCGAGGCCGGACCCGTCCAGCGCGGCGCGGGGCGCGACGTCATCGCCGCGATCGTCCGGGCCTACATCGACTTCGTCGACGTCGCCGGGGAGTCCTCGACGCTGCTCTTCGAGTCGGACGTCACGCACGACGACGACGTGCGCGCCCGCGTCGAGCACGCGTCGTCCGAGGCCGCCCGCCGGATCGCCCGCGTGCTCTCCCAGGTGACGGGTCTGGCCGACGACGCCTCCGCCACGCTGGCCGTCTCGCTCATCGCGATGGCCCAGGGCGCGGCGACGCACCGGCTCCGCACGACGCCCGTCGCCGACGCCGGCCTGACCGCCGAGCTCGTCACGCAGCTCGCCTGGGGCGGCGTCGCGGGCCTGGTCCGCCCCGACTTCGTGTACGAGGACGCCTAGGATCGTCCAGGCGGGCCCCGTGGGCCCGGACGCTCGCGAGCGGACGACGTTGGAGGACGAGGAAGACATGGCCGTGGAGATCACGATCGGCGTGCAGAACCTGCCGCGGGAGATCGTCCTGGAGACCGACCAGACCGCCGACGAGGTCGCGGCGGCCGTCGCCGCCGCGCTGGACGGCAAGACGGTGCTGGAGCTGCACGACACGCGCGGTCGTCGGGTGATCGTCCCGACGTCCACGCTGGGCTACGTGGAGATCGGGTCCGAGACGAAGGCCCGCGTGGGCTTCGGCAGCATCTGACGACGCACGGACGAGGCCCCCGCCG
>NZ_BHYL01000399.1 GCF_003851725.1 Cellulomonas algicola | reverse complement strand
GCTCGGGGACGAGCGCCGCGAGTCGCTCGTCGGGCAGCGGCTCGCGGAACGCCGTCGGCCCGGTCGGCGCGACGGCGGCGCTCGCGCGGCGGCGGGCCGCGGCCGCACCACGACGTCCCACGCGCCGCACGAGGGGCGCGAGGTGCAGCACCTCGCCGTCGGGTCCCTCGGTCACGGGTGCGAGCCCGCGCTCGCGGAGCGTCTCGACGAGCTCACGCGTGCTCGCCTGCGCGGCCAGGACGGTCGGGGCGAGCGCGACCAGGCCGAGGTCGGCGAGGCGCGGGTCGTCGACCAGCCCGGCCAGGAGCGTCGGGTCGTCGGCGCGCACGTAGCTCGACGCGGTCCCGGCGCGCAGCCGGCCGTGCCGTCGGGCGGCGTCGCGGACCAGGTACTCCAGCGGCTGGGGGACGACGCCGCGCGCGTGCGCCGCGAGGTCCGCGAGCACCTGGTCGGCCGTCGCGCCCGCATCGAGGGCCGCGCGCACGGTCGTCGGCGTGAACCGCACGGTGAGCGCGCCGCCGCGCGACTCGACGTGCGACGTCGCGTCGAGCAGCGCCTGGAGCGCGGCGCTCGGGCGGCCCGGGACGATGCCCGTGAGGTCACCCTGGAGCAGCACCTCGTCGACCGCCGGCGGCAGCGCGGCGGCGAACACGTCGGCGGGTGCCGGGTCGTCGGGCGCGGAGCCCAGCAGGGCTCGACCCGCCGGCGACAGCGCCCCCGCACCGAGGACGCCGAGGCGCCCGGCCTCGGCGAGCACCGCGGTCACCGCCTGCTCGGGGGGCACCGACCGGGGTGCGCGCCAGCGCAGGACGTCGAGCACCTGGTGCGCGGTGAGGGCCACGCCGTGCGCGTCGGCCAGGACACCGAGCACCGAGCGCCGCAGCCGCGGCGCCCACGTGCGGTGCAGCTCGGGGTCGAGGGCCGCGCGCACGGCGCCGCGCTCGTCCCGGGTGCCGACGAGCCACGGGGTCCGCGGCGTGGACAGCCACGTGCGTGCGAGCACGGCCCACCGCGCGGGCACCTCGAGCGCGGCCCAGTCGTCGAGGTCGAGCGTGGGCACGAACGTCGGCGACTCCTCGCCGTCGTCCGCGACGAGCCCCGCAGCACCCGCGAGCTCGACGACGAACGCGGCCTCGACCTCGTCGACCTCGAGCGTCGTGGCGACGCGCCGGAGCTCGCGCACGCCCAGCCCACCGGACCGCAGCACGGGTGCGGGTGCCTGCTCCCACAGGTGCGCGAGGCGCCCGACGAGCCGGACGACGTGCTCGCCCGCCGCCGCCGACTCGGCGGCGACCAGCGCGTCCGAGCGGTGCGGGGCGTCCGTCGGCACGGTGGGCGCGAGCGCGGGTGCGCGGTGCGTCCGGCCGCCGCGCAGCGCGAGCGCGACACGCCGCGGGAGGACGACGTGACGGCTGTCGCCGTGCACGAGGAGCCCGCGCCGCAGGAGCCACTGCACAGCGCCCGCGGTCGCGGTCGCGTTGGTCGGGGCGAGGCCCACCGGCGGACCCCACAGGAGCGCGTCGACGACCTGCCGCGCGCCGGCGGGCGCCTCCTGGAGCAGCGCGCGTACCTCGGCCGGGTCGTCGGGGCCGGTGCCGCGACCGTCCGCGGGCTGCTCACCACGGTGGTGCTCGACGGGGGCGAGGCCCGCGGGGTACGGGCCGAGGAGCTCCGCGAGCCCGGGTGCCGCGTGCAGGGGCACGTCGGCACGAGCGGCCGACCGGGCACGGGCCGGGCGCGCGCCCGGATCCGGGACGTCGGGGTGGACCAGTGCGCGGGCCTGCGCGTCGGCGAGCGCGGCGTCGACGAGCCGCCCGCCCGCGGGGTCGTCTCCCGCGACCGCGGCGCGCACGGCGGCGGCCGTCACGGGACGTTCGGCACCGAGCGCGACGACGGCCTCGACGACCTGCAGGACGCCCGCGTCGACGGCGGCGAGCGCGCGCTCGAGGCTCGCACGGCTGGTCGCGCGTGCGGCCAGCGACGACAGCGTGGAGGGAGAAGGCGACGCCAGGTCTGGGCGCAGCCGCAGCAGCGTGACGAGGTCGTCGTCCCCGCACGCGCGCAGGTACCCGGTGAACGTGGCCATCCGTCCCACGATACTTTCCCGCCCTCACGGCAGGGGGTGGCCGAGGTCGCGCTCCACCGCACGGCGGAGCGGGGGAGGGGCGCCGGGGGCTCGCACGACCGCGCGGTGGGCCGTGCGACGCAGCACGGACGCCCCGCGCACGGACCGGGCGCGGGCACGACGCCGGGCCTGCGGCTAGCGTGCGAGACGTCCACCCACCCAGTCCGGAGGTCAGCCGTGACCGGAACCCTCGACCCGACCACCGGCCAGGTCGGCGACGACGTGCTCGCCTCGCTGCTCGCCGACGCCCGCGCGCAGCGCGACGTCGTCGTCGCGCTCCGGCACGCCCTGCACCGCTCGCCCGAGATCGGCCTGGCGCTGCCGGCGACGCAGCGGCTCGTGCTCGACGCGCTCGACGGACTCGGGCTGGAGGTCACGACGGGGAGCGGCCTGACGTCGGTCGTCGGGGTGCTGCGCGGCGCGCACCCCGGGCCCGCGGTCCTGCTGCGCGGCGACATGGACGCGCTGCCCGTCGCGGAGGAGTCGGGTGAGCCGTTCGCGTCCGAGAACCCGGGCGTCATGCACGCGTGCGGGCACGACCTGCACACCGCGGGCCTGGTCGGCGCGGCCCGGCTGCTCGCGGCCCGCCGCGACCGGCTCGCGGGCTCGGTCGTGCTGATGTTCCAGCCGGGCGAGGAGGGCGACCACGGCGCGCGCCTGATGATCGAGGAGGGCGTGCTCGACGCGGCCGGGGACCGGGTCGTCGCCGCGTACGCGCTGCACGTCATGTCCTCGCTGCTGCCGACAGGGGTCGTGATGTCGCGGCCGGGCACGATCCTCGCCGCCGCCGACACGGTGCACGTCACGGTCCACGGACGCGGCGGGCACGGCTCGATGCCGCACCTCGCGGCCGACCCCGTCCCGGTCGCGGCCGAGATCGTCCTCGCGCTGCAGGCGATGGTCACGCGGCAGTTCGACGTGTTCGACCCGGTCGTCGTCACGGTCGGCCACATCCTCGGCGGCACGACGGACAACGTCATCGCCCCGACCGCCAGGCTCGAGGCCACCGTCCGCACCTTCTCGGAGGCCGCGCACGCGGTCGTCCCGGAGCGCCTGACGCGCGTGTGCGAGGGCGTCGCCGCGGCGCACGGGCTGACCGCCACGGTCGACTACGAGCGTGGCTACCCGGTCACGGTCAACACGCCCGACGAGGTGCAGCGGGCCGCGCGCGTCGTCCCCGCGCTGCTCGGCGCGGACGCGTGGCACGAGGCGGCGCAGCCGCTCCCGGGCGCCGAGGACTTCTCCTACGTGCTCGAGCAGGTGCCGGGCGTGTTCGTCGCGGTCGGCGCGACGCCCGTCGGCGAGGACCCGCGCACCGCCGCGTACAACCACTCCGCGCACGCGCGGTTCGCCGACGACGCGCTCGTCACGGGCCCCGCCGTGCTCGCGGCGCTCGCGCTCGACCGGCTCGCGCAGGGCTGACCCACGCCCGACGTCACGGGCGGGCGGGTGGTCGACGGGACCGGTACGCGCATCGCGGCGGCACGGGCCGGTAACCTGGAGGGTCAGGACGTCGAGGGGACGTCGTCACGCAGAAGGACAAGGGGTTGCCGTGCCCACCGGCAAGGTCAAGTGGTTCGACACCGAGCGCGGGTTCGGGTTCATCGCCGACGACGACGGCGGCGAGGTGTTCCTGCACGCGTCCGCGCTCCCCGCGGGCGTCACGCCCAAGCCCGGCACCAAGGTCGACTTCGGCGTCGCCGACGGCCGTCGCGGGCCGCAGGCGCTGTCCGTGAAGATCCTCGACCCGCTGCCGTCCGTCGCGAAGGCCGCGCGCAAGCCGGCGGACGACATGGCCGTCATCATCGAGGACCTCATCAAGGTGCTCGACCGCGTCGGCAACGACCTGCGCCGCGGCCGCTACCCCGAGAAGGCCCGCGCCACGCAGTACGCCACGCTGCTGCGCCGCGTCGCCGACGACCTCGAGGCCTGAGGATGGCCGTCGCCACGAAGGACGCCGTCCTCGGCAACGCCGTCGACCTGGCCCGCGAGGTCGCGATCGGCATCGCCGAGGACCCGGCGGACGTCGGCGAGCACCTCGGCCACGTCGTCGAGGGCGAGCGGCTCGTCTCGCACCGCTTCGCGTGCCTGGCCCGCGGCTACCGCGGGTGGGAGTGGACCGTCACCGTCGCGCGCGTGCCGCGCGGCCGCACGCCCACGGTCTGCGAGGCCGAGCTGCTGCCCGGCGACGACGCGATCCTCGCCGCCACGTGGGTGCCCTGGTCCGAGCGGCTGCGCCCCGGCGACATCGGCCCGGGCGACGTGCTGCCGTTCCGGGCCGACGACCCGCGCCTCGAGCCCGGCTGGACGCCCACCGGCGACGACGAGCTCGACTCCGTCGCGATCGACGAGCTCGCCCTCGCGCGGGCCCGCGTGCTGTCCCCGCAGGGGCGCGACGAGGCCGCCGAGCGCTGGTACCGCGGCTCGCACGGACCGACGACCGCCGGCGCGCTCGCGGCGTCCGCGGCCTGCGCGTCGTGCGGGTTCCTCGTGACCCTGCAGGGGTCGCTCGGCACCGTGTTCGGCGTCTGCGCCAACGAGTGGTCGCCCGACGACGGCAAGGTCGTGAGCCTCGACCACGGGTGCGGTGCGCACTCCGAGACGGAGGCCGAGGCGCCGCCGAGCGACTGGCCCGCGCCCGACCCGCTGATCGACGAGATGCGCGTCGAGGTCGTGCCGCACGCCGCGCCGGTCCCTGCCGCGGACGAGGTCGTGGTGGTCGAGGCCGCGGCGGGCGAGGCCGTGGTCGTGGAGGCAGGAGCGGACGAGACCGTCGTCGTCGTGCCGGCCGCCGCCGACGAGGCCCACGCCGACGGCGCCGTCGCCGACGAGGCGGGCGCGGACGAGGGCGTCGGCGGCGAGGCTGCTGCGGACGAGGTCGTCGTGGAGCCCGCGGTGGCGGCGGAGCTCGTGGAGGAGGCCCTCCTCGAGGAGCCCGTCGCCCGGGACGACGCCCCCGCCGACGTGCCGGCGGCCGAGACCGGGACCGACCCGGAGCAGTGATGCTCGACGCCCTCGGCACCGCGGCCCTGCGCGCCGCCGTGCTGGGGGCGTGGCGCGCGTCCCCGGCACGCCTGCGGGAGGACGCGAACACCGAGGAGGACCACGCCCGCGGCTACTACCGCGACCGCGTCGTGGTCGAGCTCGCGCAGAACGCCGCCGACGCGGCCACCCGGGCGGGCGTCGAGGGGCGGCTGCTGCTCCGCCTGGCGCGCGCGGACGACGGCACGCTCGTGCTGGTCGCCGCGAACACGGGTGCGCCGCTCGACGAGGCAGGCGTCGCGTCGCTCGCGTCGATGCGGGCGTCGTCGAAGCGGCCGGACGGGGGCACGGCGCCCGAGCGTCGGGTCGTCGGACGGTTCGGGGTGGGCTTCGCCGCGGTGCGCGCGGTGTCCGACGAGGTCTCGGTCGTGTCGACGACGGGCGGCGTGCGGTTCAGCCTGCGCGACACGGCGGAGCTGCTCGCGGACGCCGCGGCGCAGGTGCCGGCGCTCGCGGACGAGGTGCGGCGCCGGGACGGCTCGCTGCCCGCGCTGCGGCTGCCGTTCCCCGCCGACGGCCCGCCGCCCGCGGGCTACGACACGGCGGTCGTGCTGCAGCTGCGCGACGAGGTCGCGGCCGACGAGGTGCGGGGGCTGCTGCGCGCGGTCGACGACGCGCTGCTGCTCGCGCTGCCGGCGCTCGTCGAGGTCGTCGTCGAGGACCTGACGTCCGACGAGCCGCCGCGGCGCGTGGCGGACGTGGGACGCCGCTGGCTCGTGGCGTCGGCGGAGGGCGAGCTGCCGCTCGCGCTGCTCGCGGACCGGCCGGTCGAGGAGCGGGCCGCGCGGGACTGGCGCGTGACGTGGGCGCTGCCGCGGTCGGGCGCGCACGCGGGGGTGCGCGTCGTGCA
>NZ_BHYL01000398.1 GCF_003851725.1 Cellulomonas algicola | reverse complement strand
TCGCCGCGCGGGTGCTCGTCACGGGCCTGCAGGAGCGGTACGCGCACCGCGCGGCGACCCGGGCGGTCGGCGAGCTGCGCGACGCGGTCGTGGAGCGCGCGGTCGACCTCGGACCCCGGCACCTCGCCGCGGGGCACGGGCCGGCGCTCGTCACCCTCGTGACGCGCGGCCTCGACGCGCTCGAGCCGTACTTCGTGCGGTACCTGCCGCAGCTCGTGCTCGCCGCGACCGTCACGCCGGGCACGCTGCTCGTCGTCCTCGGGCTCGACTGGATCTCGGCCGCGATCCTCGTCGGCACGATCCCGCTGGTGCCGATCTTCATGGTGCTCGTCGGGCGTCTCACGCAGGGCCGCTCCGAGCGCGGCCTCGCGACGATGCAGCGGCTCGGCGCGCAGGTGCTCGACCTGCTCGCCGGCCTGCCGACGCTCCAGGCGCTCGGCCGCGAGCGTGGCCCCGCGGCCCGCGTCCGGGAGCTCGGCGACGCGCACCGCCGCGCCACCATGGGCACGCTGCGCATCGCGTTCGTGTCCGGCATGGTGCTCGAGCTGCTGACCACGCTGTCGGTCGCGCTCGTCGCCGTCGGGATCGGCCTGCGGCTCGTCGAGGGGCACCTCGACCTCGTCACCGGCCTCGCGGTGCTGATCCTGGCGCCCGAGGTGTTCCTGCCGCTGCGCCAGGTCGGCGCGCAGTACCACGCGGCCGTCGACGGGGTCGCGGCAGCCGACCAGGCGTTCGCGCTGCTCGACGAGCCCGCGCCCGCGCGCGGCGCGCGGACCGCCCCCGACCTCGCGTCGACGACGCTGCGGCTCGACGGCGTCGGCGTCACGACGGCCGACGGCCTCGCGCCCGACGCGCTCGACCTCGTCGTGCGGCCCGGGACGGTCGTCGCGCTCACGGGGCCCAGCGGTGCGGGCAAGTCCACGGCCGTCGACGTGCTGCTCGGCCTGCTGCCGCCCGACGAGGGACGCGTCGTCCTCGACGTACCGGACGGCCCGCTCGAGCTCGCGGACGTCGACCGTGACACCTACTGGTCGCAGGTCACGTGGCTGCCGCAGCGACCCGTGCTCGAGCCCGGCACGGTCGCCGACGTGGTCGGCGGTGACGACGCCTCGCGTGCCCGCGCCGCCGCGCTCACGGGTCTCGACCAGGTCCTCGCGACGCTCCCGGCGGGCTGGAGCACCCCGCTCGGCCGCGGTGGGGTCGGCCTGAGCGTCGGGCAGCGCCAGCGCGTCGCGCTCACGCGCGCGCTGCTCTCCCCCGCCCCGCTCGTCGTGCTCGACGAGCCGACCGCGCACCTCGACGCGTCCGGTGAGCAGGTCGTGCTCGACACCGTCCGGGCGCTGCGCGCCGAGGGCCGCACGGTCGTGCTCGTCGCGCACCGGGCGTCGCTCGCGGGGTGCGCGGACGTCGTCGTGCCGGTCCGGTCGACGGCCGGGCAGGTGGTCGCGTGAGCGCCCGCGAGCCCCGCGGCACCCTGCGCCGGGCCGTCCGGCTCCTCGACGTCGACCTGCGCCGCGTCGCGCTCGCGACGCTGCTCGGCACGCTCGCGCTGGGCTGCGCCGTCGCGCTCGCCGCCGTGTCGGCGTGGTTGATCGCGCGCGCGTCGCAGATGCCGCCCGTCCTGCAGCTGTCCGTCGCGACCGTCGCCGTGCGCGCGTTCGGCATCGGCCGCGGCGTGCTGCGCTACCTCGAGCGCCTCGTCTCGCACGACGTCGCGCTGCGCGGCATGACGAACGTCCGCACGACGCTCTACGAGCGGCTCGCCGCCGGTCGGACCGCCGCGCTGGCCGGCGTCCGACGCGGCGACCTCCTCGCGCGCGTGGGCGCGGACGTCGACACGGTCGGCGACGTCGTGGTCCGCGGGCTCCTGCCCGCCGTCGTCGCGGTGTGCCTGGGCGTCGGGACCGTCGTCGCGATGTGCGCCTTCTGGGTGCCCGCCGGGCTCGCGCTCGCCGGGTGCCTGCTCCTCGCGGGTGTCGTCGCGCCGGCGCTGGCCGCACGCGCGTCGCGCACCACCGAGCGGCACGCCGCCGACGCGCGCGCCGACCTGTCCGCGACCGCGCTCGGCCTGCTCGACGACGCCGGGCCGCTCGCCGTGGCGG
>NZ_BHYL01000397.1 GCF_003851725.1 Cellulomonas algicola | reverse complement strand
TACCGCTCCCGCGTCGCCGTCGCCCCCGATCTGCCCATCACGACGAGAGGACGACCTCATGACCCAGCGACAGCTCTTCCTCGGCGGCTACGTCCTGTTCCCCGGCGGCCACTTCGCCGGCGCGTGGCGCCACCCGTACTCGACGCGCGACTGGCTCGGTCGCGACTTCCTGCACGACACCGCCCGCACCCTCGAGGCCGCGAAGTTCGACCTCGCGTTCATCCCGGAGACCGTGAGCTTCCGCGCCGGGTTCGCGCGGCACGGGCTCAGCAACGCGATCAAGCACGACCCGGCGCAGGTCGCGGCGCAGCTCGCCGCGGTCACCACGAACCTCGGGCTGGGCGTCACGCTCTCGACGAGCTTCAACCCGCCGTACAACCTCGCGCGGACCCTGGCGAGCCTCGACCACCTGTCCGGCGGTCGCGTCGCGTGGAACGTCATCCAGTCGAACGGGCCGGCGAACTACGCGAACTTCCCCGACGTCGAGCAGCTCGACCGCAACGCCCTCTACGACCGTGGCGACGAGGTCGTCGAGGCGGTGCAGGCGCTGTGGCGGTCGTGGGGTGAGGGCGCGCTCGTGGTCGACCAGGAGACCGGCGTGTTCGCGAACCCGGACCTGATCACGGCCCCCGACTACAAGGGCACGCACGTCGCGGTCCGCGGACCGCTCAACCTGCCGCCGACGCCGCAGGGCGGTCCGGTGATCATCCAGGCCGGTGACTCGCCGCGCGGGCGCGAGTTCGGCGCGCGCTGGGGCGAGGTGATCTTCGCGATCGAGCGCACGCAGGCCGACCTGCAGGCCAAGAAGGACGACCTGCGCGCCAAGGCCCGCGCCGCCGGTCGTGACCCCGAGAAGATCCGGCTCTTCGCGGCCGTGCAGACGATCGTGGGCGAGAGCACCGAGATCGCCCGCGCGCGACGCGACCACCTGCGCACGCTCGTCACGCCCGAGGCGGGCATCGAGTTCTTCAGCCAGTTCTCCCGTCTCGACCTCGGTGACGTCGACGCCGACGAGCCGCTGCGCAAGGTGCTCGACGAGCGGGCCACCGACGGGCAGGCGGAGGGGCGGGCGGTCGTGGCGCTGCTCGAGCTGCTCGGCCCGCGCGCCGCGAACGCGACGATCGGCGAGGCCGCGGTCGAGTTCTCGACGAGCGAGCTCACGCCCCAGCTCGTCGGCACGGGTGCGGAGATCGCCGAGCAGCTCGCCGAGCTGTTCGGGTCCGGCGCCGCGGACGGCTTCCTCATCACCCCGACGCACGTGCCGGGCTCGTTCGACGAGTTCGGCCGCGCGGTCGTTCCGCACCTGCAACGCCTCGGCGTCTACAAGACCGAGTACGCGGGCACGACGCTGCGGGGGAACCTGGGCCTCTGACCGGCTCGCGCAGACGACCGGGAGGGACGGCCCGGGCGACGCGAGGGGGCGGGACCCGCGTGGTCCCGCCCCCTCGTCGTGCCGTGGGTGGGCGGGCGCCGCAGCGGGGACGCCACGACGGGGTGGGACCTGGTGAGGTCCCACCCCGTCGGTCGCGCTGCGGGAGCGTCAGCGCGTCGCGTCCGCCGTCAGGCGGTGCGTCAGCGGCGCGCGCAGACCGAGGTGCTCGCGCAGCGTCGTCCCCTCGTATGTGGTCCGGTAGGCACCGCGCTCCTGCAGCGCCGGCACCAGGAGCTCCACGACGTCGTCCAGCCCGCTCGGCACGAGCCAGGGCGTGATGTTGAAGCCGTCCGACGCGCCGTTCCGCACCCAGCGGGCCAGCTCGTCGGCGACGGTCTGCGGCGAGCCGACGAACCCGCGCTCGCGCTCCTGCGCGATCACGAGCTGCCGGATCGAGAGCCCGTCCGCCTCGGCGCGTGCCCGCCACGCGCGTGCCACGTCGACCGGGCTGACGCCGCGCCGCGGCGAGCCGCGGGTCTCGCCGACCGACTCGATGACCGGGTCGTGCGCCGGGAGCGGGCCGTCGGGATCCAGGTGCGACAGGTCCTCTCCCCAGACCTGGCCGAGCAGCGACAGCGCCGTCGCGGGCGTGACCTGCTGCTCCTTGACCCAGCGCGCCTTGTCGCGCGCCTCGGCGTCGGTGTCCGCGAGCACGAACTGCGTGCCCGGCAGGATCTTGACGTCGTCCTCCGGTCGTCCGGCGGCCCGGGTGCGGGCGCGCACGTCGTCGGCGAAGCGCAGCGCGTCGTCGAAGTCCGTGCCGTGCGCCGAGAAGATCACCTCGGCGTGCCGGGCGGCGAAGTCGCGGCCGTCGGGGGAGTCGCCCGCCTGGAACAGCACGGGATGGCCCTGCGGGCTGCGCGGGACGGTCGGGGTGACCTCGACGTCGAGCGTCGTCGCCGCGTGGTGCACCGGCGTCGGCCGGGCGTCGTCCGTCCAGCCGTCCCAGATCGCCTGCGCGGCCTGCACGAACTCGGCGGCGCGCTCGTACCGCTGCGTGTGGTCCAGCCACCCGCCGCGGCGGAAGTTCTCGCCCGTCCACGCGTTGTCGGTCGTCACGATGTTCCACGCCGCGCGGCCGCCCGAGAGGACGTCGAGGCTCGCGAGACGCCGCGCCAGGTCGGCCGGGTCGTTGTAGGTGACGTTCTGCGTCGCGACCAGGCCGATCCGCTCGGTCACCGCGGCGAGCGCGGCGAGCTGCGTGATCGCGTCCGGGCGCCCGACGACGTCGAGGTCGTGCAGGCGCCCGTTCTGCTCCCGGAGGCGCAGGCCCTCGCCGAGGAAGAACGCGTCGAACAGGCCGCGCTCGGCGGTCTGCACCACCCGGCGGAACGTCTCGAAGTCGGTCTGCGAACCGCTGTCGGGGTCCGACCAGACGGTCGTGTGGTTCACGCCCTGGAAGAAGACGCCGAGGTGGACCTGGGCGTCGGGGCGGGGGACGTCGGACATGCGGGCCTCCTCAGGCGGTCGCCGCGGCGGCGGCGTAGCGGTTGACCGGGCGGGGCAGCCCGAGGGTGTCGCGCAGCGTCGCGCCCGGGCGCGTCGTCGGCGTCGCGCGCGCGACGCGGAGCGCGGGCAGGACGTCACGGACGAGCACCGGGAGGTCGACGTCGAGCACGGCCGGCAGCAGCCGGACGCCGTCGACGACGCCGCGCAGCCCGAGCAGCAGCTCGACGAGCCCGGCGGCGTCGCCCGTCCAGGCGGTCGGCGCGTCCCACGGCGTGCGTGCGTCGAGCACCGCGCGGCGCTCGGCGGCGGTCCCGTGCGCGCCGTCGAGCGTCACGGCCAGGTCGAGGACGACGAGCGGGGACCCCGCGGCGCGGGCCGCGGCCACGTCGGCGACGTCGCCGACCAGCGCCACGTCGAGCAGGCCGCCGTCGACCGCCGCGTGCCGACCCACGACGACCGGCCGGCCCTGCGGCCCGCGCGGCACGATGAGAGGCCCCTTCACGGTGAACGGCGCGCGCACGCCGTCGGGCGTGGCGCGGGCGCTCGGCCCGGCGGGCAGGCCGTCGCCGCCGCTCGCGAAGTCCACGTAGTGGAGCCGGTCCCGGTCGACGTAGCGGCCCGTGGCGGTGTCGCGGACGACCGCGTCGTCCTCCCACGAGTCCCACAGGTCGCGTGCGACGCGCACGACGTCATCGGTCTCGTCGCGCAGGTCCTGGCCGTCGGCGACGGGCCGGTCGAGCGCGCGCCGCGCGCCGGGGACCGGCCCGCTGCCGACGAGCCAGCCGGCGCGGCCGAGGCTCGCGTGGTCGAGCGCGGCGACCTGGCTCGCGAGGTGGAACGGCTCGACCACCGCCGGGTGGGCGAGCGGGACCAGTCCCGTGCGGGACGTGAGCGGCGCGACGTACGCGGCGCGGGTCACCGCGTCGAGCCGGCCCGCGACGCCGTCGGGCGACGGCACGAGCGCGTCGTCGAACGTCACGAACGTGACGCCCGCGTTCTCGGCGGCGGCGACCACGTCGCGCAGCCGTCGGGCGCCCAGTGCGTCGGCGGTGGGGCGGGGGTGGGCG
>NZ_BHYL01000396.1 GCF_003851725.1 Cellulomonas algicola | reverse complement strand
GTGACCCGTGCGGGTCGGGTGCCGGGCACCTGCGGGGGGTACGGGTGCCCGGCGGTGGCGGTCGGGTCGACCGGGGTGAGCGGCTCCGGGGTGCGAGCCGCGAGTCCCGTGCGACCCCGGGGACGGTGCTGGTCCGTCACCGGGGTCGCGGTCGGGAAGCGTGAGGCGTCAGCCCTGACCCTGACCCTGGAACCACTTCCACAGGTCCTCGGGGGTCATGCCGCCCGGCAGGCCGCCCGGACCCTGCTGGTCCTGGCCCTGGCCCTGGCCCTGCTGGCCCGGGTCCTGGCCCTGGTCCTGCCCCTGACCGCCGCCCTGCGGGTCCTGCGGGGTCGCCGCGGACTCCGGGCGGGCGGCGAGCGTCACGTCGACCTCCGACGCCTTGCCGTCGCGGACGACCGTGAGCGTCGCCTGGTCGCCGGACGCGAGCGCCCGGACGTAGGCCGTGAGCGACTCGGCGCCCCCGACCGCCTTGCCGTCGATCGCGACGACGACGTCCTTGACCTCGAGGCCGGCCTTCGACGCGGGCGAGTCTGCGCTGACCTCCTCGACGACCGCGCCGCGGCGGGTCACGCCGTCGGCGGTCGCGGTGCCGTCGGACAGGCTCACGCCGAGGAACGCGTGCTCGGCGGTGCCGTCGTCGATGAGCTGCGACGCGATGTTCTTCACGAGGTTCACCGGGATGGCGAAGCCGAGGCCGATCGAGCCGGACTGCTGCGACATCGTCGCGATCGACGAGTTGATGCCGATGACACGGCCCTGCGCGTCGAACAGCGGACCGCCGGAGTTGCCGGGGTTCACCGCGGCGTCGACCTGGATCGCGTTGGTCACGGTCGCCTGGCTGCCGTCCTCCGCGGAGGTCGACACCGGGCGGTCGACGGCCGACACGATGCCGGTCGTCACGGTGTTGGCGAGGCCGAGCGGGTTGCCGACGGCCATGACGGACTGGCCGACCTCGACCTTGGCGGAGTCGCCGAGCGCGGCCGCGACGAGGTCGTCGGGGGCGTCGTCGAGCTTGATGACCGCGAGGTCCGTCGTCGGGTCGGTGCCGACGACGCTCGCCTCGAACAGGCGGCCGTCGGTCAGCGTGACCTGGACCTTGCCCTGCGCGCCGGCCACGACGTGGTTGTTCGTGACGATGTGGCCCTGGTCGTCGACGATGACACCCGACCCCTGGGCGCCGCCCTGGCCGGTGCTGACCTCGATCGCGACGACGGACGGCGCGACGGCCTGCGAGACCGCCTGCCAGTCGGGGGCGTCGTTCGTCGAGCCCGCGACGGGGACCGTGTCGGTCGTGTCGCGGCCGATCTCGGCGAGCGAGGCCGGGCGCGAGCCGTCGGCGCGCTCGTCGCCGATCGTGAACGCGGCACCGGTCGCGGCGACGCCGAGGATCGCGGCGGCCGCGGCGGCGGACACGACCGGGATCCAGGTGCGGCGCTTGCGCGGTCCGGTGGCGCCGGGCTGCGTCGCGGTCGGGCCGTACGGCGGGACGCCGGCGCCCGCGGGGGCGGTGCGGACCGGCCCGTACGGGGCGTGCTGCGGTGCGCCCTGCGGGTGGACCGTCGCGGGCTGGTGCGCGCCCACCGCGACGGGCTGCTGCTGCGCGCCGTGCTGCTGGGTCGCGTGCTGCTGGGCCGCGTGCTGCTGCGCCGGGTGCTGCTGCGCGAACTGCTGCGCCGCGGCGTGCTGCGCGGCCGCCTGCTGGGCCGCGGTCCACTGCGCGTGGTACGCGGCGTCACGCTCGGCACGCACCCGCGCGGCCTCCTCGTGGGCCGCCTGGCGGCGGGCCTGCTCCTGCGCGTGGACCTCGCCCGGTGCGGCGGGGTGCGGGGCGGTGAAGGGGTTGGTCGGGTGGGCCGGCTGCGTGGGCAGGGGCTGCGTCGCGCCGATCGGCGGGATCGGCTGCGTCGGCTGCGCCTGGGGGTGGTTCTCGCCCGCGCCGTGCTCTGGGGTGCTCGTCATCGTGGGTCCCTCCTTGTCGTCCTCCATGAAAGGACGTCGTGCTGGAGGGAGGCTCAGACGAACCTGGGAACTTGCTGTCAGTTCCTCATGCGTCCGGCAGGAGTGCCGCGCGGGCGCCGGCAGCGACCGGTCAGCCGAGGGCGCCGTCGACCGCGCGCGCCACGTCGGCCGCGACGCGCTCGCCGAGCGCCCGCCGCCCGGTGCGGTCCACGCGGACCTCGACGACGCTCAGCCCGGGTCCGGGC
>NZ_BHYL01000395.1 GCF_003851725.1 Cellulomonas algicola | reverse complement strand
GGTCGCCCCCGTCCGCCGATCCCGCACCCGGAGGAGGAGTCGTGACCTCACGTACCGTCCCGCCGTCGGCCGCACCCGCGCCCGCCGCCCCCCAGCCGCACGTCGCCGACGAGTTCCTGCGTCGGCAGTCCGCCACCAGCCGCATCCAGTCGGTCCTGCACCGGCACCCCGCCCTCAGCCCGGCCCTCGTGCTCGCGCTGTCCGTCGTCGTCTTCGGGCTGCTCAACGACCGCTTCCTGCGGCCCGAGAATCTGTCGCTCGTCACCCAGCAGGTCGCGGTGGTCGGCGCGCTCGCCGTCGGCCAGACGCTCATCATCCTCACCGCGGGGATCGACCTGTCCGTCGGCGCGATCATGGTCCTGTCCTCGATGGTCATGGCCCAGACCGCCGTCACGAACGGCCTGCCCGGTCCTGTCGCGCTCGGGGTCGGCCTCGCCGTCGGGCTCGCCGCCGGTGCCGTCAACGGCCTGCTCGTGACCCGGCTCAAGCTGCCGCCGTTCATCGTCACGCTCGGAACGCTCAACGTCTTCCTCGCGCTCACGCTGCTCTACTCGAAGGGCGCGACCGTCCGCGGCGGCGAGCTGCCGTCGCTGCTCACCTGGACCGGCGAGGCGTTCACCGTCGGCGGCGTGCGCGTGACCGTCGGCGTGCTCGTCATGCTCGCCATGTACGCGGTCGTCGCGTACGCGCTCGGCCGCACCGCGTGGGGCCGGCACGTCTACGCGGTCGGCGACGACAAGGAGTCCGCCGCGCTCGCCGGCATCCGCGTGCCGCGCGTGCTGCTCAGCGTGTACGTCACCGCGGGCGGGCTGTTCGCGCTCGCGGGCTGGATCCTCGTCGGCCGCATCAACGCCGCGAGCCCGAACGCGGCGGCCGAGGCGAACCTCGACTCGATCACCGCGGTCGTCATCGGCGGCACGAGCCTGTTCGGCGGGCGCGGCGCGGTGTGGGGCAGCCTGCTCGGCGCGCTCATCGTCGGCGTGTTCCGCAACGGGCTGTCGCTCGCGGGCGTCGACGTGCTCTACCAGACGCTCGCCGTCGGCGTGCTCGTCATCGTCGCGGTCGCGGTCGACCAGTGGATCCGGAAGGAGCGTGCGTGATGACGCAGGACAGCGCACGGACGCCCGTGCTGCAGGCGACGGGCCTCGTCAAGACGTTCGGGCGGGTCGTCGGCCTCGACGGCGTCGACCTCGAGCTCTACCCGGGCGAGGTGCTCGCGATCATCGGCGACAACGGCGCCGGCAAGTCCACCCTGGTCAAGTGCCTGTCCGGCGCGCACACCCCGGACCAGGGCCAGCTGCTCCTCGAGGGGCGACCCGTGACGTTCCACGGGCCGCAGGAGGCGCGCGCCGCGGGCATCGAGACGGTCTACCAGAACCTCGCGGTCTCCCCGGCGCTCGACATCGCCAGCAACCTCTACCTCGGGCGCGAGCAGCGCCGCAGCGGGGTCCTGGGCTCGGTGTTCCGGATGCTCGACACGGCGGGCATGCGCGAGCGGTCCGAGCAGCAGCTCAAGGCGCTCGGCATCAGCACCCTCCAGGACGTCACGCAGGCGGTCGAGACGCTGTCCGGCGGCCAGCGCCAGGCGGTCGCCGTGGCGCGGGCGGCGGCGTTCGGGTCGAAGGTCGTCATCCTCGACGAGCCGACCGCCGCGCTCGGCGTCCGGGAGTCGGCGCAGGTGCTCCAGCTCGTGCGCGACCTGCGCGAGCGCGGGCTCCCCGTGATCCTCATCAGCCACAACATGCCGCACGTCTTCGAGGTGGCGGACCGGATCCACGTCCAGCGGCTCGGCCGCCGGGCGGCGGTCATCACCCCGGAGACGCACTCGCCGAGCGAGGCGGTCGCCCTGATGACGGGTGCGCTCGCGGCCTGACCCGCCCCGCGGGCCCGGCCGGGGCCGTCCATGCGGCACGACGCGTGGGCGGCCCCGGTGCTGCGCCGGGCCGGGTCCGCGCACCGTCGGGCGACGGTCCGCCGTGCCACGGGCTCCGCCCGTCGACCCGCGTCGTCCGGTCGCACCGTTCCGCCCCCGACCTGCTCGAGGTCGACGCCCGCCACGACGACGGTGACCTACCGCCTCGTCGACGGCACGCGCGCCACCTTGCGGCACGTGAACGGCGACGACGACGAGGACGTCACGGTGAGCGCCGACGCCCCGACCGTCACGCACGCCTCGTCCCCGTCGCCGAGCCGACCCCGCCCGGCCAGCCGCCGGGCCGCGAGCCGCAGGCCTGACGCGGACCGCTCGCCCCGCGGGGCGTCGTGACGGTGAAGTCAGGCGCCGACGTACGTCGCGAGGTGCTGCCCCGTGAGCGTCGAGCGGTCCGCGACCAGGTCGGCCGGGGTGCCCTCGAAGACGACCCGACCGCCGTCGTGGCCCGCGCCGGGGCCGAGGTCGATGATCCAGTCCGCGTGCGCCATCACGGCCTGGTGGTGCTCGATGACGATGACGGACTTCCCGGAGTCGACGAGCCGGTCGAGCAGGCCGAGCAGCTGCGCGACGTCGGCGAGGTGCAGGCCGGTCGTCGGCTCGTCGAGGACGTAGATGCCGCCCTTCTCGCCCATCTGCGTCGCGAGCTTGAGCCGCTGCCGCTCGCCGCCCGACAGCGTCGTGAGCGGCTGGCCGAGCGTGAGGTAGCCGAGGCCGACGTCGGTGAGCCGGTCGAGGATGGCGTGCGCGGCGGGCGTGCGCGCGTCGCCCGCGCCGAAGAACTCCTCGGCCTCGGTCACGGGCATCGCCAGGACCTCGGCGATGTTCTTCCCGCCGAGCGTGTACTCGAGCACGCTCGCCTGGAAGCGGCGGCCCTCGCACTCCTCGCACGTCGACTCGACCGTCGCCATGACGCCGAGGTCCGTGTAGATCACGCCCGCGCCGTTGCAGGTCGGGCACGCGCCCTCGGAGTTGGAGCTGAACAGCGCGGGCTTGACCCCGTTGGCCTTCGCGAACGCCTTGCGGATCGGGTCGAGCAGGCCGGTGTAGGTCGCGGGGTTGCTGCGCCGCGAGCCGCGGATCGCGCCCTGGTCGATGACGACGACGTCGTCGCGCTTCGCGACCGACCCGTGGATGAGCGAGCTCTTGCCCGACCCGGCGACGCCCGTGACCACGCACAGCACGCCGAGGGGCACGTCGACGTCGACGTCGCGGAGGTTGTGCGTCGACGCGCCGCGGATCTCGAGCGCGCCCTGCGTCGGGCGGAGGTCCGCCTTGAGGGTCGCGCGGTCGTCGAGGTGCCGACCCGTGATCGTGGTGCTCGCGCGCAGGCCCTCGACCGTGCCCTCGAAGCAGATCGTCCCGCCGCCGGTGCCGGCACCCGGCCCCAGGTCGACGACGTGGTCCGCGATCGCGATCGCCTCGGGCTTGTGCTCGACGACGAGCACCGTGTTGCCCTTGTCGCGCAGCTGGAGCAGCAGGTCGTTCATGCGCTGGATGTCGTGCGGGTGCAGCCCGATGGTCGGCTCGTCGAACACGTACGTGACGTCGGTGAGCGACGACCCGAGGTGCCGGATCATCTTGGTGCGCTGCGCCTCGCCGCCCGACAGCGTTCCCGCGGGCCGGTCGAGCGACAGGTACCCGAGGCCGATCTCGGTGAACGAGTCGAGCAGGTGCTGCAGGCCCGCGAGCAGCGGCGCGACGGTCGGCTCGTCGAGCCCGCGCACCCACTGCGCGAGGTCGCTGATCTGCATCGCGCACACGTCGGCGATGTTCTTGCCCGCGATCCGCGACGACCGGGCCTCGGCCGCGAGGCGCGTCCCCTCGCACTCGGGGCACGTCTGGAACGTCACGGCCTTCTCGACGAACGCGCGGACGTGCGGCTGCATCGCGTCGACGTCCTTGGACAGCAGCGACTTCTGGATCTTGGGGATCAGGCCTTCGTAGGTGATGTTGATGCCCTCGACCTTGATCTTGGTCGGCTCCTTGTAGAGCAGGTCGTCGAGCTCGCGCTTCCCGTAGTCCTTGATCGGCTTGTCCGGGTCGAAGAAGCCGCTGCCGCGGAAGATGCGCCCGTACCAGCCGTCCATCGTGTAGCCCGGCACGGTCAGCGCGCCCTCGTTGAGCGACTTGCTGTCGTCGTACAGCGCGGTCCGGTCGAAGTCGGTCACCGACCCCATGCCCTCGCACCGCGGGCACATGCCGCCCAGCATGGAGAACTCGGCCTTCTCGGCCTTCGTCCGGTCGCCCTTCTGGACGGTGATCGCGCCGCTGCCCTTGACGGACGGCACGTTGAACGAGAACGCGTTCGGCGACCCGATGTGCGGCTGCCCGAGCCGGCTGAACAGGATGCGGAGCATCGCGTTCGCGTCCGTCGCGGTGCCGACCGTCGAGCGCGGGTTCGAGCCCATGCGCTCCTGGTCGACGATGATCGCGGTCGTCAGGCCCTCGAGCCGGTCGACCTCCGGGCGCGCGAGCGACGGCATGAAGCCCTGCACGAACGCGCTGTACGTCTCGTTGATCATGCGCTGCGACTCGGCGGCGATCGTCGCGAAGACCAGCGACGACTTGCCCGACCCCGAGACGCCGGTGAACACCGTCAGGCGTCGCTTCGGGATCTCGAGGCTGACGTCCTTGAGGTTGTTCTCCCGCGCGCCCTGCACGCGGATGAGGTCGTGGCTGTCCGCGACGTGCGACGCGGCCGGTGCGGTGCTCGTGGCGGTGCTCATGGGATCTCCCTGGGGACGCGAGGGGGGTCGGGACCGATCTAACCAGCCGGGTCCGACGCGCACGGGCGACCCGCGCGCAGGGGTGCTGCGGGCGGGTCGCCGGGGGTGGGTGCTCGGATGCGGGGGGGCCGTGCGAGGCCCGGGAGGTCGGACGGTCAGCCGACCTGGTTGAAGCGGAGCTGGTTGCCGGCCGGGTCGCGGAACGCGGCGTCCCGGATGCCGTACGGCTGGTCGGTCGGCTCCTGCACGACCTCGGCGCCCGCGGCCTGGAGCGCGTCGAACGTCGCGTCGAGGTCCGGCGTGGCGAGCACGAGCGTCGCGTACGTGCCCTTCGCCATCATCTCGGTGATGGTCCGCTTCTCGTCGTCGGTGACGCCCGGGTCGGCCGCCGGCGGGTAGAGGACGATCGACGTGCCCGGCTGCCCGGCGGGACCGACCGTGATCCAGCGCATGTCGCCGTAGCCGACGTCGTTGCGGACCTCGAAGCCCAGCACGTCGCGGTAGAACGCGAGCGCGGTGTCGGGGTCGTCGTGGGGGAGGAACGTGTTCGCGATCGTGATGTCCATGCCGGTCACGCTAGGTGCGGCTCCGACGGCGTCGCTTCTCGATTCCTGACCGGTCGCGTCACCTGCTTCGCGACGCACGACGGCATGCCCGCGGTGCTGTGCTCGGCCGACCCGCGGTACACGCTCGGCGGCACGCCCACGAGCTCGGTGAACCGCGTCGAGAACGTCCCGAGCGACTGGCAGCCGACCGCGAAGCAGACCTCCGTGACCGTCAGGTCGCCGCGCCGTAGCAGCGCCATCGCGCGCTCGATCCGCCGCGTCATGAGGTACGCGTAGACGGACTCGCCGTACGCCGCCTTGAACTGCCGGCTCAGGTGACCCGCCGACATGTGCGCCCCGCGCGCGAGCGCCTCGACGTCGAGCGGCTGCGCGTACTCGCGGTCGATCCGGTCGCGCACCCGGCGGAGCCGCGCGAGGTCGCTGCGGCGCTGCTCGGCGTCGGCCTTGCTGGTCACGAGGCCGATGCTGCCACGTCCGCGCCCCCGCGTCCGCCCCTGGACGACACCGCGTGCGCGGCCGCGCGACGGGCGCCGAGGCTGCCCAGCGCCTGGACCGTGGGCGACCGCAGCGCCGGTCGGGGCCTATCTTGGCCCGGTGACTGCACCGCTTCCCCCGCGCGACGTGCGTCGCGGCCTCGCCCGGCACGACGTCCCCGAGCCGCTGCGGAACGACGTCCGCGTCCTCGGCGAGTTCCTCGGCCGGGTGCTGCGCGAGTCCGTCGGCCAGGACCTGCTCGACGACGTCGAGCACCTCCGCGAGCTGGCGATCCGCGCGCACGACGAGCCCGACAGCGACGCGCTCGAGCAGGCCGAGGCCCTCGTCGCCGGCCTGTCGCTCGAGCGTGCCGAGCAGGTCGCCCGCGCGTTCACCTGCTACTTCCACCTGGCCAACACGGCCGAGGAGTACCACCGCGTCCGCGTGCTGCGCGAGCGCGAGGCGAGCCTCGAGCCGAACGACCTGGCTCCCGACGACTCCCTGCCGGCCGCGGTCGAGCGTGCGCGCGAGGAGCTCGGCGCCGACGCGGTGCGCGAGCTCGTCCAGCGGCTCGAGTTCCGTCCCGTGCTCACGGCCCACCCGACCGAGGCCCGCCGCCGCGCGGTGTCCAACTCGATCCGCCGCATCGCCGAGCTCGTCGGGGAGCGGGACATCCGCTCGCGCGGCGGCATGTCGATCGCCGAGAACGACCGCCGCCTGCTCGCCGAGATCGAGACGCTGTGGCGCACCGCCCCGCTGCGAGCCGCCAAGCCGACGGTCCTCGACGAGGTCCGCACGGTCCTCAACGTCTTCGACTCGACGCTCGCCGACGTCCTGCCCGCGGTCTACCGGCGCCTGGACGACTGGCTCCTCGGCGACGAGGCCGGGACGCAGGCACCCGAGGCCCGGCCGTTCGCACGGCTCGGCTCCTGGATCGGCGGCGACCGCGACGGCAACCCGAACGTCACCGCCGAGGTGACCCGGGCCGCCGCGACGCTCGCGTCGGAGCACGCGCTCACCGCGCTCGAGGCGTCGGCGGTCCGCACCGCCGCGGGCCTCACGCTGGGCACCGACATGACGCCGCCGTCGGCCGAGCTCGCCGCGCTGTGGCAGCGCCAGCGCCTGCTCTCGGAGGAGGTCACCGCGCGCGTCGCGGGCGAGGCGCCCAACGAGCCGCACCGCCGCGTCGTGCTCGTCCTCGCCGAGCGCATCGCCGCGACCCGTCGCCGGGACGCCGACCTCGCCTACGGCTCGCCCCAGGAGCTCGAGGCCGACCTGCTCGTCGTGCAGCGCTCGCTCGTCGAGGCCGGCGCGTCGCGCTCGGCGTACGGCGACCTCCAGCGCCTGCTGTGGCAGGTCCAGACCTTCGGCTTCCACCTCGCCGAGCTCGAGGTGCGCCAGCACTCGCAGGTGCACGAGTCGGCGCTCGCGGACATCGAGGCGAACGGCGTCGACGGCACCCTCGAGCCGCGCACGCTCGAGGTGCTCGACACGTTCCGCGCGCTCGGCACCGTCCAGCGCCGCTTCGGCATCGCGGCCGCGCGCCGCTACATCGTGTCGTTCACGCAGTCCGCCGAGCACCTCGCGGCCGTCTACCGCCTCGCCGAGCTCGCCTACGGCGGGCCTGACGACGTCCCGGTGATCGACGCGATCCCGCTCTTCGAGACCTTCGCGGACCTCGAGGCGAGCGTCGACATCCTCGAGGGTGCGCTCGCGATCCCGCAGGTGCAGAAGCGCCTCGCGGAGAACGGGCGCCGCGTCGAGGTCATGCTCGGCTACTCCGACTCCTCGAAGGACGTCGGCCCGGTCTCCGCGACGCTCGCGCTCGACACCGCGCAGCAGCGGATCACCGAGTGGGCCCGCAAGCACGACATCGTGCTCACGCTCTTCCACGGTCGCGGCGGCGCGCTCGGGCGCGGCGGCGGCCCCGCCAACCGCGCGGTGCTGGCCCAGCCGCCGGGCTCGGTCGACGGCCGGTTCAAGCTCACCGAGCAGGGCGAGGTCATCTTCGCCCGCTACGGCGACCCGGTCATCGCCGCGCGGCACATCGAGCAGGTCGTCGCCGCGACGCTCCTCGCGAGCACGCCGTCGGTCGAGCAGCGCAACGCCGCCGCCTCTGAGCGGTTCGCGGACCTCGCGAAGCAGCTCGACGTCGCGTCCCGCACGCGGTTCCACGAGCTCGTGAAGGCCGAGGGCTTCCCGCAGTGGTTCGCCGAGGTCACCCCGCTCGAGGAGGTCGGCCTGCTGCCGATCGGCTCGCGCCCCGCACGTCGCGGCCTGTCGGTGTCGTCGCTCGACGACCTGCGCGCGATCCCGTGGGTGTTCTCCTGGTCGCAGGCGCGCATCAACCTCGCCGGCTGGTACGGGCTCGGCACGGCGCTCGACGCCGTCGGCGACCTCGACGAGCTGCGCGCCGCGTACGCGCAGTGGCCGCTGTTCACGACGATGATCGACAACGTCGAGATGTCGCTCGCGAAGACCGACGAGCGCATCGCCGCCCGCTACCTCGCGCTCGCCGACCGCCCCGACCTGGCCGACAAGGTCCTGTCCGAGATGGTGCTCACGCGCCGCTCGGTCCTGGCCATCACCGACAGCGACGCCGTGCTGTCGCGCCGCCGGATCCTCGGCCGCGCCGTCCAGCTCCGCAGCCCGTACGTCGACGCGCTGTCGCTGCTCCAGCTCCGTGCGCTGCGCGGGCTGCGCACCGGCGACGCGACCGAGCAGGCCGACGACCTGCGCCGCCTGCTGCTGCTCACCGTCAACGGTGTCGCGGCGGGCGTGCAGAACACCGGCTGACACGCGCGTCGTCCGGGCATGACCCGGACCTGCGACGACGCCCCGTGGTCAGACGACCGCGGGGCGTCGTCGTGTCAGCTCGGGAGCGAGACGACGCGCGGCGGGTCCTCGCCGCGGGCGAGCGCGTCGAGGACGAGGCGCTCGTGCGGCACGACGGGCTCCGGGAGGTCGGCGAGCCGGAACCAGGCGAGGTCCTCGGCCTTGTCCTCCTCGCGGCGCGACGGGTCGCCGGTCCACGTGCGGGCCTCGAAGAACACGTCGACGCGCTGCTCGACGGCCGGGCCGCCGCGCTCGAACCGGTGCAGCGTCGTGAGGGGGCGCAGGTCCTCGACGCGCACGGTGACGCCGGCCTCCTCGGCAGCCTCGCGGACCGCCGCCTCGTGCACCGACTCGCCCGGGTCGACGTGGCCGGCCAGCACCGCCCAGTGCCCGTCGCGGTAGCCCGTGCCCCGACGCAGCTGGAGGAGCACCTCGTCGCCGCGGCGCAGGACGACGTACGCGGCGGCCACCAGGAGCGTGCGGTGGCCGAGGTGGTCGCCGGCCGCGTAGTGCTCGTCCGCGGCGCCCGGCGCGCGGGCGGCGTCGGACACGGGAGCGGGCGGTGCGGGCTCGTCGGCAGGGGAGTGCGGCATGCGGGGCAGTCTGGCACCCGGGGTCGCGGGCTGTCGGTGGTGCTCGCTACCGTCGAGGGGTGACGCTGACGACCACCGAGCACGACTTCGAGACGCTCGTGGAGCCGCTGCGCCGCGAGCTGCTGGCGCACTGCTACCGCATGACCGGTTCGCTGCACGACGCCGAGGACGTCCTGCAGGACGCCTACCTGCGCGCGTGGCGCGCGTTCGACCGGTTCGAGGGCCGCTCGTCGGTGCGGACGTGGATGTACCGCATCACGACGAACACGTGCCTCACGCACCTCGAGGGCCGGTCCCGCCGGCCGCTGCCGACCGGCCTCGGCGCGCCCGCGGCGGACCCCGCGAACGAGCCGCGCGAGGAGCACGCCGTCTCCTGGCTCGAGCCGCTGCCCGACACCGTCGTGTGGTCCGGCTCCCCGAGCGACCCGGCCGCGGACGTCGTGACGCGCGACAGCGTGCGGCTCGCGTTCGTCGCCGCGCTCCAGCACCTCACCGCGCAGCAGCGCGCCGTGCTCGTGCTGCGCGACGTGCTGCAGTGGAGCGCCGCGGAGGTCGCGGACGCGCTCGACCTCACCGTCGCGGGCGTGAACTCCACGCTCCAGCGGGCTCGCGCGCACGTCGCGAAGCTCGACCCCGACGACGCGGGCGCGCTCGACGACGAGCGACGGCGCCGGCTGCTCGACGCGTACGTGCGGGCGTTCGAGTCGTACGACATCGGCGGGATCGTCGCCCTCATGGCCGAGGACGTCGTGTGGGAGATGCCGCCCTACCCCGAGTGGTACCGCGGGCGCGCCGACGTCGCGGCGCTCATCGGCACGTGGTGCCCGGCGAAGGGTCCCGGCGCCCTGCGGCTCCTGCCTGCCGCGGTCAACGGGCAGCCTGCGTTCGGCGTGTACCTGCTCGACCCGGACGGCGTGCACCGCGCGTTCCAGCTCGCCGTGCTCGACGTCGGCACCGCGGGTGTCCAGCGCGTCGTCGTCTGGTTCGGCGTCGACCACCTCACCGCGTGCGGCCTGCCCGCCGAGCTCCCGCCGGTCGTCGCGACCGCCTAGGGACCGGTCGTCAGCGTCACGGCTGTCCCGCCGCGCCACCCAGTCCGACGCGCGCACGCCGAACCGCTCACGCGCGTGCGGTCACGTGCCTGCGGTCACGACCGTGGCGTCACGACCCGGTCGGGCCGAACCGCTCGGTGCGGATGCGCTCGGGGTCGTGGCCCAGGTCGACGAGCAGGTCCGCGACCGTCTCGACGAACGGTGTCGGGCCGCACACGTAGACGTGCGGGCGCTCGTCGGGCGGGACGCACACCTGCGCCAGGAGCTCGGCGTCGACGCGCCCGACGCGTCCGGCCCAGCCGGGCGGCCCGCGGCGCGTCCAGACCCGTGTGACCTCGACGTCGTCGAAGGTCGCGAGCTCGTCGGCGTAGATCGCGTCGAGCGGGGTCCGGACCGAGACCACGAGCCGGAAGGGTGCGCGCGAGCCGGCCCGACGGCGCGTGCGCAGCATCGACATGAGCGGCACGAGCCCCGAGCCGCCCGCGACGAGCTGTACGGGGTGCGGGTCGGTCGCGTGCCACACGAACCAGTTGCCGATCGGCCCGCGCAGCTCGATCTGGTCGCCGGCCACGAGGTCCTGCGTGAGGTACGGGGACACCTCGCCGTCCTCGACGACCTGCACGGTCAGCGCGATGCGCTCCGGGCTGCCGTCGACGTCCGCGCCCGCGGGGAGCCCGAGCGTGCCCGGGGACGCGAGCGAGTACGAGCGCTGGGTCGAGTAGCCGTCCTCCGCGGTCAGCCGCACGTCGACGTGCTGACCGGCCATCGCGCCGCGCCAGCCGGGCACGTCGAGCTCGAGGGTCGTCGCGGTCGGGGTCTCGCGGTGCGTGGCGACGAGGGTGGCGACCCGCCAGGGCAGGCGGTACGGGGCGTCGTCGGGGGAGACCGGTGCGGCCTCGTCGTCCGGCTCCGCGTTCAGTCGCCCCAATACCGCTGCTCCTTCCACGGGTCCCCGTACTGGTGGTAGCCGAGCTTCTCCCAGAAGCCCCACTGGTCGTCGGTGAGCAGGTCGACGCGTCGGATCCACTTCGCGGACTTCCA
Source organism: Cellulomonas algicola (assembly GCF_003851725.1). Lineage (GTDB taxonomy): Bacteria > Actinomycetota > Actinomycetes > Actinomycetales > Cellulomonadaceae > Cellulomonas > Cellulomonas algicola. The sequence continues at coordinate 842 of NZ_BHYL01000395.1, read as the reverse complement.
GAAGTACAGGTGCGGGATCAGCAGCCGCGCGGGCCCGCCGTGCTCGGGTGGGAGCGGGGCACCGTCGTACTGGTACGCGATCCACGCACGTCCGCCGCGCAGGTCGGCGAGCGGGACGTTCGTCGTGTAGCCCCCGTCGCAGTGCGCGAGCGCGTACTGCTCGTCGTCTGCGACCTCGACCGCGTCGAGCAGGCGGTCGAGCGACACCCCGCGCCACGACGTGTCGAGCTTCGTCCACTTGGTGACGCAGTGGATGTCGACCACGACGTCGTCCGCCGGGAGCGCCGTGAGCTCCGCCCACGACCACGTGGCGCGCGGCCCGGCGGCGCCGCCGATCGAGAACGTCCACGTCGACAGGTCGGTCCGCGGGGTCGGCCCGGCGGACAGCACCGGGAATCCGCGCTCGAGGTACTGGCCGGGTGGCAGTCGTGGGTCGGCCTCGCGTCGTCCGCGGAACCCGCGGGAGACGATCGCCATCAGCGGTCGGGCGCGGTCGCGGCCGCGCAGGTCGGGACGTGCACGGGTGCGGGTGCCATCGTCGCTCCGGTCGGTTCGGGGGCGTTCGTGGCCATCATGGGCCGCGCCGCGTGCCGTCCGCCAGAGCCGCGCGCCAGGTGACGACCCTCAGAGCCGTCGCCTGCCGTCCGGGCGCGTCGCCGCCCGAGCGGCCCCGCGGGGTCGCCGCGGCGAGCGCGGGGTTGCGCGCCGAGCCGAGGACGACCCGTGCGGCGGACGTCGCGGTGCGTCACGCCGACCGGGGGTCGACGCGACGCACCGGTGGGCTCAGCCGCCCGACGGAGCGCCCGCGGGACGACCCGCACGGCCACGGCCACCGCGACGGC
>NZ_BHYL01000394.1 GCF_003851725.1 Cellulomonas algicola | reverse complement strand
ATAGCGAAGGGGAAACGCCCGGTCCCATTCCGAACCCGGAAGCTAAGCCCTTCAGCGCCGATGGTACTGCACTCGCCAGGGTGTGGGAGAGTAGGACGCCGCCGGACACCATTCAGAAAGAGCCACCCCAGCAATGGGGTGGCTCTTTCTGTTTCCGGCGGCATTCGTCCGCCGGTATCGCGTATACCCAGAGTGCAGCGTCGTGTGTCGACGTGCGTCCCGCTGCGGCGTGTTCCGCTACGGGCGGCGCTTGCGCGAGGCGTCTGGCCGCGATGTCGTGGGCGTCACGGCGCCGAGGGGATCCGGCGCCATCCGGGATGAGACCATGGTGCCGTCGTTTGCGACGAGGAGAGAGCCACACATGAACAGCGATCACCGGTCCGCTCAGCCCGAGCGTCGAGGACCGTCACGTCCAGGTCAGGAGACCTCGAGGGGCGGACGGTCCGGCTCGACGTCCGGCGGGTCCGGCGACCGGCGTGGCGGTGGCTACCGCGGGTCGTCGGAGGGCTCGAGTCCTCCGGCCGGCGACCGCGGGCGTCGCGAGGGCGGCGACCGAGCGGCTCGCGGCTCGTCGTGGTCGGATCGCCAGTCCGGCGGTGCTCCTCGCGGCGGCGGGCGACCGGGATCGCGGGCGTTCGACGAGCGACCTGATCGCTCCGGCGGGTTCGCGGGCGGTGGCGCGCGCAGCTCGGCCGCCCGCGGTCAGGACCGCGGCGACGCACCGAGGGCGGGATCGGACCGTCCGAGTCGCGGGGGCTCTGGTGAGAGCTCGCGCGGTGGGTACTCGGCCGGTGGTTCGCGTGGTGGCTACCCCACCGGCGGCTCGCGGGCTGGCGGGTACTCCGGTGGCTTCCGCGGTTCCTCCACGGAGGGTTCGCGGGGTGCGTCCTTCGGCGAGCGGTCGCGGGGAGGGGTCTCCGGAGGAGGGGCGCGCGGCGGGTTCTCCGATGGAGCGGCGCGTCGTGAGTTCTCCGGCGGCGCCTCGCGGGGTGGCTTCGGTGGTGGTTCCGGCCGGCGGGACGACGACCGGCGCGGTGCTGGCGGCGATCGGTCGCCGCAGCGAGACGGCCGCCGTGCGGGAGACGCGCGCGACGGCGGTGCACGCAGTGGAGCTCGTGACGATCGGTCCGCCCGGTACGGGTCGGGTGCCGAGCGCAGCGGTTGGCGTGAGCGGGGCGAGGACGGTGGAGACCGTCGTCCGTACGGCGCGACCGAGCGTCGCACGTCCAGCGGTTCGCGTGCTGCGGAGGAGCGTCCGGGCGGTCGCCCTGGTTCCGGTGGGCACGGTCGTCCGCGTGTCGCGGGTGAGCGCCCGGGGGACCGGGCAGGCCGTGGCGCGGGTCAGGCGCGCGGCTGGTCCGGACGGAGCGGTGAGCGTCCGGCCGAGCGATCCGGTGAGTCGCGCCGTGAGCCGTCCACGGGTGTCGGTGACCGGTCCGGTGGGTACTCGGAACGCTCCGGTGAGAGGACCGGCGCGTACTCGCAGCGTTCGACGGGTCGCTCGGAGCGGGCTGGGGGGTATTCGGGTGAGCGCACCGGTCAGCGTGCCGGTGGGCACTCGGGTGCACGTGCTGGTGGTCGCGACGAGGAGCGCTCGGGCGGCCGCGGCGGTGGCTCGTGGTCGCGGGACGGTGGTCCTCGGCACGGTGACGCCGGTCGTGGCGGTGACGCGCGGCGGCCCGGCGGGCCACCCCGCGGGCGGGACGACGTGCGTGGTGACGACCAGCGGGCCACGCGGCCCCCGCAGGATGAGCGTGTGCCCGCGCCGCCGGTGCCGGACGACGTCGTCTTCGGTGACCTCGACCGGTCGGTGCGCGCGCGGCTGCGGTCGCTGACCAAGGACAACGCGGAGCGCGTCGGTCGGCACCTGGTGGTCGTGGGACAGCTGCTCGACACCGACCCGGAGCTCGCGTACGAGCACGCCCAGGCCGCCGTCCGGCGTGCCGGGCGGATCGACGTCGTACGGGAGGCCGCGGGCCTCGCGGCGTACCGGACCGGGCGGTTCGCGGAGGCGCTGCGCGAGCTGCGCACCGTGCGACGGCTGAACGGCTCGTCGGAGCACCTGCCGATCATGGCGGACTGCGAGCGCGGGCTCGGGCGGCCTGAGCGCGCGATCGCCCTCGCCAACGAGCCGGAGGCGGAGACGCTGGACGCCGACGCTCGCATCGAGCTGGCGATCGTCGTGTCCGGTGCCCGGCTCGACCTCGGTCAGTCGGAGGCGGCCGTCGCCGTGCTGTCGAGCCCTGCCGTGCAGCAGGCGACCGGCGTGCTGGCCGTCCGGGTCGCGCAGGCGCGAGCCACGGCCCTCGAGGCGGCGGGGCGGGCCGACGAGGCAGCGACGCTGCTCGCGCGGTACTCGGCCGCCGAGCTCGCCGAGGCCGCAGGGGAGGTCGACGAGGAGGTCGTCGTCTTCGACCTGGACGACGTGGACGACCCGGACGACGAGGACGACACGGACGACGACGGCGCAGGGTCGCCCGTCGACGAGACGTCGACGGGCGTGGCTGGTGCAGGTCCCGACGCGTCCGGCGCGCTGGAAGCGGCTGACGACGTACCGGCAGGGGACGACGGCGACGACGGCCTCGACGGCGACGGCGGCGACGACGGCCTCGACGGCGACGACGGCCTCGACGGCGACGACGGCCTCGACGGGGACGACGAGCCTGCCGGGGACGAGCCCGACCGGGGCGATGTTCCGGCCCGCGACGGCGGGCTCGACGGCGACGACGAGCTCGACGAGGACGATGTCCTCGAAGACGACGACCTCGACGAGGACGATGCCCTCGACGGAGACGACGAGCTCTCCGGTGCCGATGACGTCGACGAGGCGCGCGACGAGCTCGAGCGGGTCGACGCGTCGGACGGCAACAGTCATCTCGACGATGCGGGCGACGCCGACCAGGTCGATTCCGACGCGGGCACGGACGAGCCCGCGCTCGGCGCAGGCGGGGCCGATGGCGGGCTCGACGCCGACGTCGTGGATCGCCAGGTCGCGGACCGCGAGGGCGTGGCACGCAGCGAGGAGGAGGAGGCGTGAGCGGAGGACTCATCGGGTCGGACGTGCCGCTCGCGGATCGGTTCGACCTCGCGCTCGTCGACCTCGACGGCGTCGCGTACCGAGGGCACGAGCCCATCGACGGTGCGGCCGACGGGCTGACGTCGGCGCGCGCCCGCGGGATGCGGCTGGTGTTCGTCACGAACAACGCGTCGCGGGAGCCGGAGTCCGTCGCGGACCAGCTGACGGAGCTCGGGATCCCGACCCGGTCCGGCGAGGTCATGACGGCGGCCCAGGCCGCGGCGCAGCTGCTGCGCACGCGGCTCGAACCGGGCGCGAAGGTGCTCGTCGTCGGTGGCGCGGGTCTCGTCACCGCCGTGCGGTCCGCCGGGTTCGTGGTCGTGGAGTCCGCGGACGACGAGCCCGCCGCGGTCGCGCAGGGCTTCGCGCCCGACGTCGGCTGGGCGCAGCTCGCGGAGGCGGCGTACGCGGTCGAGCGCGGGGCGTGGCACGTCGCGTCGAACCTCGACCTCAGCCTGCCGACGGCCCGCGGCTTCGCACCCGGCAACGGGTCGCTCGTGGGGGCGGTGCGCAACGCGACGGGCGTCGTCCCGGACAGCGCGGGCAAGCCGTCGCCGACGATGTACCGGATGGCCGTCGACCGGGCGGGGGCGCGCGAGACGCTCGTCATCGGTGACCGGCTCGACACCGACCTCGCGGGCGCGCGCGCCGGTGGCTACGTCGGCCTGCACGTCCTGACCGGTGTGAGCACGGCGCGCGACGACGTCCTGGCGGCGCCGACCGAGCGACCGCACCTCATCGGTGCCGATCTGCTGTCCCTGCTCGAGCCGCACCCGGTGCCGCGTCGGGACGCCGACGGGTGGTGGGCGTGCCGGGAGGTCGCCGCGCGCGTCGTCGACGGCGCGCTGGACCTCGGACGGGCGACGCCCGGCTCTCCTGCGACCCAGCTCGACCTCGTGCGGGCCGCCTGCGCGGCTGCGTGGGACGCCGTCGACAGCGGCGGCTCGCTCGACCCGGCCACGGTGCCTGAGCTGCACGTCGACGCACCGGCTCGCTGAGGGCACTCGCCCGTGTCGTGGCCGGTGCGGGCCCCGTGCGTCGGGCGGTGCGGGTCAGGTGCGCCGGGCGGTGCGGGACACGTGCGCCGGGCGGCTGCGACGCGACCGGGTGTCCCGTGCCTGTGGGTGCGTCGGGACGCGCTGTGGGCCTCGGCAGGTACCGTGGGCGCGGTCGTCGGGGAGCACGGCGTGACCGTCGGGACCGTCAGCGTGCGGCGGTCGGAACGCACGAGGAGGTACACCGGTGAGCGAGACGTCCGCGGTCGGGTCGTACGACGGCCCGACGACGGGGGACGCGCAGGTCGACGAGGCGTTGACGCGTCTCGCCGGGCTCGACGACGCCCCGGTGCGTGACCACGTCGCCGTCTTCGAGGCGGTCCACGGGGCGCTGCAGGACCGGCTGGCGGACGCGGAGGGCTGAGAGGTCGTGACGACACGCCTCGACAGCGAGCTCGTGCGCCGCGGGCTGGCCCGGTCGCGCGGGCACGCGGGCGAGCTCATCGCCGCCGGGCGTGTCTCGGTCGGCGGCCGGGCGGTGGCTCGTGCGTCGGTGCAGGTGTCCGACGAGGACGCGGTCGACGTCGCGCTGGATCCCGACGACCCCGGGTACGCCTCGCGCGCCGCGCACAAGCTCGCGGGCGTGCTGGACCAGCTCGGGCCGGACGGCCCCCGCGTCGAGGGGGCGTTGTGCCTCGACGCGGGCGCGAGCACCGGCGGGTTCACGGACGTGCTGCTGCGTCGCGGCGCGCGACGCGTGGTCGCGGTCGACGTGGGCCACGACCAGCTCGTCCCGGCGCTGCGGGAGGACCCGCGAGTCGAGGTGCGCGAGGGCGTCAACGTCCGCTCGCTCGCGGTGGGCGACGTCGACCCGGCGCCGGGCGTCGTGGTCGCGGACCTGTCGTTCATCTCGCTGACGCTGGTGCTGCCGGCGCTCGCGTCGGTCGCGGCGCCGGGCGCTGACCTGCTGGTGCTGGTGAAGCCGCAGTTCGAGGTCGGCCGGGAGCGACTCGGTTCGGGCGGCGTGGTGCGCGACGCCGGGCTGCGCGCACGGGCCGTGCGGGACGTCGCGCGGGCAGCGGGTGCCGCTGGGCTCGCGGTGCGCGCGGTTGCGCGCAGCGTCCTGCCCGGCCCGAGCGGGAACGTGGAGTACTTCCTGTGGCTCGTCGCGGGTGACGCGCCGCCGGAGCCGGACGGCGTGCCGCTCGACGACGCCGTGCGGGAGGTCGTCGAGGGCGGGATCGAGATGCGTCGCGTGCGCGCGGCGCTCGGAGGTGAGGCGTGACCAGACGAGCGCTCGTCGTGACCCACGGCGGTCGGGAGGAGGCCGTCGCAGCGACGCAGGAGGCCGTCCGTGAGCTGGAGGCAGCCGGCGTCGAGCCCGTGCTCGCGCCCGACGACTGCGGTCCCGACGACCTGCCGTCGTTCGAGCTCGCGATCGTGCTGGGCGGCGACGGGACGATCCTGCGTGCCGCCGAGCTCACGCGTGGCACGGACGTGCCCGTCCTCGGGGTGAACCTCGGGCACGTCGGCTTCCTCGCGGAGGCCGAGCGGGACGACGTCGGCGAGGCGGTGCGCCGGCTGACCGCGGGCGACTTCGAGGTCGAGGAGCGCGGGACGCTCGACGTGCGCGTCCTCCACCCGGACGGGACGGTCGGCACGGGCTGGGCGCTCAACGAGGCGGCGATCGAGAAGGCGGACCGGTCGCGCATGCTCGAGGTGATGCTCGAGGTCGACGGGCACCCGTTGTCGTCGTTCGGCTGCGACGGGGTCGTCGCGTCGACCGCGACCGGGTCGACCGCGCACGCGTTCTCGGCCGGAGGTCCGGTGGTCTGGCCGGACGTCGACGGGATGATCCTCGTGCCGATCTCGGCGCACGCGCTGTTCGCGCGGCCCCTCGTCGTCGGTCCGCGCAGCCGTCTCGCGGTGGAGGTGCTCGACCGGTCGTCGGCGCGCGGGCTCGTCACGTGCGACGGGCGGCGGCAGCTCGACGTACCGCGTGGCGCTCGCGTCGAGGTGACGCGCAGCGACGTCCCGGTCCGGCTCGCACGGCTGTCGCTCGCGCCGTTCACGACGCGGCTGGTGCACAAGTTCGGGCTCCCCGTGAGCGGCTGGCGCGGCCGGCCCGCGGGCGGCGGCTCGGCCAGGACGGGGGAGTGACGTGATCGAGGAGATCCGGATCGACAACCTGGGCGTCATCACGCGGGCGCACGTCGAGCTCGGGCCTGGCCTCACGGTCCTCACCGGCGAGACCGGTGCGGGCAAGACGATGGTGCTCACGGCACTGTCACTGCTGCTCGGCGGCAAGGCGGACCCCGCGACCGTGCGGCGCGGAGCCGCGTCGGCTGCGGTCGAGGGTCGGGTGCTGCTCCCAGGCGACGCGCCGGCCGTCGCACGCGCGGCGGAGGCGGGCGCCGAGCTCGACGACGACGGCAGCCTGCTGCTGGTGCGGACGGTCGGCGCCGGGAGCGACGGTGTCGCCGGCCGGTCGCGCGCCTACGTCGGCGGTCGCTCGGTGCCGCAGGCCGTCCTCGCGGACCTCGCGGAGGCGCTCGTCACGGTGCACGGCCAGGCGGACCAGGCGCGGCTGCGGTCGCCGGCGCACCAGCGGGAGGCGCTCGACGCGTTCGTCGGCGAGGCGCACCGCGACACGCTGGCGCGGTACCGCGCGGCGTGGGCGGAGCGGGCCCGCGTCGTCGAGGAGCTCGACGACCTGGTCGCGCGCACGCAGGAGCGCGCGCGTGAGGCCGAACTGCTGCGGCTCGGGCTCGCGGAGGTGGAGCGGGTCGACCCGCAGCCGGGCGAGGACGTCGCGCTCGCCGAGGAGGCGGACCGGCTGTCGCACGCGGAGGACCTGCGTGCGGCCGCGTCGGGCGCGCACGAGGCGCTCGCCGGCGAGGCGGACGCGTCGGGTGACGCGCTCGCCGCGACCGAGGTCGTCGACCGCGCGAAGCGCCTGCTCGAGCAGGCGGGCGGGCACGACCAGGCGCTCGCCGCGCTCGCGACGCGCGTGGCGGAGGCGGGGTACCTGCTCGCGGACGTGGCCGCGGAGCTGTCGTCGTACATGGAGGACCTGCAGGCCGACCCGTTGCGGCTCGAGGCCGTGCAGCAGCGCCGCGCGGCGCTGGCGCAGCTCACGCGCAGCTACGGCTCCGACGTGGCGCAGGTGCTCGCGTGGGCGGAGGACGCCGGGCGACGGCTCCTCGACCTCGACGGCGGCGACCAGCGGCTCGACGACCTGCGGGCGCGGGTGCACGAGCTCGACGAGGCGGTGGCCGCGCTCGCCGCCGACCTCACGCAGGGCCGGACGGAGGCCGCGAGCCGGCTGGCGGCCGCGGTGTCCGCGGAGCTCTCGGGACTCGCGATGGCGGGGGCCGAGCTGCAGGTGACCGTCGAACCCGCCGAGCCCGGGCCGTACGGCGCGGACCGGGTCGAGATGCTGCTCGTCCCGCACGCGGGTGCGCCCGCGCGGCCGCTCGGCAAGGGCGCGTCCGGCGGTGAGCTCTCGCGCGTCATGCTCGCGATCGAGGTCACGCTCGCGACGGCCCCCGACTCGGGCGCCGCACGACCCGGGACGTTCGTGTTCGACGAGGTCGACGCGGGTGTCGGCGGGCGCGCGGCGATCGAGGTCGGCCGGCGGCTCGCGGACGTCGCGCGGTCCGCCCAGGTGCTCGTCGTCACGCACCTCGCGCAGGTCGCCGCGTTCGCGGACCGGCACCTCGTCGTCACCAAGTCGACCGCCGACGGCGTGGACGTCGTCACCGAGTCGGATGTGCGCCTGGTCACAGACGAGGCCCGCGTGCGCGAGCTCGCCCGCATGCTGTCCGGCCAGGACGACTCGGAGGCGGCGCGCACGCACGCAGCCGAGCTCCTGGAGCTCTCGACCGTGGGACGATGAGGCACGATGAGAGCTTCCCTGCGCAGACGGACCCCCGCGCCCGAGGCCGGCGTCATCGCCGGTCCGGCCCGGGTCGACCCTCGGACCAAGGCCCTCACCAAGCGCCTGCGGCCGGGTGACGTCGCCGTCATCGACCACCTCGACCTCGACCGCGTCTCCGCAGAGGCGCTCGTCGCGTGCCAGCCGGCGGCCGTGCTCAACGCCGCGCGGTCGACGTCAGGCCGGTACCCGAACCTCGGGCCCGAGATCCTCGTGTCCGCCGGTGTGCCGCTCGTCGACGACCTCGGCGCGGACGTCATGGCGCTCCCCGAGGGACACCAGCTGCGCGTGGTCGACGGGTGCGTCTACGACGGCGAGACGCTCGTCGCCGAGGGCGTCGAGCAGACGCCGCAGACCGTCGCGGCGACCATGGAAGAGGCCCGCGCCGGGCTGTCCGTCCAGCTCGAGTCGTTCGCGGCGAACACCATGGACTACCTGCGCCGCGAGCGCGAGCTGCTGCTCGACGGCGTCGGCGTGCCGGACATCGACACCGAGATCGACGGCCGTCAGGTGCTGATCGTGGTGCGCGGCTATCACTACAAGGAGGACCTCGTCACCCTCCGCCCGTACATCCGCGAGTACCGGCCCGTGCTCATCGGGGTCGACGGCGGCGCGGACGCGATCCTCGACGCCGGCTGGAAGCCCGACATGATCGTCGGCGACATGGACTCGGTGTCGGACCGCGCGCTCACGTGCGGCGCGGAGGTCGTCGTGCACGCCTACCGCGACGGTCGCGCGCCCGGCCTCGCGCGCGTCGAGCAGCTCGGCGTGCGGCACGTCGTCTTCCCCGCGACGGGGACCAGCGAGGACGTCGCGATGCTGCTCGCCGACGACAAGGGCGCCGAGCTCATCGTCGCGGTCGGCACGCACGCGACGCTCGTCGAGTTCCTCGACAAGGGGCGGTCCGGCATGGCGAGCACCTTCCTCACACGTCTGCGTGTGGGCGGCAAGCTCGTCGACGCCAAGGGCGTGTCCCGCCTCTACAAGCACCGGATCTCGAACCTGCAGGTCGCGCTGCTCATCCTCGCGGGCCTCTTCGCGCTCGGCGTCGCGCTCGCCTCGACCGCCGCCGGGCAGACGTTGCTCGGCCTCCTCGGCGCGCGCATCGACGACGTCACGTCCTGGATCGGCTCGCTGTTCGGAGGGTCGTCGTGACGCTCCGGCGCGTCCACGCCAGACCCGCGCCGCGACCCGTGACCCACCCCGCCCCGCTCGCCCGCCGCCTCGCGGCCGCGGCGACGCCTGCCGCCGCCCCCGACGGAGATGCCGCACCGTGATCGACTTCCGCTACCACATCGTCTCGCTGATCTCCGTGTTCCTGGCGCTCGCGGTCGGCATCGCGCTCGGCGCCGGGCCGCTCAAGGAGACCATCGGCGACACGCTCACGGGTCAGGTGCAGCAGCTGCGCGCCGAGAAGGACGAGCTGCGGTCGCAGCTGGACAGCGCGTCCGACGACCTCGGCCACGCCGTCACGTACATCGACGCCGCCGGTCCGCGCCTGCTCGAGGGCTCGCTCACCGACCGCCGCGTCGCGGTCGTCGCGCTGGGCGAGGTCGACGAGTCCGTGCGCACGGCGGTCGACGAGCGCTTCGCGCAGGCGGGCGCGACGGTGACGGCGCACGTCACGCTCAACGACGCCTGGACCGACACCGGCCTGGACTCGTTCCGGCAGGCGCTCGGCGGGCAGCTCGTCCAGTACCTCTCGCCCGCACCGGCCGACGGCGCCGGCGTGCAGGAGGAGCTCGCGGCGGCGCTCGTGCAGGGTCTCGTCGCCGCCGACCCGGCGGCGCCCGACACGCTCGCGTCCGACTCCGCCTTCCTGCTCGAGCTCCTGTCGGGCGGCGACTACCCGCTCGTCACGCTCCAGGACCCGGTGGAGGTGCCGGCCGACGCGATCGTCGTCCTCGCGCCGTCCGAGCGGTCCGGCACGTCGGCCTCGGCCGACACCGACGAGGTCGAGCAGACGCAGGCGGCGTGGCTCGCGGTGCTCACGGCCGCGCAGGAGCGGTCCGAGGGTGCCGTCCTCGCGGACGGGCCGCGCGGCGACGGGAGCCTGACCGACGTGATCCTCGGCGACGACCAGCTCGCCGGCGCGCTCACCACGGTCTCCGACACGCAGGTCGTCACCGGCCAGGTGTCGACGCCGCTCGCGCTCGCCGTGCGGATCTCCGGCGAGAACGGCCACTACGGCTTCGGTGACGGCGAGACGCCGCTGCCCGACGCGGTGGCGCTCCCGCCCGTGGACCGCACGCCGGCGAGCGCGGACGCGGGGGCGGGGACCGAGGGGACCCAGGGGTGAGCGTCCTGCGGCGAGCTGCCGCGGCCGTCGTCGCCGGCGGCGTGACCGCGGTCGTGCGCGGTGTGCTGGACATGAGC
>NZ_BHYL01000393.1 GCF_003851725.1 Cellulomonas algicola | reverse complement strand
GCCCGTCGCCCAGCCTTCGCCGCCCGCGTCGAGCGCGCTCGGGCCCGCGTGCGACACGACCGTCACGCCGTGCGCCGCCCAGGCCGCACCGGCCGGGTCGAGCGGGCCGGGGTGGGGCGGTGACGTCGCTGTCGCGCCTGATGCTGCCCAGCCGTCGGCGATCGGGTCGGGCGGGAGGCGGTCTCCCGGCCAGCCGGTCGTGGGGCGCGGCCGGACCGCGCGCGTCGCGGGAGCCCGTCGGGACGGCGAACCGACGGATGCTGCCGTGTACAGGCGCGCCGAGCGGGGCGCCTCGTCGAGACCCGGTCCCCCGTGGGCGGCGACGGGTCGCCCCGAGGTCGGTTCGGCGTCCGGCACGTCATGGCGCTCGTCGTCGCGTGCGGCGGGCGGTACGACGACTCGGAGTCCGCGTGCGGCGCCCGCACGCGTCGGCGTGACGGTCGACCCCGCCGCCGCGTCGCGGCCGGACCGGAGGGGCGCGTCGCGGGACGGTGTCCATCCGGCGGGGGGCCGCCCCGCGACGTCGGCGAGGCGTCGGCGGGGAGCGTCCTCGGGGTTCCTGCGCACGCCGCGACGCTAGGGACGTCGGCCCGGTCCGGGGTACCGCGTCGCCCTGCACGGTGCGACTCACGCCGGCCGCCCGGGCTGTGGACGGCTCACGTGCCGCCGCCGGGCGGGTCCGGCCGCGCGCGACGCGACGCGGCGACGAGCGCCGGTCCGGACCGGTGTCACGGTGCGGGTCGCCGGCACGTCCACGGGTCAGACGCCACGCGTCAGGCGCCAGGCGTCACGCACCAGGCGTCACGCACCAGGCATCAGACCCCAGGCGTCCGACCCCAGGCGTCGGACCCAGGCGTCACGCGTCGGCGACGACGATCGCGAGGAGGCCGGGGCCGACGTGCGCCGCGATCACCGCGCCCGCGTCGCACGTCACGGCGTCGACGACCCGCTGCGCGCCCCACACGCGGACCTGCTCGGCGACGGCGCCGGCGAGCTCGGGCTGCTGGAGGTGGTGCACGGCGACGCGTGCCGAGGTGCGTCGTGCGACGTCGGCGACGGCGAGCGCCTCGAGTCGGTCGCGTGCGGCGCGACGGGTCCGCACCTTCTCGACGACGACGACGGACCCGTCGCGGACGGTGAGGATGGGCCGCAGCCCGAGCACGGTGCCGAGCGCGGCGGCGGTCGCGCCGAGCCGGCCGCCGCGGCGCAGGTGGTCGAGCGAGTCCACGAGGAACCAGACCCGGCTGGACGCGGCGACGGCGCGCGCGACGTCCGCGACCTCGGCGCCGCCGGGGGTCGTCGGCCGCGCGAACCTGCCCTGCCACCAGCCGCGCACGCCGCCCGCGACC
>NZ_BHYL01000392.1 GCF_003851725.1 Cellulomonas algicola | reverse complement strand
GTGCGGGACGGCGATGCGCAGCGGCTCGGCGAGCGCGCGCTCCGCGGCCTCGCGGTGGCGCGTCGACCCCGTCAGCGCCGCGTACGTGAGCAGCGCACCCGCGGCGGCCGCCTGGCCCGACGGCGTCGGACCGTCCGCCGGGTCGTGCGGGCGGCGCAGGCGGGCCAGCACCGGGTCGGTCTCGTCGTCCGCGGTGTCGTAGAAGCCGCCGTCGCCGTCGGGGAAGCGGTCGAGCACCGTCCGGAGCAGGCCGCCCGCGTGCCGCGCCCAGCGTCCGTCGCCCGTGACCGCCGCGAGCGCGAGCAGGCCCTCGGCGACGTCCGCGTAGTCCTCGAGCACGCCCGCGGCCGCGCCGGCGACGCCGTCCCGCGAGGCGCGGACGAGTCGGAGCGGGACGTCCGCGCGGCCGTCGCCGTTCGGCGCGCTCGCAGGCGTCGCCGGTGTGCCGTGGTCGGTCGGGGCGCCTCCAGGGGTCCCGCTGTCGCGGCCCGGTGCGGTGTCGTCGGACCGGGGAGCGTCGGGCGTCGTCCCGCTCGACGTCGGGAGGTCCGGGCGGACGTGCAGGTCGACGAGCAGCGTCGCGGCGGCGACGGCCGCGTCGACCCAGTCGGGACGGTCGAGGAGCGCGCCCGCCTCCGCGAGCGCGGCGACCGCGAGGCCGTTCCAGGCGGACACGACCTTGTCGTCGCGGCCGGGCTGCGCGCGGGTCGCCCGGTGCGCGAGGAGCCGGGCGCGGACCGAGGCGGCGCGGTCCTCGTCGTCGGGGTCCGTGTGGAGCGTCGGGACGGACGTGCCGTGCTCGAAGGTGCCGGTGTCCGTGACGTCCAGCAGCGCGGCCGCCCACGCACCGTCCTCGTCGCCGAGCACCTCGCGCAGCTCGGCGGGCGTCCACACGTACGTCGCGCCCTCGGTGCCGTCGGTGTCGGCGTCGAGCGACGACGCGAAGCCGCCCTCGGCGGTGCGCAGGTCCCTGACCAGCCAGTCCGCGGTGCCCGTCGCGACGTGGCGCGCGAGCGGCGAGCTCGTGCTGCGCCACCAGTGCGCGTAGGCGCGCAGCAGCAGGGCGTTGTCGTAGAGCATCTTCTCGAAGTGCGGGACCGTCCAGGTGGCGTCGACCGCGTACCGCGCGAAGCCGCCGCCGAGCTGGTCGTGGATCCCGCCGCGGGCCATCGCCTCGAGCGTGTGCTCCGCCACCGCCAGCGTGCGGGCGTCGCCGGTGCGCGCGTGCCGGCGCAGCAGCCACTCGAGGACCGTCGAGGGCGGGAACTTGGGAGCGCCACCGAACCCGCCGAGCACGCGGTCCTGGGACACGAGGAGGCGGCCGAGCGCCCGGTCGAGGAGCGCGTCGTCGACGACCGTCGCGGGGGCGGCGACGAGCGGCGCGCCGTGGTCGACGGTCGCCCGTGGGTCGCCGTTCACGTGCGGCGCGGTCGCGTCGGCGGGTGCCGGTCCGGACCGCGGGGCGGTGAACGCGTCGCGGATCGTCGTGGCGGTCGCGTCGACCTCCTCGCGACGCGTCTGCCACGCGGCCGCGATCCCGGCGAGCACCTCGGGGAACGACGGCACGCCGTGCACGGGCCGCGGCGGGAAGTAGGTGCCGCAGAAGAACGGGGTGCCCTCGGGTGTCGTGAACACCGTCATCGGCCAGCCGCCCTGCCCCGTGAGCGCCTGCGTCGCGGCCATGTACACCGCGTCGACGTCGGGCCGCTCCTCGCGGTCGACCTTCACGTTGACGAAGTGCGCGTTCATGAACGCGGCCGTCGCGTCGTCCTCGAACGACTCGTGCGCCATCACGTGGCACCAGTGGCACGCCGCGTACCCGACGGACACGAGCAGCGGGACGTCGCGACGACGGGCCTCCGCGAAGGCGTCGTCGCCCCACTCCCACCAGTCGACGGGGTTGTCCGCGTGCTGCCGCAGGTACGGGCTCGTGCTGGCGGTCAGGCGGTTCGTCATGACGCTCCCCTCCGCGGGGCGTCCGGCTCCCCGGGAGCGTCCGACGCTACGCGCGGAGCGGCGACGCCGCGCGGGCGGTGGGACCCGCGCGGCGTCGGGCGATCAGCGCGCGGCGCCCTTGAGGGTGCCGGTGACGAGCTCGCCGTCCGTGTCGAGGACGCACTGGATGACGCGGTCGTCGACCGTCTCCCAGCCGCCCTGCGACGGCGTCAGCGGCCAGACGTACAGCGCCGAGTCGTCGTAGGGGATGCCGACGAACGTCTCGAACTCGGCGGCGCAGAACTCCTCGCCCTGCGCCACGAGCGCGTCGTCGCCGGGGAAGTCGCCCTCGGGCAGCTCGGTCTGGGCGATGATCTCGCCGTCGTGCGGGTCGGCGCAGGGGACCACCGGGAGCGACTCCATCTCGGTGTCGTCCTCCATCGCGCTCGCGTTGATGCAGTCGCCGACCTGCACGGAGAACACGTCGGCGTCGGCCGACTCGGTGATCTGGCCGCCGGGGGACTCGCGCGGTGCGTCCTCGGGGCCGAGGAGCGCGCAGCCGGACAGCGCGAGGAGCAGGAGGGCGGGGGCGGCGACGGACGTCGCGACGCGCCGGGTGGGGGACACGGGTACTCGATTCCGGGGGGCAGACGGGAGCCAGGGGCAGGGGCCCGGACTGGCGACGCGGCATCCAACCACGGGCGCGAACCTGTGCGTGGGCTGTGTGACCCGCTTCACAACCACCCGACGGAACCGCAGGTCCGCCGTTCACCGCGACGTCGCTCGCGGGGCCTACCGACGTGTCGGTGGTCGGGTCCACGATGGGCGCGTCCGCACCGGATCGACGAGGAGGCCCCCATGGCCGTGATCCTGAACCCGTACCTCAACTTCCGCACGGGTACCCGCGAGGTGATGGAGTTCTACCAGTCCGTCTTCGGGGGCGAGCTGAACGTCAGCACGTTCGCCGACTTCGGTGCGACGCAGGACCCGGCCGAGGCGGACCTCGTCATGCACAGCCAGCTGACGACCCCCGACCTCACGCTCATGGCCGCCGACGTGCCGCCCCGCATGGAGCTCGCGTCGGGGTCCACGATCTCCGTGTCGTTGAGCGGCGACGACGACGCGAAGCTGCGCGGCTGGTACGACGCGCTCGCCGACGGCGGGACCGTCCTCGAGCCGCTGACCGTCGCACCGTGGGGCGACGCCTTCGGCATGTGCGTGGACAAGTTCGGCACGACGTGGCTCGTCAACATCTCCGGGCCGGGGACGGGGGCGGACGCCTGACGCGTCTCTCGTCCGACGCCCGTCGAGGCCCGTCCACGCTCGTCGCCGCCTGCCCGGGACGCCGGGCGGGCGGCGCGTCGTCCCGTCAGGCGTGGACCGGCGCGTCGGCGGCGTCGGCCGTGGCGCGGGGCCGGTCGGGGGCCGGCCGGCCCAGGAG
>NZ_BHYL01000391.1 GCF_003851725.1 Cellulomonas algicola | reverse complement strand
GCGCAGGCCGCGCGCGTCGGGGAGGCGTCCGCCCGGGTGCAGGCCGCGCTCGACGCGGCCGCGACGCGCGCCGAGGGCGAGAGCGCCGACCTGCTGCACGCCACCGCGGCGATCGCCGCCGACCCCACGCTCGTCGCCGACGCCGAGCAGCGCGTGCTCACCGACCGGCTCGTGCCCGAGCGCGCGGTGTGGGAGGCCGCCGACGCGGTCGCCGAGCAGTTCGCGGCCCTCGGCGGCCTGTTCGCCGAGCGCGTGCGCGACATCGAGGACGTGCGCGACCGGCTCGTCGCCGACCTCACGGGCCGCCCCGCGCCGGGCCTGCCCGAGCGTGCGCACGCGTACGTCCTCGTGGCGACCGACATCGCCCCCGCGCTCGTGGCGACCCTCGACCCCGCCCAGGTGCTCGGCATCGTCACGGGCGCGGGCGGGCCGACGTCGCACACCGCGATCCTCGCCCGCGCACGCGGCATCCCGTGCGTGGTCGCCGCGCGCGGCATCGAGACCACGGTCGGCGAGGGCGACGAGGTCCTCGTGGACGGCGGCGCGGGGACGGTGACCGTCGCGCCCGACGAGGCGCAGGTCGCCGCCGCCCGCGCGCTCGCCGCGCAGGTCCGCACGTTCGACGGCCAGGGCCGCACCGCCGACGGGCACCGCGTCGAGCTGCTCGCGAACGTCGGCAGCCCGCAGGACGCGCTCGACGCCGCCGCGCAGGGCGCCGAGGGTGTCGGGCTGTTCCGCACCGAGTTCGTGTTCCTCGACCACGACGAAGCCCCCGGCCTGGACGAGCAGGTCGCCGCCTACCGGCAGGTCCTCGCCGCCTTCCCCGGGCGCAAGGTCGTCGTCCGCACGCTCGACGCGGGCGCCGACAAGCCGCTGCCCTTCCTCGCCGGTGACGCCGAGGCGAACCCCGCGCTCGGCGTGCGGGGCCTGCGCACGTCCGTCGCGCACCCCGAGGTCCTCGAGGACCAGCTCACCGCGATCGCGCGTGCGGCCGCGGCCGAGTCGGCGACCGTCTGGGTCATGGCCCCCATGGTCGCGACCGTCGACGAGGCCCAGGAGTTCGTCGCCGCGTGCGCGCGGCACGGGCTGGAGACGGCCGGCGTCATGGTCGAGGTGCCGAGCGCCGCGCTGCTCGCCGGCCCGATCCTCGCGCACGCGTCGTTCGCGAGCATCGGCACCAACGACCTCACGCAGTACACGATGGCCGCCGACCGCGTGCTCGGTGCCGTCGCGCACCTGTCGTACGCGTGGCAGCCCGCCGTGCTCCAGCTCGTCGCGGCGACGTGCCGCGGCGGCGCCCAGCAGGGCCGTCCCGTCGGCGTCTGCGGCGAGGCCGCCGCGGTGCCCGCGCTCGCCGTCGTGCTCGTCGGGCTCGGGGTCACGTCGCTGTCGATGACGCCGCGCGCGCTCCCCGACGTCGCCGCCGTGCTCGCCGCGACCCCGGTCGACGAGTGCCGCCGCCTCGCGACCCTCGCGCTCGCCGCGTCGACCGCGACCGACGCGCAGGAGGTCGTCCGGGCGGGGCTGCCGGTGCTCGCGGAGCTCGGGCTCTGAGGCGGGCGCGACGCGGTCCCCGCGTCCGGACGAGGTGACCGACGCCTCGTCTCGACGTCCGCGCGTGCGTGTGAGGATGGTCGGCGTGAGACCCGACTCGTTCTACGCGGCCGTCGGCGGGCACGAGACGTTCGTGCGGCTCGTCGACGAGTTCTACCGCGGCGTCGCCGACGACCCCGTGCTGCGCGCGATGTACCCCGAGGAGGACCTCGGCCCCGCCGCCGAGCGGCTGACGATGTTCCTCGAGCAGTACTGGGGCGGCCCGACGACGTACGGCGAGCAGCGCGGCCACCCGCGCCTGCGCATGCGGCACGCCCCGTTCAAGGTCAACCCCGACGCGCGCGACCGCTGGCTGCGCCACATGCGCGCCGCGGTCGACACGCTCGACCTGGCCCCCCTGCACAAGGCCGAGCTGTGGGACTACCTGGAGCGTGCGGCGCACTCGCTGCTCAACACCTTCGAGGACTGAGGCGGAGCGCAGCGGAGGGTGCGGGCCGCGCCGGCGGCACGCGCCCGCAGCGGAGCGCAGCCTCAGTCCGACCACAGGAACCGGAACTGAGGCGGAGCGCAGCGGAGGGTGCG
>NZ_BHYL01000390.1 GCF_003851725.1 Cellulomonas algicola | reverse complement strand
GCGCGCCGGCGGCCCGGGTCGGGATCAGAGACCGAGGTCCTCGGCCTTGTAGAAGCCGGACTCCACCAGCACCGACTCGACCGTGTCGGGGGTCACGACCTCCGGGTCGAGCAGGTAGGTCGGGACGACCTTGTTGCCGTTGTCGTACGTCTCCTCGTCGTTGACGTCGACCGTCTCGCCCTTGACGATCTGGTCGACCATCTTGGCGACCTGGTCACCCAGCGCGCGGGTGTCCTTCCAGACCGTCATCGACTGCTTGCCGGCGAGCATGTTGAGCACGTTCGCCTGGTCGGCGTCCTGGCCGGTGAGGACCGGGTAGCCCTCGCCCGGCGCGTAGCCGGCGCCCTCGAGGGCCTGGGCGATGCCGAGGGCCAGCGAGTCGTTGGGCGACAGGACGACGTTGACCTTCTGGCCGCCGCCGTAGAACGAGTTGAGGCGGTTCTCCATCTCGGCCTGGGCGGTGTCGGAGCCCCAGCCCTGGATGCCGATGGAGGCCCAGTCGTCGTTCGACGCGGGCGCCTTGCCCGACGGGACGACGAGCTTGCCCGCCTCGACGTAGGGCAGCAGGACGTCCCACGCGCCGGAGAAGAAGAACTTGGCGTTGTTGTCGTCCGGCGAGCCCGCGAACGGCTCGAGGTTGAAGGGCCCCGCGGCGTTCTTGAGGTCGAGGGCCTCCTCGATGAACTGGCCCTGGAGCGTGCCGACCTTCTCGTTGTCGAACGTCGCGTAGTAGTCGACGTTCGGCGTGTCGTTGATGAGGCGGTCGTACGCGATGACCGTGATGTCGGCCGCCGCCGCGTCCTCGAGGACCGGCGCGAGGGCCGTGCCGTCGATCGACGCGATGACCAGGACGTCGGCGCCCTGGTTGATCATGTTCTGGATCTGGGTGATCTGCTGGTCGACCTTGTTGTCGGCGTACTGCAGCGTCGTCTCGTAGCCGTTGTCCTGCAGCAGCTCCTCGAGGTGCGAGCCGTCACGGTTCCAGCGCTCGAGGCTCTTCGTCGGCATCGCGATGCCGATGAGGGTGTCCTCGGCAGCGCCGCCGCCGGTCTCGTCGCCGCTCGGCTCACGCTCCTGGCTGCAGGCCGAGAGTCCGACGATCAGGCCGGCCGTGGCGACGCCGACGGCAACCTTCCTCCATGCAAAAGACATCGTTGTCCGCTCCCTGTTGTGCACCGTCCGGTCGCGTCGTCCGGGGCGTCACTGCCCGTCGACACCCGTGCGGACCACTGCCTGGTCCGCGCTGTCCGCGCATCCGGTCATGTCGTTTGAATTCAAGACCCGAAGCCAAGCCCGGTGCAAGTTCCGTTACCAACCTGTGTCTTCCGGGCGCGTGGGTGCGCTCCCACGTACTCCGTGAGAGTTAACTTCACGATGCGAAGGCATCGGGTGACCTGGGCGACGACCTCGGGACGTTGGTCCCGGCGCCGGAGACGGCAAGCGCTCGCCGCGACGGCTCCTCGGACGGAGGGTGTCGCGACGAGCGCGTGCGGGCGTGCCGCGACGGGTGCCCGGGGGCGTCAGCGTCAGGCCCCGTCGGGTGCCCGGCGGTGGTCAGGCCTCGACCGACTGCGACCGGCGCCAGCGGATGCCGGCCTCGATGAAGTCGTCGATGTCCCCGTCGAACACCGCGGCAGGGTTGCCGACCTCGTGCTCCGTGCGCAGGTCCTTGACCATCTGGTACGGCTGCAGCACGTACGAGCGCATCTGGTCGCCCCACGACGCCTTGATGTCGCCCGCGAGCTCCTTCTTCTTCGCGTCCTCCTCCGCCTTGCGGACCAGCAGCAGGCGGGACTGGAGCACGCGCAGCGCGGCCGCGCGGTTCTGGATCTGCGACTTCTCGTTCTGCATCGACACGACGATGCCCGTCGGGATGTGCGTCATGCGGACCGCGGAGTCCGTCGTGTTGACCGACTGACCACCCGGGCCCGACGAGCGGAACACGTCGACCTTGATCTCCGACTCCGGGATCTCGACCGAGTCCGTGCCCTCGATCAGGGGGATGACCTCGACCGCCGCGAACGACGTCTGCCGACGCCCCTGGTTGTCGAACGGCGAGATGCGCACCAGCCGGTGCGTGCCCGCCTCGACCGACAGGTGCCCGAACGCGTACGGCGCCTTGACCTCGAACGTCGCCGACTTCAGGCCCGCCTCCTCGGCGTAGCTCGTGTCGAGGACCGTCGTCGGGTAGCCGTGCCGCTCCGCCCAGCGCAGGTACATCCGCAGCAGCATCTCCGCGAAGTCCGCCGCGTCGACACCGCCCGCACCCGAGCGGATCGTCACGACCGCCTCGCGCTGGTCGTACTCGCCGTTGAGCAGCGTGCGGACCTCGAGCTCGCCCAGGTCCCGGCGGATCCCCGTGAGCTCGACCTCCGCCTCGGCCAGGCTGTCCTCGTCCTCCATCTCGACGCCGAGCTCGACGAGCGTCTCGAGGTCGTCGATGCGGCCCCCGAGCTTCGCCACCCGGTCCAGCTCCGCCTGCGTCGCCGACAGCGCGCTCGTGACCTTCTGCGCCGCGTCAGGGTCGTCCCACAGGTTGGGGGCGCTCGCCTGCTCCGACAGGTCCGCGATCTTCGCCTTGAGCGCGGTCGGGTCGCTCACCGCCTGGATGGACTCCAGGGTGGTGCGCAGCTCGCGGATCTCGGCGGGGAAGTCGGTGGTGGCCACGACCGTCCAGGCTACCCGCAGTCGTCCCCTAGCCTCGGACCGTGGCCATCCGGGTGAGCGCGTACGCCGTCGTCGTCGACCAGCGCGGGATGCTCCTGTCCCGTCTCGCGCCCATGGTCGGCGTCGGCCCCAAGTGGACGATGCCCGGCGGCGGGATCGACCCCTACGAGGACCCCGCCGACGCCGCCGTCCGCGAGGTGGGCGAGGAGACCGGGTACGCGATCGAGCTCGACGAGCTGCTCGGCATCTCCTCGCTCGTCGTCGACCCCGCGCTCGGCCCGACGGCCATGACCGAGAAGACCCAGCTGCTGCGCATCGTCTACCGCGCGCACGTCGTCGGCGGGGACCTGCGGCACGAGGTCGACGGCTCGACCGACTTCGCCGCGTGGCAGCCGCTCGACGCGCTCGACGACCTCTACCGCGTCGAGCTCGTCGACGAGGCGCGCCACTGGGCGGGCCTCCTCCCCG
>NZ_BHYL01000389.1 GCF_003851725.1 Cellulomonas algicola | reverse complement strand
CGCCCGGACCGCGGAGGCGGTCGCGCGCCGGGCGGGCGCACCGGGCGCGCTGGCGTACGCGTACGCCGCGCTCGCGGCGACCGACCCCGACGGCGGCGCCGAGCTGCGAGGGCTCGCGACCGCGACCGCCGAGGAGCACGGCGTGGACGTGCGGCCGTGGGCGGTGCTCGACGCGGCGACGCCCGGCTCCCCGGTGCGGCGGCCCCACGCGGTCGACGACCCCGTGTGGGGCGGCGTGCCGCTGGTCGACGTCCGCTGCCTGGGGGAGTTCCGCCTGCGCGTCGACGGGGTCGACGCGGACCTGTCGGGCGTCCGTCCGCGGGCCCGCGCCGCGCTGCGGGTGCTCGCGCTGCACGCGGGCCGGCCGGTGCACCGCGAGCAGCTGGCCGAGGCGCTGTGGGGCGACCTCGACCCGCGCGCGGCGCTGCACAACCTGCACGTGAGCCTGTCGGCGGTACGGCGCGCGCTCGAGCCGGGCGTCCCGACGCGCAGCAGCCGGCTGGTCGTGCGCGACGGCGAGACCTACACGCTCGTGCTGCGCCCCGGGTCGACGAGCGACGTCGCCGAGCTCGACCGTGCGGTGCGGGAGGCCCGACGGCTGCGGGCCGCGGGCGACGACGCGGGCGCGCGCGCCGAGCTCGCACGGGCCGTCGACCTGCACGCCGGCGACCTGCTGCCCGAGGACGGGCCCGCGGACTGGGTGGTCGCGGAGCGTGAGCGGTTGCGGCTCACGGCCGCCGACGCCGCCGTCGAGCTCGCCGAGCTCGAGATGGAGCGCGGCCGCTTCGACCGTGCCGTCGCCGCGGCGACCCGGGCCATCCGGCTCGACGAGTGCCGGGACCACGCGTGGCGCGTGCTCGTGACGGCGTTCACCGCGGCCGGGGACGCCGCCGCCGCGCACCGGGCGTCGCAGGGCTACCGGGCCATGCTCGACACCCTGGGGGTCGCCGTCGGTGACGAGCCGTCGCCTGCGGTGGCCGCCGTCGCGGACCGTGCGACGGGCGCGGCACCGCTGCGCGGCCGTCCCGCACCGCGGCTCACGCCTGTGGGGCCCGTGGTCGCGCCCGCCTCGTCGCCGGTCACCGCCGGTCCGGCCGTCACGAGCGGCCGCGGAGCTCCACCTCCGCGATCGCCACGTGGGTCTCGGGCGTCGCGCGGTACGTGGAGCTGATGGTCAGGCGGATCGCCACGACGTCGTCGATCGCGGTCGCGACGCTCTGCAGGCCGACGCGGTCGGCGAGCGGCAGGTCGACGGTCTGCTGCGTGCCCGCCGACGTGGTGGCGGTGAGCGTGAGCACGCGCGGGCTCGACCCCTCGAGGTAGTCCTTCTCGACGTCCGACGCGCCGGGGATGACGAGCACGCGCGTGAGCCGGAACGGCTGCGCGAACGCCATGTCGACGAACTGCCCGACGCCGTCGCCGGGCGCCGCGGGGGACCACGCGAGGTTGGTCGCGCCGTCGCGGATCTGCTTGGCGGGCCGGTCGGGGAGCTCGCTCGACGCGGCGATCTGCGTCGGGTTGACGGCGGTGTTGCCCTGGATGCGGTCGAGCACCGAGATCCTGGCCCGCTCGATCTCGGGCCGGAACGCGAGCACCGCGGCGACGATCGCCCCGATGACGACGATCGCGACGACGGGCCGCGTCGGGAAGCGGCGCCGGCGCGGCGGCCGGTAACCGGCGGTGCGCGCGGCCTTGGGCTCGGGGCGCCACAGCCGGCTCCACCACGACCGGCGCTGCGCGACGGGTGCGTCGGCGAGGCTCGTGCCGCAGCGGCGGCAGAACTTGCGCGTGGGGGCGTTGCCCGCGCCGCAGTGCCCGCAGACGAGGTCGCCCGGTGCGGGCGGGGCCTCGTCGGCCTTCGGCGCGGGGCGCGGCTTGCGCGGTGCCTGCGGTGCCCCCGGCTTCACGGCGGTGGGCTGCTGCGGCGCGGCGGGGGC